>NZ_JBAVFG010000218.1:0-2748 GCF_049588135.1 Kaistella sp. | reverse complement strand
ACAAAAAAAGCCTCCAAACGGAGGCTTCAATCTTTTCTGGGAAAAAAAATTATTTTTTGATAATTTTCTGAGAAACTGCTTTTCCGTTCACAGTTGCAGTTACAACATACATTCCTTTTGCTAAAGTTGCAACGTCTAATGAAGTATTTTCATTTACAGAAGCCGTTTTAACAACTTGACCATTCATGTTTAAAATTTGAACGTCTGCTTTTGCGGAGAACATGATTGCATTTGCAACTACGGTATTTTTAACTAAATTTACTTTAGTTGCGTTTACGTCACCTACCGCTTGAGTTGGTGCAGTTACTAAAATATCATCAATGAAGAATCTGTTATTAGTTGCAACTGGTGCGGTAAACTTCAATTTACTATTTGCAGTACCTCCACTAATTGCGATTGTGTAAGTCGTAAATGCTCCTTTTACCATCGTTACGGTTGAAATATCTAAAGTTCCACCTCCTATAATAGCAACATCAAGAGTAAGTTTCTCACTACTACCATCCCAAGCTCCAGCTTTGAAAGTTAATGTTGCATTTCCAGAAAGTTCAGTTAATGCAGGCGTTGTTATTGAACCAGCTTTAGCTCCCGTCCCACCTTTAAGACATTTGTCACCTTTATACATACTGTCATATGTCCAACCTGTAGGAGCTGTTGCTGCAGAATTAGCTGCAGAACCACTCCACAACCCATCGTTTCCTCCAGTACCAGTTACATCATCAAAAGTTGCACTAAAAACAGTCATTTGTGCATTTACACTAGCAGCTAAAATTACCGCTGCAAATAAAGAATAGAATTTTTTCATGTTTTAAAAAGTTTAGTTAATTAATAATTTCTATGACAAAAATACAATCTTTTATACTTATTCACCAATTTAAGCGTGAATTAAATGTTAAATATGCAAAAACAATTTTAAAAAGAGTTTTTCGTTACTTTTACAAAAAAGGTTTCAGCTACTATTTTGGCAAAAAAAATATTTTTCATTTTCTATTTCACTACCGCATTTCACATCATGAATGCACAGCTTTTTACGTGGCATAATCCCAATATCCCCAAAGACTCTCTTAAAAAAGATTCCATACTTGCTGCAAAAATAAATAAAGAGGTATTCTCAAAAGATACTTTAGATTTTATTAGAATGCCGAATAAAACGATTATTGACGAAGGTATTTTGGTTAAAAATAATCGTTCTCAAATTTTAGGGGATTTAAATTCTAAAGGTTCTATTATCCGCGGAATTACTTTTGGCAATAATCAAGGACAAAGCGTACAAAGTTCGATGGATTTACAGATTACCGGAAAACTATCAAATGATGTTTCAATTCTGGCTTCAATTTCCGATCATAATCTGCCGATTCAAGCCGACGGTTATACGCAAACCCTGGAGGAATTCGACAAGATTTATATGCAACTCAACATCAAAGATAACTCGATATTGCGTGCCGGCCATTTGGATCTAATGGATGACCGCACCTATTTCGGTCGTTTTCAAAGGCGAAGTATGGGTTTAGAATTTGAAACAAAATTAGGCCAGGAAAATAAAACTTTTATAGATATTTCTGCCGGAGTTGCAAGAAGTGAATTTCACCGCATTCGATTTCAAGGTGTAGAAGGAAACCAAGGTCCTTATCGTTTAAACGGAAAAAATGGCGAACAGTTTATCACGATTATTTCTGGCTCAGAACAGGTTTTCATCGACGGAATTTTAATGAAACGTGGCGAAAGTCAGGATTACATTATTAATTATAATACGGGAGAAATTACCTTTACCAGTTTCCGACCGATTTTCAAACAGAATTTCATTACCATTTCTTACAATTATACCAACCGAAATTACACCCGATTTTTGGTCACGGGTGGCGTTCAACACGAAAGAGAAAAAGTGAAATTCGGTTTCAACTGGTTTATGGAAAACGATAATAAAAACGCACCGCTTTCTTTAAATTTATCTAAAGAAGATGAGCAGATCTTAGCCAACGCAGGAAATAATCCCGATTTAATGTACGCACCTTCCGGAACAGTTTCGGAATATGATGTAAACAAAATCCTTTACCAACTTATTCAGGATCAAAATGGAAATTATTACGAATTCTCCAGCGATCAAACTCAAACATTGTATCAGGTTGCGTTTACTTACTTTGGCGACAATTTAGGCGATTATCGCATCAAGCAAACCACGAATAATGGAAGGGTTTTCGAATATGTGGGTCTAAATACAGGTAATTATAAAGCAGTAAGAAAATTACCTTCTCCACAAAAAGCACAGGTTTTTTCTACCAACGCCGAAGTTCTTTTAAACAACGGAAAAGTTGGAGCCGATTTTTCTTTGAGCAACTATGATCTCAATCTTTTTTCTTCTAAAGACGCCAACCAAAATATCGGTTACGCCGGACGCGTTTTTGGAAACAAAACCTTTAGTAAAAATAACTGGAAAGGAACACCAAGTTTCGAATTTCAACATATCAATTCGCAGTTTCATATTCTGGACCTAATCAATGATGTTGAGTTTTCACGTGATTTTAATTTGGCGCAGGAATTTAATCAAATTACTCAAAACCGATTAATTTTCAGTTTTTTAAATCAGTGGAAAAATACTTCTTTTCTGAATTATCAAATCAATTATCTGGATGAAAAAGATGCTTATAAAGGAATAAAAAATGATTTGGATTTTGGATGGATTAAAGGAAAATTCAATACCAAAGGAAACTTTTCTTACCTCGACACGAAATCGACTTTTCAGAACACCAACTT
>NZ_JBAVFG010000217.1:0-2476 GCF_049588135.1 Kaistella sp. | reverse complement strand
TGACTTGATTTGTGTCTCTAATTCACAAAATTATGTGGAAATTTTTTTTCTAGTTGAAAGTCAAATAAAAACAAAATTAATTCGAAGTACACTTAAAAAAATTCAAAAAGATTTTGATTTTTTAATTCAAATCCATCGCTCCCATTTAATAAATCCAACTCATTTTAAAGCTTGGAAAAATCAAGAAACCATTTTTCTAACTCAAATTGAATTACCAGTTTCTAAAAATTATAAAGAACAATTATTGTCTTTATAATTTTCATACCTAAAATAGCGTATTTCATACCTAATCACTATTCACGGTAGAAATCATATCTTCATAACCTTATTTTTGCAACATAATTAAAATAATAAATTTATGAAAAAAATGAGATTTAGGAAATTGCTATACGTTGTTATGGCATTATTAAGCATTTCTATTTGTGTGTTTTTGTGGTCGGATAATGAATTAAATAAGGTTTTAGGTAAATCAACAAAAGTTATTGATATTTCTTCAATTGTTAAACCAACCGAAATAATTCAAATAAAAAACGCAAATGTACTTTCAGAAGATTGTAGCCACTTCATTAAAAATCAAGATGTAATTATTAAAAATGGCAAAATAATTCGTTTAGGAGAAAATCAACATGTCGAAAATAATGCTGTTATAATTGATGGAACGAATAAATATTTAATTCCAGGTCTTATTGATTCTCACGTTCATTTAAAAGAAAGCAAAAATGATTTATTTTTATATTTAGTTAATGGAGTAACTTCTATTAGAGAAATGGCTGGAAGACCAATTACTTTAGAATGGAGAAAATCAATTCAAAAAAATGGATTTGGACCACAAATGTTTATAGCATCTCCACCAATATTTAGTGAAAGTGGAATAATGGGATATTATTATCAATGGACTAGACAATCAATCAATTATTCAACGAAAGGCGATGCAGAAAAAGAGATAAAAAAGATAAAAGAACAAGGTTATGATGCGGTTAAAATGTACGGTTTTGTTAATCCCGAAATGTTTAAAACCACAATAGATATTTCCAAAAAATATAATATTCCTGTTATTGGACATATTCCTTTAGTTAATTTAGATGCGTTTTATACTTCAGGTCAAAAAGAAATTGCTCACGTTGAAGAAATAACCGTGAAAAATATGGATGATTTTGGAAAATCAATTTCTAAAAACCCAAAAGAATATATAAATTTCTTAAAAGCACATTCAAACCAAATTGCAAAAAAATTAAAAGAAAACAATATTTGTGTAACTTCTACTATTTCGTTAATTGAAAGCTTTCCTAAACAAAGATTTGATTTAAAATCTGAACTTAAAAAAATAGAACTAAAATATGCCAATCCTAAAATTATTGAAGGAACACCAATTTACAAATTAGGTTGGTTACCAAGTAAAAATGGATATGAATATGATGGAGAAGATAATCCCGATGCAAGAAAATTATCCGCGATTTTTTGGAAAACTTATGTAGAAGCAATTCATATTATGACAAAAGCGTTGGTTGACAATAAAGTTACGATTATGGCTGGAACAGACGCTAATGTATCAACAATGGTTCCCGGATTTTCACTTCATAATGAATTACAATCATTATCAAAATCTGGAATAACCAACTCACAAGTGCTTTATTCAGCAACAGTTGAGCCGAGCAATTGGATGAAAAGAAATACTGGAAAAATAAAAATTGGCTATAATTCAGATTTAGTGCTACTTTCAAGAAACCCATTAGAGGATATGAAAAACACAAAAACAATTGAATATGTTTTCTTTGACAAAAATATGATTAATAAGATTCAAATCTCAACTATTCTGAAAGCAATAAGGGAAGCGAATAATGAAAATAGAAATATAAAAATTGACGAATATATTAAGTAAAAAATGCACTATCTGCCAACACGTGATTGTAGCTATTGCAGATTGGTCTTGAATTTGAAGGTCAGTTTGCATCTTTAAAATTTTTGTTTAATTTAATTTTTGGTAACAGCGACAATCACCATACGTTGTCTTCAAGCGTACCTATTATCAAACCGTACAAAAAATGAAATCAGAATTTACTTTCAAATCATATTTTATGCTAATTCTGCTCTGTGCATTTTCTTTTCTTATTTATATAATAATTCCTAATTTTTTTAGTGATCCATATTACGATGATAAATTGTTCCCTAAAATTTTTATTCCGGGCATTATAATTTTTAGTTTTTCATATCTATTATTTGGAGAATTAAGAACGAAAATGATAAAAGTGGAAATAGATAAAAATGAAATTATAATAAAGCGTTTTTTTGGACTTAAAACTGAAACTTATAAAAATTCAGAAATTAACGGATGGAAATATTCTCACCTTTCTTCTCGTGGTGGAACTTATGAATATCTTTACCTTTATAAGAATGATAAAAAAATAATAAAAATTTCAGAATACTATCATAAAAATTACTTTCAAATAAAGAATGAAATTCAAGCGAAATTTAAAGA
>NZ_JBAVFG010000216.1:0-34148 GCF_049588135.1 Kaistella sp. | reverse complement strand
ACATTAATGAGGTAACCAAAGCGGTTTTTTACTTGTTCTATAACTTCTCCTCTATAGCCTCCGTCTGCAAGGATCACCTTTATCGGAGTTAAAAAATAAGCCAAAGTTCTCATTAATAATTCTGCAGCTTTGCTATCGTGTACATTGGCTACAGTTACCATTATTGCTAATAAAAATCCGTTTTTATCCACCACCACGTGTCGTTTAATTCCTTTTACTTTTTTGTTTCCGTCAAAACCGTTTAAAGAACGGTTATTCCCCCATTTTACACTCTGGCTGTCCATAATTCCTAAACTTGGTTCCGTATTTTGGTTTCTCTTTAATCTGACTTTTTCCCGCAATTTGGAAAGAAGGAGATCGAAATTTTCCGCATTTGCCCATTTGCTATAATAATAGTAAACCAATTGCCATTTTGGTAAATCGTTCGGCAGCATCCGCCATTGGCATCCTGTTTTTACCAGATACATAATGGCATTCCATATTTCCCGCAGATCATATTTTCTTTTTCTATTATCAAATTCTAAAGTCTTTTTTATAAATTGCCACTGATTGTCAGAAATGTTTGTTGAGTAATTTTTCATTATAACTTATTTGCTTAGTAACCAACAAGTTACGAAAAATAATCAACATAAACAACTGACAATCAGTTTTTTATAAGTTATTTTTCTTATTTAATTATGCTCATAAACTTTTCTTTATTTAATTTTTAAACAGGCTCTTAACAAAACTTTAGTGTTTATAGAAATCTCTTTGGCATAGAATTTACATAACAAAAAGCATCAAATTACTTATTCATTAAAAATTAAAAACATAATAATTATGGGCACTAAAAAAAATGGCTTATTAGCTTTATTAGGACTTGGGGCATTAGCTTGGTGGAAATACAAAAACGCCACCCCTGAAGAAAAGCAAGCGGTAAAAGACACCATCAATACTGCGAAAGACAATTTCAACAAATTCGGAAGCGATTTGAAATCTAAAGCAAGTGAAGTTGCTTCGCAAGTTCAGAACAAATTAGATGAAGCGAAAACTTCAGCAGAGAACACCGCAAATCAGAACTAAAAATTTTCTTTATATATCTTAAAAAGTCGTAGTTTATTTTAAACTACGACTTTTTTGGATCAGTCTCAAAACCTGGGGACGAATAATGATCCTTTCATTATTTTTGTTGGGCAATTACCAGTAGCTTTGAATTGCCTCTGTTATACGTTGTGAGATTTTTGCGTAACATATTCATATTACTGCATATCTTTTCCACATCTGTGGGGCTATTCAATTTATCGTAAAAAGCTTTGTTGAAAATTGACGTTTTAACAAATAATTCTGGAGCAGGATTCGCAAAAACAACCGAACAATCTGGCGAATATGAAATTTAAATTGGCCTCTTAATCTTCATCGTAAATTAAAAAATAAATCTTAATTTTAATCTATAAAACAAATGAATAGGCATATTAAAATGTCGCTTAATTTTTAATAGTTATATATTAACTTATCAAAAGAGCTTTCTATGACTTCTGAACTACAAAACTTACACAATGTTTGGCTTTCTAATAGAACTGCTCAATCAATACCTGTACATCAAATTTCTTTTGATGACCTTTCCAATTCGATTATCAGCACAGGTCCTTTTTATTTTTATATCATTGATTTTTATGACATGACGCTTTCTCACGTAAGTCCGGCAATAGCAGAAATACATGGCTACAATCCAGAAACAGTTACTTTTAATGATATTTTAGGAGCGATTCATCCAGATGATATCGATTTTGTTGCAAAAGCAGAGGCAGCTTCAACCAATTTTTTTTACAATAAAGTTGGTTATGCAAAAATGTTAAGTTATAAAACAAGTTACTGTTTTAGATTTCAATTAGAAAATGGAGAATATGCCTTATTTAACCATCAGTCACTTATGCTCTCTTTGGATGAAAATGGTGGATTGGGAAAGTCATTAAATATCCATACTCGTATAGATCACTTAAGTAATTTAAACACCTATAAAATATCATTTATTGGACTAAACGGCGAACCATCTTTTATGGATTTAAGTCTTGATGAGGATAATCAGAATTTAACAGAATTTTCTAAAAGGGAGATTGATATTATTAAACTGATAGCGAATGGACTAAATAATGCCGAAATTGCGGAAAAACTATTCATCAGTATATTAACGGTAAAGAAACACCGCACTAATATTTTGGCAAAATCAGATGCTAAAAACACCGCACATCTCATTAAAAACTGTATTCTTCAGGGATTTATTTAGATTTTATTGTCTTAAAATACTCATTCTGCTGTATTTTTTTTAAGCTATACTTAGGTTAATTTTACTAAGAATTAATGAAGAGGATTATTTAAAAACAATAAATAAATAAATAAAAATTAATAACCATGAAATCTTTCTCATTACAATTATTGTTTTTCATTTTCTCATCATGCCTTACCTTGGCTTTTGTACAATCTGGTTTTAAAGACAAAAATTTACAGCTACTGGAGGAAATCGTAACTGTCAGCCAGAATGATCTTAAAAGCTTTATGCAAAAAAAAGAATTTTCATTTAAAAATTCTTCTGATCAGAGTATCATAAACAGCTCTATTTAAAACAAGAGATTCTTGGGATATTCTTAATCGAGATTATACCGTCTTTTTTGCTTATGATGATGAATCCAATTTCAAACCTCTAAAAATTAGTCTATGTAACAACGACTAATCATCAATGATTATCAAGACAAAATGAAACTCAAAGGCGAAGAAAAAACATTTTGGTGGCATTTTTGCCAAGTCAATGATTCCAAAGATATTCCTACAGAAGTTTCTGTTGTTGCAGGAATAGATGACTCGGACTACAATGACGATTGTTTTGCGATGCTTACTGACAAGGTGAAGATTATCCATTCTATTTATCTCAAAGAAACTGCGGTCACAGATGAAGCTGTAAAACTTATCTCCAAATTGCAGCAGTTGAAAAGCCTCACGCTCATGAAACATCCCAAAATTACAAAAGCCAGTTTGCCTTTTCTTAATCAGCTTATTAATTTGGAATATCTTGATGTTTGGCGAACCAATATTATATTAGAAGATTTGACTGCTTTAGATCAATTAAAAAATATTAAAGAATTGCATGTTTCTTCAGCCAGAAAAGAAGAGGATGATTCTTTTCCAGATTAGATACCGAAAGTATTTTAGAACGATTAATTGTCCTGGAAGACCCCTTTCCGAATTGGATTTTTTTTGTGGATTTTAAAACATATCTATAGCACACCGAAGAAACCTTAGAACATTAAAGGAAAACGAAGTAACGATGAAAGTTTCTAAATACACAACAGATTAAAAAAATGAAATTAACATATTAGCCATTTAAAATTATAGAAATCATGAAATACATTTTTACGCTTTTATTTTCAATCATGCTGTTTAATTCGGCGACAGCACAAAGCAAACAAGAAACCCTAAAATGGCTCAATAACCACAAAAAATATATTACTACAGTTAACTCAAGTGGTTATAGCAGTGAGAAATTCAAGGTAGAAATGACAGAGAGTTTTATTAGAGTAGAGGTCAAAAACGATGGAGATAAACATGAAACCCAACTTTACTGGTCACAAATAAAAAAAACAATGTTAGGCTTAACTTCTGGCGAAAAAGGATACGTTACGCTAAATACTGAGGACGAAAGATTATTTGCAGATTCTATTACGCTATATTTATCGGATTATAGCACCGAGATGCGAGAAAAGTTAACTCAAATGGCCAACTTGAGCGGTTCCGATGTTATGATGCGCACCTTAGATTTGAGAGGTAAATCAATTTTTGGTAAATAAGAATAGTATGAAAAAGTTAATCACAAATCTCTTCTAATAATTACAGAAATTTGGTTCTCAAACCATTACCTTCAAAAAAACTCAAGATAAGTACTTTCTATTTCAACAACGCATTGAAAGTGTCTCCTTGACGAATATCTCCGGTATCATAACCTTTCATAAACCATTCTTTTCGTTGCTCAGAACTGCCGTGCGTAAAACCTTCCTGATTCACATAGCCTTGCGATCGTTTCTGGATATTATCGTCGCCAACTGCTTCAGCGGCAGAAATTGCAGATTCAATATCACCAGGCTCTAAGATATGTTCGCGGTTATCGGTTTGCCTTGCCCAAAGCCCGGCATAAAAATCTGCCTGAAGTTCGGTTGCAACAGAAACTTTATTCATTTCTGTTCCAGAATACTTTCCACTGGCTCGAAGCCGATTTACTTTTTGAGTCGTTCCCAAAAGTGTTTGCACGTGATGTCCCATTTCGTGAGCCAGAACATAAGCAATTGAAAACTCAGTTACTTTTGCGCCGAACCGGTGCTCTAATTCTTTGAAAAAACTCATGTCCATATACACGGTTTGATCTGCCGGACAATAAAACGGACCCATTGCTGCTTCCGCAGTTCCACAACCAGATTGGGTAATATCTTCGAACATCACTACTTTCGCAGGACGGTACTGCATTCCATTTTCATTGAATATCTTGGTCCATGTTTTTTCATTTTCCGCAGTGATCATTTCAACAAAATCACGAACTTTAAGTTCATTGGCATTCAAATCACGTTGTTCAGTTTGTGATCCAGCATTTCCCATCCCTGAAGATAAAATCGCTGATGGATCACCTCCCAGAAAAAATATAATGGCTGCAATTATTAAAGTTCCCAAACCACCACCGACAAGTCCGCTGCCTCTGCCGCCAGATCCACGCCTATCTTCGACATTTCCGCTTCTATCGCTTGTCCATTTCATAATTTAATCTTTCGCTAAAATTACAAAAAAGTTTATTTATTGAGTTTGTTTTCTTTCAACCAAAATGAGACACTTTGATAAACTGAAATACAATCTTCAACTAAACTTTGCTGGAAATTCTTAACCGGCGTTTCGTCATAAAAGATTTTAAAATCTTCAGAATTATTTGATGGCTGTAAACTTAAAGAATACTGCTTTACTTTTTTAGTCGGTGAGATAATGGTTAAATAGTTGTCTTTTATCAGACCTAAATCCTGATAAGTAGCAACATACGCTTTGGGCTCAAAACTTTTGGTGAAAACATCCTGACCTAAAAACTTCGACTGGTATTTAAAATTAAGCAGTCCAAATAAAGTCGGCATCACATCGATTTGTGACATGGTCTGGGTAAATTTTTGTGGTTCGATAAAACCTTCAGAAAATATCATTCCAGGGATTCGGTATTTATCCATCGGAAGCTCGGTTTTTCCAGCACTTGAAGCGCAATGATCGGCAACGATAACGAAGACTGTATTTTTATACCAATCTTGCTTTTTTGCCATTTCGAAAAACTTACGAATGGAATAATCGGTATATTTTACGCCACCATCTCGCGATTTTGCCGTTCCGGGAATATCAATTCTTCCGTCTGGATAGGTAAATGGCCGGTGGTTAGAAACCGTCATCCAATGATTAAAGAAAGGTTTCCCAGATTTTGCTTCCTGATTCATGACCTGAATCGCTTTCTTCGCCATATCTTCATCTGAAACTCCCCAAACATTGGCAAAGGTGATTTCATCTGGTTTAAAATTATTTCGATCTACAATATCATAGCCGTTTCCTTTATAGAAATCTTCCATATTATCGAAGTAACTGTAACCGCCATAAAGGAATTTCACATCGTAACCTTTTGATTGAAAAACACTTCCTGTACTGAACTTGTTTTTATTATTTTCTCTCTTGACGATACTTTCTCCTGCCGTTGGTGGAATGCATAAAGTAAGCGCTTCTAAACCACGAACCGTTCGATTTCCAGTTGCATAAAGATTGGTAAACATCAATGATTTATCTGCCAAACTATCCAAGAACGGCATTATCTTTTGGTTATTCCCATAATGCTCCATGAATTCTGCAGATAAACTTTCAATTGAAATTAACACCACATTTTTGCGGACTTCAGGATTTTCAGGATCAATACTCCTTGATAAAGTTGGCGGATTAAACTGCTTTAAAAAGTCACTTTCTGCCGATTGTTGATTCATCGTTGGATAGAATTGAAAATAATCTAATTCCTTTTGAGTAAATGCATTAAAAAATTTCGGGAAACCATTCGCCTGAATTTCTTGCACAAAAGTATTATCCGTTTTAATTTTACCTAATTTAGGAATAATGAACAAACTGATTCCACATAAAACAACGAAGGAAATTAATAAAACAATCTTTTGAATAAAATTCGGTAACGTTAATAATTCGTCTTTTGTTTTTTTATAAATGAACCACGTGACGATTAAAGTTAAAACTAAAATTGAAGTAAATAATGGAACAACAGGATAGCTCTCCATGATATTTCCAATAACTTCATTCGTATAAATTAAGTAATCAACTGCGATGAAATTATAGCGAACCCCAAATTCATTCCAGAAGAAATACTCGCTCACTCCGTTGAAAATAATTAATAAAACATAAAGAAAAAGCACAATAAAGTAAAGAATATTTCGAATCTTAATTCTTTGAGACGGCAGAAAAAGCATCAATCCAAAACACAAAGTTTTTAGTCCAATAAAACCCATTGCAACTTCAGGAAAAGAACCTCCATATTGTTTGAAAATATTCCCCGGAACAAAAGCAGTATATAAAAATGCCAAAACAAAAAGTCCGAAAATAATAAATCCGTAAGGTTTTTTATATTTTGAATCGGATAAGAATACAGAATAAAGCGTGAAAATACTACTTGCTAAAATAAAAACAAACACATCGGTTAACCCACCAATAAATAAAATTTTCAAACTTTCAAAAAACCCAAAACTCACCGTAGTGATTGGATGAAAGATAAAAATAATTCTTACAATCAGGGAAACCACGCCATAGAATAGGCCCAAATACAGATAAGGTTTTAGTTTTGATGCGTACATAATCGGATGGTGTTTTTTTGACTTTAGGAGTCTGTTATTTTAATTATACTAAGTGAAACTTATTACAGTTTTCTTTTAAAATCAATCATCTGCAGCGCAGTAACTGCGGCTTCAATTCCTTTATTTCCCAATGCACCACCACTTCTGGCGATCGATTGTTCTTTCGTATCATCGGTTAAAAGGCAGAAAATGGTTGGGACATTTGTTAAAATATTACAGTCTTTAATTCCTTGTGCGACTGCAGAACAAACATAATCGAAATGCGATGTTTCTCCACGGATTACGCAACCAATGGAGATGACAGCATCAAAGTATCCCGTTTTGCAAAGCTGCATCGACGCATAATTGAGTTCGAAAGCACCGGGAACATTAAAAACCTTGATATTTTCCTTTTTTACCCCTTCTTTTATTAGCGCTTCTAAAGCACCATCACGAAGATTAGAGGTTACAAAATCATTCCATTCTGAAACGACAATGCCAATTCTAAAAGAACCGGCATCGTTTATTTGTAATGGTTGGTAATCAGACAGATTTACAGTTGCCATTATAGTATTTTTTAATTAGTAATATTTTACCATTTCGATATACGAGTCAGACATTCCGTTATCGTAATCTTCATATTTCTCATCGATTGTAGAGAAATATTTTTTAGCATCAGCATTCTTTTTCAAAGCGATTGCCATGATTCCTGCTTTTCTTGTAAAGTAATAAGAAGTGTAAGGATCATCTGAAGCCGAAATCGCTTTATTCAAAAGTGATAATGCATCTTCGCTTTTGTTAAGGTTGGCTTCACAGTCTGCCATAGCACCATATTTTAAAGCCATTAAGATTTTGTTATCTGATGAAAAGTTATCCAAAAGATCGTAAGCCTCTTGGTATTTTCCTTCTTTGAATTTAATTAAACCTGCATTATATGAAGAAAGTTTACCAACCTTGGTTCCAGAGTACTCATTATAAGTTCCTAAATAACCAGGATTCGCTGCGCTTTTTCCACCTAAAGCCAGATCATCTTTCCCATCTGCTAGATTTTTTTGAGCAGCAAGATATCCCAAAGTAGCGTCTTCATTTCTTGGCGCTTCATAAAACTGCTGAAAAGCAAAATACCCTAAAACACCTACCAATATCACCCCAAAGACGATCATTAAAGATTTCGCGTTTTTTTCGAGAAATTTCTCAGTATCGAGTGCACCTCTATCCAGGTCTTTGAAAACTTCTACCGTTTCCTTACCTTCCATTTCTTTTTTGCTGGTGCGAGATTTGAATTTTGCCATAATTTTTATAAAAATTGAAGTGCAAATTTAACTGTTTTTAAGCGATATACAAAATTATGCTCAAAAAAACATTTTTCGTAAAATTATACTTCGTTGAAAGTTCTAAATTATTATATTTTAAGCTAGTAGGTTAAGATTTGATGAACTTCAGCATTGAATTTTTGAAGTCGGTTCTCGCCTTGTAAATCCTGCAGTCCAATTAAGAAACTAAACTGCGAAACAATTCCACCTTGTTTTTGAACAAGATGTGCGGCAGCTTCGGTGGTGCCGCCAGTTGCCAATAAATCATCATGAATCAAAACTCTTTGTCCGGGTTGCAATTGTCCGGTTCGCATTTCTATTTCTGCTGACCCATACTCTAAGTCATACTTTTGACCTACAAAAGGAGGCGGTAATTTTCCTTGTTTCCGAATCAAAATAAAAGGAACATCTAATGCCACTGCAATTGCGATCCCGAAAAGATAACCACGGCTCTCAATACCACAAACGGCATCAATTTTACCACGACTGAAATTCGCCAAGTCAGCAATGACTTCCTCATAGAGTTTTGGATTAAGAAAAATGGGCGTTATATCTTTAAACTGAATACCAGGTTTCGGAAAATCGGGGATGTTCTGAATGGTATTTTTTAAATCTTGAATAAGTTTTTGTGAAGACATTTTAATTGATTTTATAGCTTGAAATTTTCCAGTCACCATTGACATTCTTTAACCCAAAAGTTACTTGCACGCTAATTATTTTACCTTCTTTATCGGTAATGTCATAATTCGCATTTACACTCGCTGCGTTTGGAGAAGTATTGCTGGTCGTAAGATTTTTTACGTTAATGCTTTTCACTCCACCAAATCCTGATGTTGGATTAGAGAACGTTTCATAAGAACCCCAATTGGGATTATCGGCAACATCATAAGCTCCACGAAGATTCTGCGCAGACAAATTATTAAGAAACTTCGAAACACTGGCTTTCGGATCAGCAGTGGGTACTTTAGCATCTGGAATTGCACCAGAAGCATCAGCTGTTGCGGACAGATCTTCAATCGCTGTTTCTGAATTGTCGGCAGGATTTTCGACAGGCATCAATAGTGCTCTAGGATTTACCGCTACTCCAATTTTCGACATTTTAAAGGTTTTCTTTGTCGTTTTAACAGATACGGTAATATCAATACTTTGATCCACTATTTTCTCTGAAGGAAGTGACGCAAATCTCACATTAAATCCTTTAAAGTTATCATCCAGCATCAAATTCTTTGCAGTTAAAATACGACTGCCACCACTGAAGACCTCTAAAACTACTTCTAAAGCAGCACCATCAAAAACAATTGGCTGCCCTGTTGCATCTACCAACCTTGGCACCACTTGTAAAGATTGTGGTCCTAAAACAGCATCATTTCCAATGCTATTTACCGCTACATTCAAGGAATTTGCCTGAATATCATTCGCATCAAATTCTTTTGCCTTATCATTTCCAAAGATATTCATTTCGCCTAAAGAAGGTGGTCCTGTGCTCGACCACTCTACTCCATTCCTCTGAGCAACTTGATCTGCTAATGAAAATATTTCAGGGACTTTCTTTCCATTAATTAAAACCCCTAGCGCTTTCAATTCATTGGCTCCCCCTTCAGCATCAACACCGAAAGTCTTTAAAATATAAAGTGCTTCATTAAATTTAACTTGCTGTAAAGTATTTAGACTAGACGTCATATCATTGATACTGGACTGCAAAGTTTGGGTTGTGGTAGCATCTACTTTATCTTTTTTGCAGCTCATTAAAAAAAAGCTAAAAAACAGTAATAACAATAGTCGTTTCATAGTTGGTGATTTCTACAAATTTAAAAAAAATCCTGACATAAATCCGGGATTATATTTGAAACTAAACTTAATCGCTCTGTAACTTCTTGATTGGGTAAAAAAAACGTTCAATAAGTCGCAAATCCTGTGTTACAGTTTCGGCGTTGCTTTTGAGTTCTTTGTCGAATGGTAATTGCTTGCTGTATGAAGCTTTCGTTATTTGATTGTTTTATATTTCCGCAAAGCGAGGACACTTTACGGAGCAAGATAAAGTTAATAAAAAAATGAGTTTCTCAGATTCTTGTTCTTTATAGTTTTATGAGTACGAGCGAGACGCTTGCATCCGCAGGTTTTTTTATACTTAAGAGAAATCATACTATCCATGAAGAATCAAAAGCCATTAATCCTCAAGCACATTTACTCATCAAAAACGAAGACACCTCAAGCAATTGACTGATTTTAAGCAGCTTATAATCTTTAAAAAACCTTCATCTTTAAAATTAAACAAAAAAAAACCACCACATTTCTGTGATGGTTTTGCTCCTCTTCTTGGGCTCGAACCAAGGACCCTCTGATTAACAGTCAGATGCTCTAACCAACTGAGCTAAAGAGGAGTGTTGCTCTTTGCGCTAAGCGTGTGCAAATATAAAAACTTTTTTTTTACTACCAAAATTATTTCGAAAATATTTTAAAATTTTCCGGTAATCCATTTCAAAATATCATTTCCGAAGATGAGAACCATGAGTCCCATAAGGAAAATCACCCCAATCATTTGTGCATTTTCTAAAACTTTCTGCGGAACCGGTTTTCCGGTAATCATTTCCCAAAGTGTGAAAACCACGTGTCCACCGTCTAATCCCGGAATTGGAATTAAATTAAGGAAAGCCAACCAAACCGAAAACATCGCCGTAAAGCTCCAGAAAAACTCCCAATTAATCGTCTCAGGCATCTGTTTGATAATTCCTATAGGTCCGGAAACTTTTTTATACCCTTGCGTTTTGGTATTAAAAACAATTTTAAACTGCTTGATTTGCATCGTCAAAACATCAATCGTTCTGGTAAAACCTCTTGGAATTGCTCCCAAAACCGAATAATGTTTGGTCACCTGTGTTTTTTCAAATTCTTTTTGGGCAATCGAGATGTCATTTCCAAATCCAAGTTTGCCTTCATTACTTACTTTTACATTAACTTTTTCTAGAGTATTATTTCTTTCAATATCTAAAACGATGTCTTGATTTTTTAACTGATTGAGTTCTGGTGTCAATTCATCAAAAAACTTAACCGATTTACCATTAACGCCAACGATTCTATCGCCTTTTAGCAAACCAGCGGATTGAGCAGCACCTTTCGGGAAAAGACTATCAATAACCACAGGATAACGTGGTCCGAAAT
Source organism: Kaistella sp. (assembly GCF_049588135.1). Lineage (GTDB taxonomy): Bacteria > Bacteroidota > Bacteroidia > Flavobacteriales > Weeksellaceae > Kaistella. The sequence continues at coordinate 22,813 of NZ_JBAVFG010000216.1, read as the reverse complement.
ACATTTTCGCTTCATTCTCTGCCAATACCTCAGCTACACCATCTTCATTTACCGGGAAAGTAATTTCTTTACCGCTTCTTAAAACAGTTACATGATTTGCAAAAAGCATATTAATAGTAGACGTTTCCATTCTTTCGGCTGGCTTACCATCGATTTTCAAAATTTTATCTCCATTCTTTAAACCCATTTTTTGACCAGCAGGTGAAACGGAAATTCCATTTTCAAACTTGGTATTATCATGATACGTTTCCCCTTTAAAATAACTTAATGACGAATAGATCAACCATGCTAAAAAGAAGTTAACCGTAACTCCACCCATCATAATGATTAAACGTTGCCACGCCGGTTTACTGCGGAATTCCCATGGTTGCGCAGGCTGTTTTAGTTGTTCAGTATCCATGCTTTCGTCAACCATTCCGGCGATTTTCACATAACCACCAAATGGCAACCAACCAATCCCATATTCGGTATCGCCAATTTTTTTCTTAGCGATGGAAAACCATGGATCGAAGAAAAGATAGAATTTTTCAACTTTCGTTTTAAAGAGTTTAGCAGGAATAAAATGCCCTAATTCATGAAGGATTACAAGAATTGAGATGCTCAATATGAATTGAAATAACTGTATTAATGTCATTGATGATGTTTAAATTATTTAAGATTTGCGAAGATACAAATTATCAAAGTATGCCCAATAAAAAAGGTTCTCAAAACGAGAACCTTTTATCTTAATACAACTGAATTTTTTACAAATTGAAAGAAACTCCGATGCTTCCATTATTCCCTGCTTCAAGGAAAACACCAACATTTTGGTTGAAGAAATATCGAACTCCTAAATGCGCTCCGAAGTACGTTCCGCTTTTACCCAAAAGACCTAAATCAAGACCTGGATAAATATCCCATTGTGAAGGAAGTCCTAGGGGCTCTTGCAAGTGAAAGTTTAATCTACCGAATACTCCAAAATCATCATCTCTATATTTATCATCATGATGATTAAAAAAGAAATTAGCACCTGCCCCCACGGAAATTAATTTGGATAAACCGTAATCGTAAGTAGCTGTAATCCCTGTTCCATAACCCCAACCATTCAATCCAACTTGGATTTTTTGATCACCTTTTCCTTGCCACGCTTGTGCAAATGCCATTTGTCCTAAAAAGAATAATGAGCATGCTACTAATAACTTTTTCATAATTTTAAATTTTAATGTTATTTATAATGATGTATTTCACCATTCAAAAACGAGACCACTTTATGATTCCATTAACTTTTTTAACAAAAAAATATGTATATTGAGGTTTCTTTTACAAACATAAAACACCATGAACGATTTAATAATTAGCGGTTTAAATTTAAATATCGCCTGGAAAAGCAAAAGTGAAAATTTTAATCAAATTGAACAGGCCTTCAAAAAAATCTCGGCAGATTTATTTATTCTTCCCGAAATGTTTTCAACTGGGTTTTATATGAAGCCCGAAGAAATTGCAGATCGAAATGAAGAAACTTTGGAATGGATGAAAAGATTCGCAAAAGAAAAAAACACCGCTGTTTGCGGAAGTGCTTCTGTTTGTGAAAATGAGCAATATGTGAATCGATTTTATTTCGTAGAACCCAGCGGGAAATATTCTTTTTACGATAAAAGACATCTTTTCTCGTATTCTGGTGAAGATGAAAAATATAGTGCCGGAAAAGAAAAAGTGATCGTGAATTATAAAGGTTGGAGAATTTTATTACAGGTTTGTTACGATTTGCGCTTCCCTGTTTTTGCTAGAAATAATGATGATTATGACGCTATTTTATATGTTGCCAATTGGCCTAAAAGTAGAATTGATGCGTGGCAAACTTTGTTAAAAGCCAGAGCCATTGAAAATCAAGCGTATGTTTTTGGTTTAAATAGAATTGGAATTGATGGCAATCATTTGGAATATCCTGAAAGTTCGTATTGCTATTTTGCAGATGGTGAAGAAATCTCAACAACGAATAACAATATCGTTTCCGCACTTTTTGAAGCAGAAAAACTGGAAAAGTTTAGAACGAAATTTCCCTTTCTCTCAGACCGTGATGAATTTGTATTAAAACAACAAGTACTAATAAATATTTAACAATATATTTTAAGAATTTAGACGGTTGATTGTAAGCCCTTTATCTTTCATCTATTTTCTTTTATCTACTTATTAGGCAAATTTTTTCAATAAATCAGTCAAAGTATTCACATCGTGAACGCCACTTTCTTTATAAAGCAAATCTCCTTTTTTGAAAACGGCTAAAGTCGGAACTCCACGAACGCCATATTCTGCAGCTATCGCAGGAAACTGATCGATATCTATTTTTACAATTCTGGCTAAATCGCCAATGTTTTCTTTAACGGTAGTTAAAACGGAAGACTGTACTTTGCATGGTCCGCACCAAGTTGCGAAAAAATCTATGAGTACAGGACGTTCTGAATCTATAAGTTCTTTAAATTTTTGTGACATCACTTTAAATAAAATAGTTAATAATACTACTCAACTAAAACCTTAGTTTAAATGCTTTTCTTCTTTTTCTAATGGAACTTGACATGAACCACCGGCACAGCCAAATTTAAAAATTGCCATCGCCATGAAATACAATCCAAAAGGAATCATGAACCAAACACGGTCATTTGCTGCAATGAGTACAAAAAATATTCCACCTGCTAAATACAAGAATCGGTTTAGATTCCAGCCTTGAAATAAATTTTTCATTTGTTTAATTTATTTTGAAGCGAACTCCAACCACCTCCATTATAAACTTCAAAACCATTTTGTTGAAGAATTGCTTTAGCAGAAGCACTTCGCATTCCGCTTGCGCAACAGGTGATAATTGGTTTTTTCAAATCGAGTTTTTTCATTTCACTTTGAAGTTGTTGCAAAGGAATATTCGTCGATTGTTTAATATGACCGTTACTGAATTCGGTAGGTGTTCGCACATCAATGATTTGCGCACCAGCGATAAACAACTCTTTAAAATCAACTGTTTTCGACCCGAAAAGATTTTTAATAAAATTAAGCATTTTCTTGTTTTATTTTAGATTTTTGAAATACCGAAAACATTAAATATCCCATTACCATTCCATAAGCAGTTGAATTAAATGGCTTGGAAGTAATCGCACAAGTCCCGCTTTCACAACCGACAAAGTGATAATAAGCGTAACCCAAAATTCCACCGACGACAATGCCGGCTAATCCCAATTTATATTTCTGAATTAATTTCATCATTTCTATAATTCTTGAGCAACTGAGAAAAGATTTTCTTCTTCAAGACCAACCACTTCGTGTTCCACATTCACAGGAATTTCATAAACATCAAACTGCTTCAATTTGATTTCCTCGTTTTCAATTAAGAAATTAATCTCCCCTTTTAAAACTACTAAAGTTGCAGGAACTGGCGCTGTATGTTTTTTCAATACCGCACCTTTCCCAAGTGCCACTGCGAAATATTTAATGTCATCTGTTTTCTTTAGAGGAAAAACATTTGCTTTATCATTATTAAAAGTAATATTGTCTAATATATTTTTCATTTCTTTTCGTTTTTAATGGCATTGATGTTGTGAACAGTTTTTCCGCTGTACACGTTTGTAATTCCGTTCTTTTTTAAAATTTTTATTGCTTCTTCAGACTGTCTTCCTCGGTTACAAAATAACACTACTTGCTTTTGCTTTCTGAAAAAATCGAGATTTTCTTCAATCTTTGCTAATGGAATATTGATTGCTCCTTCGGCTGTTTTTTCGGAAAACTCTTCCGGAATTCTAACATCAACCAAAGTTGTTTCTGGATTGGTTACCATTTCTTTTATAGCTGTACGAGAGACTTCTGAAACCGGAACTGCAGTTTTGCAAGACCATGAAATCATTGAAATCAGGCCTGCAATAAAAATCTTTTTTAAACTCATTATTTTAAAGTTTTTGTTTGGCAAACGAAATTACTTTTGGGAACATCAGTTCCTTTGATTGCATTGAAACCTCCTGCTATTTCTGAAAAATTTCTAATTCCTCTAGAATTCAAAATACTTGCAGCAATCATACTTCTATATCCACCTGCGCAATGCAAGAAGAAATGTTCGTTTTTATCCAATGTTTTCGCCCATTCATTAATATTTACTAAAGGTCTGCTGTACGCTTCATTCACATGTTCTGCAGCATATTCAGTTTCGTTTCTTACATCGATAATTTTCGAATCTTCTTTGAATTGCTCTGAAAAAGTTTGAGCAGAAATTCTGTTAACATGATCACTTTCCTTTCCTGCACTTTTCCAAGATTCAAAACCGCCATCTAAATAACCAATCACATTATCAAATCCAACTCTCGCCAAACGGGTAATCGCTTCTTCTTCAAGCCCCAGATCAGTCACCAATAAAAGAGGTTGTTTCACATCATAAATCATGGCTCCAACCCAAGGTGCAAAATCTCCCTGTAAACCAATATTAATGGAATTAGGAACAAATCCTTTATAGAAATTTGCCGCATTTCTGGTATCTAAAATTAATGCTCCAGTCTCTTCTGCGACTGCTTCAAAATCCTGGGCAGAAACAGGATGTGATCCTTTTTTAAGAATAACATCGAAATCTTCGTAACCACCTTTATTCAGAGCGACATTCATTCCGAAATATTTTGGCGGCGCAGATAAACCATCCAGAACTTCTCTTACGAAAGATTCTTTGTTAGGTTGGTTCAGAGCATAATTGGTTTTCTTTTGATTTCCTAAAGTATCCACCGTTTCTTTCTGCATATTTTTACCGCAAGCAGAACCAGCGCCATGTGCGGGATAAACCGTAATATCATCAGACAAAGGCATAATTTTATTCTGCAAACTGTCATATAAAATACCCGCCAATTCTTCCTGGGTCATGCTTGCTGCTTTCTGAGCAAGATCTGGTCGCCCAACATCACCTAAGAAAAGCGTATCTCCACTGAAAATTGCGGTTTCTTTTCCGTTTTCATCAATTAAAAGATAGGTTGAACTTTCCATGGTATGACCAGGAGTATGCAACACTTTGATCTTTATTTTTCCGATTTCAAAAACCTGCCCGTCTTCTGCAATAATCGCTTCAAAATCAGGATTTGCTGTTGGCCCATAAACTATTGGTGCACCTGTTTTTTTTGATAAATCTACATGTCCAGAAACAAAATCTGCGTGGAAATGGGTTTCAAAAATATATTTCAATTTTACTCCATCTTTTTCTAATCGATCGGTATAAGGTTTTGTTTCTCGTAATGGATCGATAATCGCTGCTTCATTTCCTGAAACGATATAGTATGCTCCTTGTGCGAGGCATCCTGTATAAATTTGCTCTATTTTCATTATTTTTCAATTTTTATACTTTAAAAATCTCACTTAAAAAAATAAGATAATAAAGGAATTTGATCTTAATAAATTAAGAAATAAGGTTTACTTACTTTCGTCTATTTCTCTATATTGGGTTACATTACCTTGAACATTAGTCAGCTTTCCCCCAGTTCCAAGAGCGCCTTCCCACATCATTTTTTCATTGGCAAAAACAGGTTCACCTTTGGTGTTGATCTTTTTAGCAATCAGAATTTCTTCTGGCTTACCGTCTTGCTCCAACTTCACCGCAATATCATTTCCTTGTGCAAAATAAGTAACGCTCATTACTTCCCCTTTGTCGTTTGTCAACTTATGGGTTTCCTGCACCAAACTCACTGCGTTAGGATCTTTTGCAGAAACCTCGGTAGCGTTTGTAGTGTTTTCTTGTTCTTTTTTACATGCTGTTAATAAAAACAGCGCTAAGGTAAAAATCAATAACTTTTTCATATTGCTATTTGTTGTTTAATAAATATTTCTTTAATAATGATAAATAATCCCATCAACAGGACAACCCAACCAAATGCGGGTTTTAATTTTCGACCATCGATTTTCTTAGCCAATACTATTCCTAAAAAAATCCCAACTACCGATAATGAGGAAAAGATGATGAGAAAAGTCCAATCATGAGCAACCATTTTCATGGTACTCAAAAATCCTAGAATCGAATTGAGTGCGATAATAAAAAGCGATGTTGCGACTGCTTTTTTCATCGGCAATCCGATCAACATCACTAAGGCAGGAACGATTAAAAACCCACCGCCAGCACCAATTAATCCTGTAATAATTCCTACTAAAAGTCCCTGTGATATTAAAATGGTGTAGTTATTTTCGTTTTGCTTTCTTCCCGAAGGTCTTTCCGTTTTCCTAATCATTTTAGTAGAGGCGATCAACATCAGGATTGCGAATAAGAAAAGTAAAAACATATCTTTAGTCATGGTAATTCCCCAGCGATTGATGATGTATTCCGGCAAATGCGGCAAGACCAATCTTCTCGAAAACAGCACTCCCAAAACAGATGGAATTCCGAAAATTAAAGCGGTTTGAAAATCAATCATTTTCTCTTTCACAAATCCTGCCGATCCTACCAAACTGGTAACACCTACCACAAAAAGCGAAAGTGTAGTTGCAGTTACTGAATCAAAACCGAAAATATAAACGAAAATCGGAACACTTAAAATACTTCCGCCACCACCGATTAATCCCATAACGAGACCAATAACGATTGCCGCAAAATATCCTAATAACTCCATCTAAACAATTTTAGCAAAAATACTCTTTAATTTTCTCATAAAAAGCAACCGAGGCTATAGAAGTCACATCGTTCATTTAACTAAAATCTATAATTTGAAGTGATTTCGAACCAACCTCTACAAAATCTCCTTTGTTTTTCCCTTTAATGTTTTGAAAAACAGGAGCATGATCAGAAAAAGCAATGACTTCTTTATTTTCAAATTTGAAAACAGGAACAGAAATTCCAATGAATAAAAAATTCTGATCGGTTTCTACAAGCGTTCCTTTTTCAATTTTATGATGTTCTAATTTGAGTTCACTTTCTAAAAAAGTTAAACTTCTCTCTGCCTCCTTCAGTGTTTTTTCAAATCGAAGCTGCATATCTTTCGCTTGGGTTTGGTTCGAAAAATCTTCAGGATCATGAGTGCTTTCTTCATCTACATCCGACGCAATTTTATAATGATCGACAGATTGCTTCAAACTTTCGATAACCACTTTCTGTTCTTCAATAATAATGGTGATGATATCTGCTCTTTTCATGATATTTCGATTTTGTTGTCTAACAAATTTACAGAATTTTTCCTGGAACCTGTTTTTACAACAGCTAACATTTGGCAGTTTTAAAACCATATTTTTCTACCAACTAAAATTCAAATTAATAAAGAAATTTCTTCCCGGTCTTGGTATTTTATTCCAATCAGAATAAGTGGTATAAAAGCGATCAAAAATATTTTCCACACCAACTTTAGTGAAGACTTTAGTTTTTCCGAAATTAAATAAATAACCGAAATTAATATGAGCAATCGTATAATTGGGAGTTTCAGATTCGCCATATTGAGGGGCAAAATCTTGATGTTTCGTATTTCCTAAAACCAATACTTCCGTGGAAAATTTATTCTTATTATAGCGCAAAGAAGTTTGATAACTGAACGGACTCATAAATGGTAAATTCCCTTGCTCATTATCTTTCCCACGAGTGTAAACTAATTGAGTCGTCCATTTCAAAGGTTCTGCAATTTGCAGTTCTGTCGATAAACTGACATTAAATAAAGTTGCGTAATCTAAGGCTGTATAAGCTTTTACGCCATTTGCTCCTGTCGTCATCGGAACGAGTTTATCAATGATTTTCCCAACGATATAATCTGAAATATGAAAATAAGAAGATGAAACTTTGGCATTAAATTTTTCTTTTTTCAAACCAACGAAAGCGTTTAATTCAAATGAAGATTCGGATTTAAGATTCGGATTTCCGATATAATCATATTTCTCGAAACTATTGAATAAATAAAAACCATAACCTTCCGAAACCGACGGCGCACGATCGCCATATCCTACACCAAAACCTGCCTGAAATGAATTTTTATTGAACTCGTAATTCGCGGCGAGACTCTTTAATATTCTGGTTTTTTCCGCTTTCATTTCAGGATAAAAAATCTGTAAACTGTTTAAACCAAATTCACTTTCGATTTTATTCTGATGCATCGTCACCGAAGCCGATAATTTTAAACTTGAATTTTGATTAAGACTGATTTGATCTTCCAGATAAAGTGCTTGCGCCAAAGTTCTTACATCCGGCCAAGTCAACATGAACATTAATTTTTCATTCTTATCTTCAGGATACATCGTCATTTCTGCACGGGATTTATTGTAAAACCCATTAATATTCAGCAAAAAATGATGGTTATTGAAAACCGATTTTAAATGAGAATAATAACCGTAGGTTTTACTCCAACCCGGCATATCCATGTGAATTGGCACGTTGGGTCTTTTGGTATCATCCATCCTGTGCATGATATTATTAAAGTAAATTTTGGTTTCCCAACTTTTCAGGAAATCGTTTTCGGGCAACATTTGAAATTTCAAAGAAGCAATCAACGCTTCAGCGATCGAAACATCCATTGGTAAGGCAGGATAACCGACATCATTTGCTTTGTCGTAAATAACAGACGCTTCTAATAATTTATTTTCACCCAACTTCACACCGGAAATTCCAGAAATATTTATTTTTTGAAATTGTGAATAGGGAATTTCGACATGATTTCCTGCATCGTAATTTTCAGCATCTCTCGTCATAAAATTAACATCAGTATAGAATTTTTCAGTTTTAAAACTGGTTCCTGCACCGAAAATCTTTTGAAGATTTACCGTTTCAAAACCGCTGTTAACATTGAAATTCCATTTCTTTTGCCCAAACATCATTTTGTTTCTTTTCAAATCAATAGAACCACCAATCGTGTTTCCGTGGCAAGAACCTTCCTGACCTGAACTGATACTGGCTTCCATTAAATTAGAAACTTCAATATAAGAAGTAATGGGATCCATTTTATCGGTACACGCACCAAAAATTCTCATTCCATCAATCGTTATTAAAGTTCTTTCCGTGGGTAAACCGTTAATGAGCGGTTCCCAAGCGTAAGCACCTCGTTTCACCATATCTACTTTTGCGGATTTTTGAAGGTATTCATCAATTGAACCCAAAGGTTTGTTTTCTTTATTGGAAATGTTGGTCGTTCCAATAACGATAACTTCTTGGATATTTTGTGACTTGGTAGAATCCTGTAAATGTGTTTGTGCAAAGCCATTCGCTGTCATCATCATAAAAAAAATCACAAGCGTAAGTTGTTTCATAATCATTTGTTTTTGATTAATATAGCTTCATTAACCTTTAATAAAAACTAAAGGCTAATGAAAAAGCTATATCATGAATATTTAGAAATCGATTTCGAAAAAAATGGTACTTGCCAGATTGGTTTCGGTAACTTCTTGTCCCGCTAAAATGGTTCCATCTGCTTTTGCTAATTGTAAATTGATTTTCCAATAACCCGTCATGGTTAAAGAAAGTTTGCCGTTATACAATTTTCCTGCGGCAGATTGTGTTGCATTCACATTATTGGGCGAGCTGTGATTTCCCATTCCCGGCATTCTTGGATCTACTTTCACGGTATAACCATCTACCACTGGGAAAGTCATCATGTCTTGCATTTTCCAAACTCCAAGAACCATATCATTAATCGCTACTTTTGGCGATTTCGGTTCGATATAAGCCACCACATATTTTACATTATCAGATCCTATAAAAGAGCTGACTGTTTGTTTAGCAGAAACAGGAACATCAATTACCGTTGTTGCGGTGTAATCATTGGTGCCAATTGTATAATCAATTTTCAAATCCCAATATTCTGAAGCATTTCCCGGCATTTGGAAAACGATATATCCGGAATATAAAGATCCGTCAGATGTTACTTTTTGCACTGCAGAATTCGGGCAAGAATGCGTCATCATGGTCATGTGCATTAATGGAGTCCATTTAACAGTTGCGCTTTTTTCGTACTGATTGGTCGATTTATTTTTAATACGAAGTTTGATATCGTTATACCCTAAATTGGTTGCACCAGATTTAGAATACAATTCGATAATATGAGTATCATTGGTGATTTCTTTAATTTTTAATAATCCTTCAATTTCCGAATTAGGATTTGTGGGATCGATTGGATCATCATCAGAAGTTCTACAAGAGATCACGAGGAATGCCATTGCCAATAAGGCAAATATAGTTTTGAATGAAAATTTCATTTTATTTGTTTTTAAGTGAGAATTTGATTGAATGTTTTTTCCCTTTTAAAAGAGACGGTCAAACCGCTTCAATTTCATTGGAAAAAGAAGAAGTTAATAGAAAATATCAAATTACACTTGCGGAGGATGTGGCAGAATACTGAGTAAAATCTCAGGAATGAAAAATTCTTGGTAGATAAAATCCACAGATTTAGAATGAGCGAAATTTTGTTTTTCAATACAATAATCAACCGATGCTGAAGGTAAAATATTAAACTCAAAAGAGTATTTCACCAAATTAAAAGGATTCGTGGATTTCTCACTTTCCTGTTTCATTTGGCATTTCCCGTGACAATCCATTTCTGGTTTTGTTTTATTGATACAATGAATTTCATAAAAAGCCTGATTAATCTTATAATCAATCATAAAAAGCGAGTTCTGAAAACTTGCTCCAAAAATGATCACTGATAATAGGATTGTAATTATAGGTTTCATGACAAGTCAAAATTACGACTTTTTAATCTTAATTAAAAATGACTTTCATCACCTAAATTTTCGAATATTTCGATTAAACCGTTTCCTACTCTTCATTATTTTTTATCTTTAACCTTTCTAATCATATTAAAGATGACAGATAAAGCAAAATTCATTCAGGAACTTTCTACAAGATACGCCCCGAAAGGCGAATTTATCACTTTAGGAAAAGCAATGCTCGACGGCGAAGTAGTGACCGAAGTTGATGTAACCATTCCTTTGAAAACAATCAACCGCCACGGATTAATCGCCGGAGCAACCGGAACTGGGAAAACCAAAACAGTTCAGGTTTTTGCCGAACAACTTTCCCATGCGGGAATCCCGTCTTTGGTTTTAGATATCAAAGGAGACTTTTCCGGTATCGCAGAACCTGGAACTGAAAACGCCATTATTGCCGAAAGATATTCGAAAACGAAATTACCTTATCTGCCACGGGCTTTTCCGGTAGAGCTCCTATCGATTTCTGGCGAAAAAGGGGTAAAACTTCGTGCTACCGTTACGGAATTTGGGCCTTTGCTTTTAAGTAAAATCTTAAATTTGAATGATACACAAAGCAGCATCATGTCTATTGTTTTTAAATATTCGGACGATAAGGGCTTGCCTTTAATTGACCTCGAAGACTTGAAAAAACTACTGCAATACCTCACTGATAACGACCAGGGAAAAGCAGATTTAAAAGGCAGTTACGGCTCTATCTCACCAGCTTCTTTGGGTGCTATTTTACGTTCAATCGTTGCTTTAGAGCAGCAGGGTGCAACCGAGTTTTTTGGCGAACCGAGTTTTGACGTACATGATTTATTACAAACCCGAGACGGAAAAGGAGTTGTAAATATTTTAAGAGTTCAAAACATCCAAAGTCAGCCCCAGCTTTTCTCCACCTTTATGCTTTCTCTTTTTGCGGAAATTTACATGACGCTCCCTGAAGAAGGCGATACGGGAAAACCAAAATTTGTCCTTTTTATCGATGAAGCGCATCTTATTTTTAATGAGGCGAGCAAAACGTTATTAGCCCAAATTGAAACCATGGTAAAACTCATCCGTTCGAAAGGAGTTGGAATTTACTTTATCACTCAAATTCCGGGCGATGTACCTGAAAATGTACTGTCACAATTAGGTTTAAAAATACAGCATGCACTTCGTGGATTTACCGCAAAAGACAAAAAAGAAATTTCTAAAGCATTAGAGAATTACCCTACTACAGAATATTACAACGCCAAAGAATTAATACAAAATCTTGGGATTGGCGAGGCATTTATTACCGCTCTCGACGAAAAAGGAATCCCAACACCTTTGGTTCAAACTTTTTTGATTTCTCCGGAATCCAGAATGGATGTTTTAAGTGAAGGTGAGGTTCTTGATCTAACGAGCCGTTCCGCTTTGGTTGCGAAATATGAACAAACCGTCAACAAAGATTCGGCTTATGAAATGTTGACCAGCAGAATGGAACAAGCGGTACAAAATTCCGCACCAACAATGAAAACAAGAACCGCAAAAGAAGAACCAAGCATCCTTGAAAGTGTTATGAAATCTAGTGCAGGAAGAACATTTACCACAACTTTAGCCAGAGAAGGCGCAAAATTTGTTTTGGGAATGTTCGGTTTAGGAGCAAGAAAAAGATAATTTAATCAGAAGAATTTGTACTCAGTAATTGATATAGAAAGTAACGGTGCACCTTTCCGTAAAGAAAGCATCATCGAAATCGCCGTATATAAATATGACGGTCATCGGATTATAGACCAATTTATTTCTTTGGTTAATCCGGAAAGTGACATCACGCCTTTTGTTCAGAAGTTGACCAGAATATCGCCAAAAATGGTGAGAACTGCACCGAAATTTCATGAAATTGCAAAAAGAATGGTAGAAATCACGGAACACACCACTTTGGTTGGTCACAATATCGAATTCGATTACAGAATGCTTCGGCAGGAATTCAAGCGTTTAGGTTATGACTTCAAAATCAATACGATAGACACGATTCCTTTAGCCAAAAAATTAATTCCCGAAGCCGAAAGTTATAATTTGGGTAAATTGGTAAAATCATTGGGGATTCCTTTGGTTGATCAACACCGTGCATCTGGGGATGCGAAGGCGACTTTGGAATTGTTTAAATTATTAATGATCAAAGACAAAGATTCGGAAATCATTCAACAACATCATGACGAGGTAAATGCGAAAACTTATCTGAATAAAATTCGCAATTTAACTCAAGATCTACCCGCAGAAAAAGGGATTCTCTATTTTCAGAATCAAAGCGGGAAAATCATCTACTCTGATTTTGTTGACGACCTCAATAAATTTTCTAAAAATATTTTTCATTCCAAATCAAAACGCTGGATAACGATTCAGGAAGAGGTTGAGCAAATTCAATATGAATTAACTGGAAATGATATTCTGGCAAAATTAATGATGAGGACCAAAGGTTTAACAAAGAAAGAAACTTTACCATTCGGTCTGTATCATCAAAACGAAAAATATTTTGTCGATAAAATTAACAATCAAAAAATTGATAAACCGTTATTGAAATTCAAATCTTTTACGCAAGGAATAAAAGCAGTAAGCTTCATTAATAGCAGAAAGGAATTAAAAGAAATTCAAAATCTCAAAGAATTAATAACCATCAATAAAATCAATCAACTTTGGCTTTCTACAGGTAGAATTCTTGGCGAAAAATCATTCTTACAATTTGAGAAAGGAAAATTAATTGCTTACGGCTTTTATGAATTATACACCCAAATTGAATCTTTAAAGAAATTATCGAGTTTAAAAATCGACATCGATTTCCCGACTTTAGATTTAGAAAATGAATTAAAAATGGGACTTTTGCGTGGAGATTTTGAAATAATTGCAAGTCCTTTAAAATAAATAGCGCAGAATTAAATTAAAAATTTTAATTTTGACGAGAATTTAATGAAACAAAATAATGATTGTTCAAATATCTATAAAAAAGGGTACTTCTAAGGGGAAAAAGTTTTTCTCTAAAGCAAATTCCGTGGATTAAGAGCAGGTATTTTAATAATATTGTGAAGCAGGCTCTTTTCGGGGTCTGCTTTTTTAATGTAAAAAATAAATGATATGACAGATAAAAATTTAATGAAAATCGCCGAGGAATTCGGAACACCAACCTATGTTTATGACGCTGAAAGCATCAAAAATCATTACGAAAAGCTTACCTCATCTTTTCATAAAAGCACCCGCTTTTTCTATGCTGCAAAGGCTTTGACCAATATCAATATCTTAAAATACATTAAAAACTTAGGAGCCGGTTTAGATTGCGTTTCGATTAATGAGGTGAAATTAGGTTTGAAAGCAGGATTCACGCACAACAATATTCTCTTTACTCCGAATTGTGTCGATTTATTTGAAATCGAAGAAGCGATGAAGCTGAAGGTTCATATCAATATCGATAACATTTCAATTCTAGAGCAGTTTGGAACTAAATTCGGAAATAGTTATCCGATTTTTGTGAGAATCAATCCGCACATTTATGCGGGTGGAAATCACAAAATCTCAACTGGTCACATCGATTCGAAATTTGGAATATCGATTCATCAACTCCGTCATATTACGAGAGTAATGAAATCAACAAACCTTTTAATAGAAGGACTTCACATGCATACCGGAAGTGAAATTAAAGATCCTGAAGTATTTATTCAGGGACTCGAAATCATGTTTGAATTGGCAGAACATTTCCCAGACTTAAAATACATCGATATGGGAAGTGGCTTCAAAGTTCCTTACCAAGAAGGCGACATCGAAACCGATGTGAAAACTTTGGGTAAAAAAGTAGAAAAAGCCTTGGCAGAATACCATAAAGAAAGTGGAATAAAATTCGAATTGTGGTTTGAACCGGGGAAATATTTGGTGAGTACGAGTGGACATTTCTTGGTGAAATCAAATGTTATCAAACAAACAACAGCAACTGTTTTCGTTGGAATTAATTCTGGTTTCAATCATTTAATTCGACCGATGTTTTACGATTCTCATCACATCATCGACAATCTTTCGAATCCAAAAGGAGCGGAAAGAATTTATACCGTTGTCGGGAACATTTGTGAAACCGATACTTTTGCTTGGGACAGAAAATTAAATGAAGTTCGCGAAAATGACATTTTAGTTTTCAGAAATGCTGGTGCTTATGGTTTTGAAATGAGTTCTAATTTTAATTCACGGCTGAAGCCTGCGGAAGTTCTATTTCTTGATGGCAAAGCACACCTCATCAGAAAAAGAGAAGAATTCGATGATTTACTGAAAAACCAAATCGAAGTTTTGTAAAAACAGAACAACTAAAGCTGACTTTAAACCCTCTTATTTTCAGCAATTTAACTTTAAAAAATAAAAATCCGATAATCGATATCGGATTTTTTTTGCTCGTTCATCACTTAATAAATCATTGGCGAAAATATAATGATTGATGTTTTTAAATGTTAAATCAAAAATTACACGATTGATCCTATTTCATAAAAATACTTAAATTATTCACATTAATATAGGCTAACAAGGCATCATATTACTCAAGAATTAATTAAGTATTCACTACTTTTGCAAGAGTGGTCTTGAGATAGTTGCCCAACTACCCTAAAGGTAGTGAGTTCAATCACCTCAATATCATCACCAAGTACTTATTTATATTTTGAAATCAGCCCTATGAATAAAGCTCTATCTTTTCTTTTAATTCTTTTTTTGGCTCAGATAACTCAAGCGCAAAGGATAAATCCGAAAAAACTCAATGATGAAATCACGCAATTAAATAATGAAAAAAAATACAATACTTCCATTATTAAACTAGAGAACATCATCAATGGCAAAGAATATACTTCTTATGATAAATACAATGCTTACCTTCAAAAATCCTTTACGTACAAAAGACTATATAATTACTCTGAAGCCTTAGATAATCTGAATCAGGCTTTGGCAATTGGCATTAAAAGTCCTAAAGCTACAGAAGTAGAAAGTCGGATTCTGGTCGAAAAACTTTTCATCACCTTCGATCTGCAAAAACACACCGAGGTCGATCAATATCTTGCTCAGATTAAGCCCGAAAACATAAAACTGATTGACGAGAAAACCCAATCTTTTTTCATTTCGTTACTGGCTGTTTTGGATATGCGAAAAAATGATTACAAAAATGCCGATCTAAAACTTGATCAAGCAATTCAACTTTTAGAAAAAGTAAGTCCAATGGATTTACCCAATATTTACCAAAAGAAAATTACACTTTATCACTTTCTCAGTCAGCCAAAACTTGCCTTAGAATCCTATGAAAAAGGAATGTACTATGCAGAAAAGTATAAAATGGATCTCTATAAAATCTCCATGTTGGAAAGCCTTACCAAATATTATGTAGACTCTGAAGATTATAAAAATGCACTACTCACTCAGAACAAAGTAAATAACGCAAGAACTCAATATAATCATGTAAACCAAACTGGTAAACTCAATATTTTAGAAAAAGAGCTTTTACAAAAAAGAAAAAATATTGAAATCGATTATGAAAAAAAAATCAGCTATGTCTTGATATTTTTATCTATGATTCTAATTGCTTTCGTTTTCGTTTTGGTGAAATTTCACTTGGCCAACAAACAAAAAAACATCCTTATGCAACGGGAAAATAGCCGTATGCGGATGGATCTAGAAAGCCTCACCAAAGAGTTTGATGAGAAAGGAAATGAAAAACTATACCTCCAAGATTATCACCTGACCCAAAGACAAATTGATATCATCAATCTCATTAAAGAAGGCAAGACCAATAAAGAAATTGGAACCATTTTATTTATTTCAGAAAACACTGTGAAATATCATTTGAAAGTAATTTATAATATTTTAGGAATAGAAAACCGATGGGGTTTAAAAAAATAATTTTTCAGAAACTATTTCTCGGTTCCTTGCTATATCTTTTGTTCCACGATATTTCACAAAAGAATGTGGCTTCAAAACAAGGAACAAGTTTCGACGATTCAAATAGAAATATAGCGTCAATCGGGGGTTAAAAAATCACATCAATTTCTTTTGTTTTTATTTTACAAATGAATTATCTTTCAGCATTAAATTTTATAACATGAAAAAGATATTTTTTCTATTAATTTTTGCTTCTGTTTTTTCTTCTGCACAAGAAATAGAAGATTTACAAGAAGGTTATTTTTTCTCTGAAAGCAGTAAGAATTTCTTCAGAGTTGACATTAAAAAACCTTACGATTACTACAAAGTAACTTCTTGTGACGAAAACTCACAATTTGTAAGAGCCCAATTCGAAGGTGGCGATGCCGCCTTTAACAGAGAATTATTTAGATATATTTCGGCTTATGTGGATAAAGAAATTTATGTTGTTAATGGCACATTCTTTCTTCATATCAACATCGACAAAGATGGAAAAGTTACCAATCTTGATGTTACTCCGAAAGTTGAAAACAGCGAAGGTTTTCTCCGCGACTTAAAATTTGCTGTTAAAAAAATCAAAAAAAACTGGACTCCTTCAAAATGCAATAATGTTCCTGTTGACTCCAAAATTAGGATTAAGCTCAATTTCGTCACAGAGAGTGTTGATGTTTAAATAGAAACTGGCTATTCTTTTATGTATAACAGTATTCGTAAAGCTTTTCTATTTTTATTAAAAACTCATAAAATGAAGAAACTTCTATTTATTATATTTTATTTCACAGCAACCCTACATAATGCTCAAGAGCAATCTCCTAAAGATTGGGATAAAAATGCTCATTATAAATTGGGTGAAAAAAAGTTGCAAAAAGATTTCAACCGTGCGCTAAGCTTCGCCGTAGATCAGAATTACGCAATAAATGGCACCATGACTTTTGCGATTTACATTAATGATACTGGTTTGGCAAAAATAATTGATATACAACCTAAAGTAAAAAATTACGAATTATTACTGGACGATCTAAACTATGTCCTTAGAAAAAAACACAAAAATTGGGAGCCTGCACAAAAAAATAACAAACCTGTAAATTCTGTTTTCTATTATCAAATTAATTTCAATACAGAAGTGTATGATCATGATTAACTATCTTAATTTAATCACAAAACTAATTTACATTCAAATTATCGAGACTAAAATAACGCTTCTTTCATGAGAAAATACCTTTTATTATTTTGTTTTATATCGACGTTTTGCAATGCACAAATCTTAGATCAGTTTCCGAAAGATCAGGATTTTTATGAAGGAGGAATTACAAAATTTTACCGAGATTTTCATCAAATAATTCTTGATAAAAATATAAAACCTTGCGAAAACAAAAAAGAGCTCTATTCGGTAAAACTACTTTTAACAAAAGATGCACAAATAAAATTTGTTAAAGATTTTGATTCTTTCAATATTTCCAAAAATAAATGCGCTTATGATCTATCATTAACCGTTCTGAAGTCTTTAAAAACCAATTGGAAACCTGCTGTTGTGAAAAATCAATACTTCGATTCTGTGGTTGAGTTTTTTATTTTCCCGAATGATTTATTTGAGAATTATAAAGAAAGTTACCATCCAAATCAGTTTTATATTCCCGCAACTTATATCGGTGGAAAAAAGAAATTTGACAAAGATTTTCATGATAATTTCATGAGTTTATTTACCGATTATCACATCAATGGAAAATTTTTTCTCGATTTTTATATCGATGTCGATGGAGAAATCGTAAACCCAAGTTTGCAACCAGATATCAGAAATCCGACATTTACACATGAAGTTTTCCGTACTTTAAAGAGGTTAAATAAAAAATGGAATCCCGCGGTTTTTAATGGAGTTTCCGTGAAATCTAAAATTTCAGTTCCTATTGGTTTTTCAGTGGATTTTTATGAAAGATAGCGTTCCCATAAAAACTAAAGATTCCCAAAAATTTCATCGGTAGAAAAGCTCAACTCAGGAAAGGTTCTCGAAGTAATAATTTCTCCTTCTGTAGCGGGCTTTAATCCTATATAAATCCCGCTTTGCAAAACAAAAACTTGAATGTTTTTATCGGTAGGATACACAATCCAATATTCCGAAACACTGGCTTCTTCGTAAATGCTGTATTTCAAATCCTGCTCTTTTTTGGTGTTTCCGGATGATAAAATCTCGACAATCAAATAGGGAGCGCCCAGACAACCTTTGTCATCTAATTTATCTAAATCGCAAACAACACACAAATCTGGCTGTACAACGGTGAGAATTTTACCATCTTTATCTGGAATCCGAACGTCAAAAGGCGCAAAGTAAACTTTACACTGACCTTTGAAAAAAAACTGGTCGAATTTTCTATTAATATTACGTAAAACATCCTGATGAATTTTTGCAGGAACAGGACTCATTTTAAAAATTTTCCCTTTGAAAAGTTCAATTCTTTCCTTGAACTTCCATAGAAGATAATCTGTATAAGTGTAGATTTTGTGAGGATCTAATTGATTAATGTTTGTAATTTCCATCTCTCCATCTCTCCATCTCTCCATTTTTCACAAATTTAAAGAAAAGATTTCAACTTTTTTGATGATCTACGAACACCCACAATCCGAATCGCAACCTGGCTTTCCTTTCTTTTTGAATTTCTTTGAACTGAAGTTTTTAGCAACAATTTTAAACAAAGAATAACCAGCAAACAAAACGATTACAGCGATAATAAAATATTGAAAAATAAGTGAAGAATCCATTATTTTAAAATTTGATAAACAATTAACGAAGCAATATAAGCCAATCCCGACATGCCAAAAAGTTGTGCCATCGTCCATTTCCAGGATTTGGTTTCCTTATATACAACGGCTAAAGTAGATACACATTGCATGGCAAAAGCGTAAAAGAATAAGATTGAAATTCCCGTCGCAAAACTATAAATTTTCTCGCCGTTTGGTTTTACATCTGACCGCATTTTATCGATAATTTTTCCTTCTGGCGCCTCATCATCAAGACTGTAAAGTGTTGACATTGTACCAACAAACACTTCTCGCGCTACAAAACTGGTTAAAATACCGACGCCCATTTTCCAATCATAACCGAGTGGTGCAATTACAGGTTCGATAGATTTTCCTATTTTAGCAAGATAGGATTGTTCTAATTTTACGTCAGTCGCAAAAAGTTCCTGTTTGTTTTGCTTCGGGCCGATATAAGAGAAAAACCAAATCACGATGCTAAAAAAGAAAATAATCTTTCCGGCACCTGTAACAAATTCCCAAACTTTACCGAGAACGATTTTAAAATCATAACCGAAAAGTGGCATTTTATAAGAAGGCAAATCCATTACTAAAAAAGATTTTCCTTTATTTTTAATGATTTTTTTAAGAATTAATGAGGCCATTAATGAAGTGAAAAATCCGAGAAAATACATCGCCATCAGCGCTAAGGCTTTATAAGAAATTCCACCGAAATATTTATCAGGAATAATTAAACCAATGATAATACTGTACACCGGAAGTCGCGCAGAACACGTCATAAAAGGCGTTACGAGAATCGTAATCAATCTTTCTTTTACGTTTTCGATATTTCGGGTGGACATAATTGCCGGGATTGCACAAGCCGTTCCGGAAACCAATGGAACAATGCTTTTTCCATTGAGTCCAAATGGTCGTAAAAACCGATCCATCAAGAAAATAACTCTTGCCATATAACCCGAATCTTCCAATAAATAAAGGAAATATAGAAGAATTCCGATTTGCGGTGCGAAAACCATAATTCCGCCAATTCCCGGAATAATTCCGTTTGAAATTAACGAATTGATCGGTCCTTCCGGAAGATGAGCATTCGCAAAAGTCGAAAGCCAAAGGAAGAAATCGGAAATCCAATTCATCGGATATTCTGCCAAAAAGAAAACGCTTTGGAAAATAAATAATAAAATAAGGGCGAAAATTAAATATCCCCAGATTTTATGAACCAAAATCTTATCTAATTTTTCGGTCAGCAATTCTTTAAACTGTGGCTTTTTCGATAAAACTTTAGCAATAATTTTATCGATTTGTTGGTAACGCCGAATCGTTTCTTGCGTTTGCAATCTTTTGGGAACGAGGCATTTAACCTCATCGTCATTCAACTGATCGTTCACGGTTTCTAACTTTCCGAGATACGTGTCGGAAGAAAGAAGCGTCCAGATTTTATATTGATTTTTTTCTTTGGATTCCGATAATATTTTGAAAACCAATCCTTTCTGTTCCAACGGAATTTCAAACGAAACAGTTTCAGATTTGGTGAAATTATTATTAAAAATTTCTTCGCGAAGTTCTTCGATTCCTTGGTTTTGTTTGGCGTTGGTTTGCAAAACAGTAACGCCCAGTTCTTTGGAAAGCTCATCAATATTGATGTTGATTCCGCGTCTTTCAGCTTGATCGATTTGATTGACAATTAATAAAACAGGAATTCCCAAATCTTGAATTTGCTGAAAAAGAAGCAAACCTCTTTTAATGCTCAAAGCTTCTAAAATATAGATCACTCCGGCATAATTCTGCTGTTCTTCAATTAAAAATTTCGAGAAAATAGCTTCATCTTCGGAAGTCGGATAAACGCTATAAGAACCCGGCAAATCGATAACTTCAACATTTTCGTTTTTAAAATCGTAACTCCCGGAATGGCTTGCAACGGTAACTCCAGCGTAATTTCCGGTTTTTTGTTTTTTGTTACAAAGCAGATTAAAAACCGTAGATTTCCCTACGTTGGGGTTTCCGACTAAAAGAATTTGCTTGTTGTGTGAAGTTTTTTGCATTTTTTCCTCACCTCAAATCTTTCTCAAGTCGAGACAGATTTTTCGGAATATTTAAGTTAAATGTTCTACAATAATAAATCGCGCTTCTTCTTCGCGAAGAGCGATTCTGCTTTTTTCGTCGCCAAATTCAATATAAAGCGGTCCTTTGAAAGGCGCTTGATAAAGGATTTTGAAAACAGTTTCTGGCAAAAGTCCCATCTCGATAATTTTGTTGGGCATTTTGAGATCTTCGTTTTCGTAGCCCAAAATTTTCCCGGTTTTTTCTTTCGGGAAGCAGCATAATTTATTAGAAATATCTCTTTTCAATACTAAAATTTGAAGTGCAAATATAAGTTATTTAAATTAAATCTAAATAAGAAAGTCTTGAAACTGATTGATGTCATAAAAAAACCTGAAACCGCATGGCTCCAGGAATTTTTACAATATAATTTAATAAGGACGAATGTTTATTTTTTTGTTTTCACTTGAGGCTGGGCGATTTCAATCGGGTTATTGTTGGCTCCGAAGAAATCTTTCAGCATTTTTTCTTGTTGCTTCAACATATCACCAATCGTAGTTTCGCTTCCCGGCATTTTTTGCGAAAGCATTTCGGGTTTCAGCAAAGGTCTTGTGGATGCAAGTGGATCTTTTTTGAATTCGGTGAAGGTTTTATCGAATTTTTCGCGGCTCACTTCCTGAACTTTTCCGCCGTTTCCGCCGGGAGAAATTGTTTCAAGATAAGTGGTTTCATTAAAGTTTTCTACTTTTTTATTTCCTTTCAGTTCCCAAGAATAGTTTTTATCGGCATCTTCAATTTTCACAATTAAACCAGGAAGTCCGTGAAATTTGTAAGGTCCATCCTGAAGCGCAATATCGGATGTAAACCAAGCCGTCCAGCTTCTTCCGCCGAAATCTGTGGTTGCTTTTTGCGTGTTATAACTTCCTATTTTTTCTTTTTCGTTAAGAATTTTCCAATTGAATTTGCTGTCGTCGTTGTAGCCAATATTCATTGGGGTAAAACCGCTGGAAATTCTTTGAACGTACTGAACTTTCATATCCGGATAAAATTTATACACTTTTTCCGAAAATTTCGGCATGGTTACCATTTTCGAAAAATCTTTGAAAACACCGGATTTCTGCATTTGTTCAAATTGAACTTTCATGATAGAATCTTGTGCGGTTGAAGTATAATCTCGGTAAATCGATTTGTCTTTGGTAATGTCCAAAATCGTCATCACTTTATCTAATTTTGCTGAATCTTTCTTTGGTTTAAAAGTGAGTTCATAAAAGAATCTGTTGGCAGTTTCCTGTGCATTTAAGGCAAAAAATGCGGTAAGCAAAAACAGGGAAAATAATTTTTTCATTTCTATAATTTTAATCATTAGTAATATTTTAATCATTAGTAATAAAATTGAAATATTTGTTACAAAAATTTAAGAATAATTTATCATTTTTTGTGACAAGCTATTTGTGATTTCGCTATAACTTTATTCTCTCAAAAATAATTAATTATGAAC
>NZ_JBAVFG010000215.1:0-7885 GCF_049588135.1 Kaistella sp. | reverse complement strand
TTTGAGTTTTGTTTGATGATTGATGGTTGATGGTTGATGGTTCTGCAAATCCATTGGTAAATTGTTAAATTTCTACTTTGTTACATTAGAAATAAATTCTTCGAATTTGCTTCCAGGATTTTCATTTTTCATAAAATATTCTCCCATTAGAAAACCATCAAATCCTTTTTCTTTTAAGAATTGATAATCTTTCAAGTCATAAATTCCACTTTCTGCAACGGATAAAACGTCTTTTGGAAGTTGGTTTTTCAAATCGACCGAATGTTGCAAATCCACTTTGAAATCTTTTAAATTTCTATTGTTAATTCCGACCAAATCTATGTTTTTATTAAAATGTTCTAATTCATCTTCGGTATGAATTTCTAATAAAACTTCCAAACCCAATTCATGAGAAAGTTCCGTAAATTCCTGAACTTGGATCGGAGAAAGACATGAAGCAATTAATAAAATAACATCTGCTCCATTGGTTTTTGCCTCGTAAAACTGATATTCATCAATCATAAAATCTTTCCTCAAAATCGGAATTGAAATTTCATTTCGTACTTTCATTAGATCCTGAAGATTTCCACCAAAAAAAATTTCATCTGTTAAAATTGAAATTCCGCTTGCTCCGAAATTTTCATAAGATTTTGCAACTTCCAAAACAGCGGCTTTATCATTAATAATTCCTTTGCTTGGCGACTTTCTTTTGAATTCAGCAATAATTCCACTACCCGATTTCACGGATTCTTTTAAAGAAAAAGTTTTTCGCTGAAAAAATTCTGAATCTTTGAGTTGTGCTAAAGAAATTTTGCTTTTTGCGTCGGCAACTTCCTGTTTTTTATGTTCTATTATTTTGTCAAGAATATTCATTTCTAATCTATTAAAACATTTAGGCAGTTCAGGGCTTTTCCGTGGAACAAACTTTCTTTTGCCAAAGCCAAACAACTTTCGTAATCACCATATTTTCCAGTGTTTTTCAAAGCCATTGATGCATTGGCTAACACCACGGCATTTTGTTCGTAAGTTCCTTTTCCGTGCAAAATATTTTTAAAAATTTGCGCTGCTTCATCAATACTATTTCCTCCAAAAATGGTTTCTGGATCGATATTTCTAAACTGTAATTCCTCGGCGGAATAGATCTTTTCACCATTTTTATCCATAATTTTGGTATCGCTCGTCAAACTGATTTCGTCGTAACCATCCAACGCATTCACCAATAAAAAATCGGCGTTTTTCTTTTGCAATAAATATTGATAAATCCGCGCAATTTCCAAATTCGCTACGCCGATCATCGTATATCGTGGTTGAGCGGGATTAATCAACGGTCCCAATAAATTGAAGAAAGTTTTCAGTCCTAAATTTTTCCGCATCGGAGCAATCGATTTTAATGATGTGTGAAAAATCGGCGCGTGCAAATAACAGAAATTTCCTTTCTCCAAATCACTTTTTAATTCTGTTTCTGTTTCTTTAAAACGATAACCGAGCGTTTCTAAAACATTGGAAGCGCCGCTGATTGTTGATGCTGCGTAATTGCCGTGTTTGGCTACTTTTTGTCCGGTTCCGGCGACGACCAAACTCGCCAAAGTCGAAATATTAAAGGTATTTTTTCCATCGCCACCCGTTCCGACAATATCCACCAAATCGTTGGTTCCTAAATCAATTTTCGGGGCGAGTTGCTGCAAAGCTTCGGTGAAACCTTCCAGTTCTGCCAACGTAATACTGCGCATCAAAAAAACCGTAACGAAAGAAGTGACTTCAATTTCATTAAAAATATTCTTTGAAATTTCGAGTAAAATCGATTTAGCTTGTGCTTTTGAAAGCGTTTGATGGTCGAATAAATATTGTAAGATGTCTTTCATGTTTTTTTTGGTTGATGGTTGTTAGTTGTTAGTTGTTAGTTGTTAGTTGGTGGTTGATGACCTTCAGTTTTTAGTAGTTATTTCTATCAACTATGAACCGACAACTATCAACTATTTTAAAAAATTCTCAATAATCTTTTTTCCATTCGGTGTTAAAATACTTTCCGGATGATATTGAACGGCGTGAACATCGTAGTTTTTGTGTTGAAGCGACATAATCATTCCGTTTTCATCCACCGAAGTAATTTCTAATTCTTCGGGAAAATCTTCGGGATTAACCGCCCAACTGTGGTATCTTCCAACTTCTAAATTTTCAGGTAAATCTCTTAAAAGTAACGCCTCTTTTTTTATGGTTTTTGCATTTGTTGCAACGCCGTGATAGATTTCTGTCAAATTAATTAAACTTCCGCCAAACGCTTCTGCGATGGCTTGTTGCCCCAAACAAACTCCGAGAATAGATTTTGTAGACGCATATTTTTTAATCAAACCCAATAAAATTCCGGCCTCACTTGGGATTCCCGGACCGGGAGAAAGGATGATTTTATCGTACTTTTCAACATCTTCCAAAGAAATTTGGTCGTTGCGGAAAACGTCCACTTTTTCGTCCACAATTTGCTCAATCATTTGAACCAAATTATACGTGAAACTGTCGTAATTATCGAATACTAATATTTTCATAAATTTAATTTACCAATTTATTAATGTAACAGTTTACCAATTTTCGCATTGATAAATTGTTACATTGTTAGATTTCTATATTGTTATATTGATTCTGCTTTAGAAATTGCTTTTTTCAAAGCTCCTAATTTATTATTCACTTCTTGAAGTTCATTCTCCGCCGTAGATTTTGCTACAATTCCAGCTCCGGCTTGGTAAAATAAAGTGTTGTTTTTACTCAAAAAAGTTCGGATCATAATCGCCTGATTGCAACTTCCGTCGAAACCTACAAATCCGATGCTGCCGCCATAAAAACTGCGAGAAGTTTTTTCGTAATCATCAATTAATTGCATTGCGCGAAATTTCGGTGCGCCGCTTAAAGTTCCCTGTGGAAAAGTCGTGGCAATCATTTCGTACGGATTTTGATCGTCAGAAACATCAGCAATTACTTCCGAAACCATGTGAATGACGTGCGAAAAAAACTGAATATCTTTTAATTTAGAAACCTTCGTGTTTTTTCCTAAAATGCTTAAATCATTTCTCGCCAAGTCAACAAGCATCGTATGTTCGGCGTTTTCTTTGGCATCTTTTTTTAAATTTTCTGCAGCTTTCAAATCTTCTTCCATATTTCCGGTTCGCTTGAAAGTTCCTGCAATTGGGTGAATTATCGCTTTTCCGTCTTTAATAATCAGTTGACTTTCCGGACTGGAACCCATTAATTTATAATCACCATAATCAAAGAAAAATAAATATGGAGAAGGATTTATATTTCGCAAAGCCCGATAAACATTGAATTCGTCACCTTGAAATTTCTGTTGAAATCTTCGGCTTAAAACCAACTGAAAAACATCGCCACGGAAACAGTGTTTTTTGGCAGTTTCTACCAATTCGCGATATTCTTCATCTTTTAAATTTGAAGTTTCATCATCGATTTTTTGAAAGGGAAAAATGGGAGCATTTTTCTGATGAATTAAATTTTCAATTGTGGAAAGTTCAGATTTTAAACCTGCGATTTTATTTTCAATGAGAAACATTTCATCGTTGTGATGATTGATTGCAATCACGTATTGATAAAGGCGATAACGCAAAAGTGGAATTTTATTTTCCTCCGAAAGTTCTTTAAATTTTATGTTTTCAAAAAACGGAATCGCATCATAAGAAGTGTAACCAAAAAATCCCTGCGCCGATTTCCCGATGGCCAAATTTGGTTTTTCACAGTGGAAAGTTTCAGAAAAATTTTGAAGCAAATCTGTCAGTTTTTCCTTTTCAATATTGATTTTTTTCGGACTTTCCAACGGAAATTTTATTTCAGCTTCTTCGTAATTTTTAATCTCAATTCCGGCAATCGCGTTCACAGCGATAAACGAAAAATTATTGTCGGTATTTTGATTTCCGGCGCTTTCCAAAAGAATGGTGTCGCGAAACTGATCGCGAAGACGAAGGTAAATTCCAATTGGAGTGAAAAGGTCACTTAATGTAGATTTTACGATAGTTTTCAGTTTGATAGGTTGTTCAAATTTCATCTGTAAATTTGGTTTTTGGGGAAAAAAAAAAGACTTCAACGCATTCGTCAAAGTCTTTCCATTAATATTGTACATATTTTTATACAAAAGAATAGCGTTCAAGACCTTGCGAGTTTTGAAGCCACCACCAATTTGTATTTTTCGTTAGTTTCATTAGGGCAAATATATAAATGTTTTTTTTATCTGCAAGAGATTTCTTTAAAATTATTCTTCTACATTTTTCAGTGCCATTAATAATTGATAAGCTCCATTTGTAACAAACTTCTTATTAAAATTTTCTTCTTTAAAATCTAAAAGTTCGGTAAAACCATTTTCGGAATTTCCGATTTTTACGGGAAACATTTTGTAGGTTTTTGGTTTAATCTCCTCGAAAATAAATTGTTGATCTTCCCAAGTAACAACGGCCTCATCGGGAATTACAACACCAATATTTGAATCGGTTTCTACTTCACCGTTCATAAAAGTTCCGGGGATTAAAGTGGCATCTTTGGTAATAAATTCGCAACGAACCTGCACACTTTTATCGGCAGAAAAATCTTTTCCGATGAGGGAAATTCGAGCTTCATATTTTTCGGTTGGGTTTTGATTGGTGTACGCAAATACTTTTTGACCCGTAGAAATATTATTCAAATCCTTTTCGAAAACCTTTAATCCTAAAAAAATATCGCCAGAATTTACAATCTCAAACATTTTTTCCGTTGGCGAAACATATTGCCCAATGTTTACATTTACTGCAGAAACATGTCCTGAAATAGGCGAAATTACGGCAAAAGTTCTTCGGATATTATTCGCATTTAAGGAGTTTGGATTAATTCCCATCGCCGCCAATTTCTGGGCGATTCCTTTCATCATAATATTTTGATTTTGGGCTTCGTTAAAGGCTTTTTGGGTTACTTTATCGGAACTTGCTTTGTTCTCGTTCAAATCTTTTTGTCGGGAATAATCTTGTTGGGCATATTGCAAATTCGACTTTGCCAATAAATAATCTTGCTGAAGTTGCACCAATTCAGGATTTTCTAACATTGCTAAAACTTCTCCTTTTTTAACGAAATTCCCCGGCATAAATCGGGAAACTTTCACATAACCGCCGCTTGGTGCGGAAACGCTTGCCAATCCATGTGGTGGAACACTAATTTCGCCGTTGAGAATTATTTTATTAGCAATATCGAGGTTATTTAAAGTATTGGTTTCAACTCCCGAATTTTTGATTTGCAAATCGGTTAAAGTAACCTGATCTCCTGAAACGGCCGAGGTTTTTTCAATCACAGTTTCTGGTTTGGAGCAAGAACTCAATAAAAGTGCAGCACTTATTATAATGATAAATTTATTCATGTTCTTTGATTATTGTTGTGTTAAATTATTAAGTTGAATTATTTTCTCATTTAATATTTTTTGGGAATCGATGAGATTATTTTGAATTTCTAAACTTTGGTTGATTAAAATAGACCATTCCAGATAATTTATTTCTCCTTCGTAATACAATCTGTTTGCAGTATTCATAATGGTTTCGGCATTTTTCAAACCTTTGGTTTTGTAATAATCGGTTTCGGCTTTTAGTTTTTCATATTCGCCAAAAAGTGTTGCATATTGATTTTTGAGATTCTTTGAACCGAGTTCATAATTATTTTCTGCAAGAAGTTGATTAATTTTTTGTCCTTCAATTAAAGATTTTTGTGCTCCATTGAAAAGCGGAAAATCAACCCCGATCATTCCCGAATGAAAACGTGCAGATCGGTCGTAAAAGCGATCATCAGCGCCGTTACCGAACATGCTGGAATTGTTGTAACCCAAATTAAAACTCGGTAATAGTTTCGATTTTTCGGCTTTTAGTTTGGCAAGTTCTATATTTTTCTGTTGCTCTAATTGTTTTAAAACTACAGGATTTCCATCGAAATTTAACTCTTGATGAAGAAGTTTTACTTGATAGAAATCGGAGTTTTCATTCGAATAAAATGTTGCACCATTAATTAAATAATTAAATTGATAAAGTGAGATTTGATGGTCTTTTTTGAGATTCGTTAACTGAATTCCTGCCTGACTTCTATAATTTTCTGCCGTGGTTTTTTCAAGAATATTGCTTTCGCCTTTTTTTAATCGAAGTTCTGCCCGCTGAAAATAATTGGTGTAAATGGAATCGGTTTTCAGAAGGAGTTTTTGCTTTTCGTTTTGATAATTGAGTTCATTATAAACCAGCGCTATTTCTCGTTTCAACTGCCATTTTTGCAAATCTAAATTCAATAAAGAATTTTTCCATTCTTCTACCAAAACTTGTTTTTGAGTTTTATAAAATCCCGGCAATCTAAGCGTTTGACTGACGGAAAATTTGGTGTCGGTATATGAAGAATTCATTTGCCCAATTTCGCTGGAAATATTCAACGGATCAACGGTGGCATAAGACTTTTTGATTTTGTCTTGATAATCAATTCGAAGTTGTCCGTTTTTTAAATTCAAATTATTTTTGAATGCTTTTTCGTACGCAGTTTCCAAAGAAATTGGAGTTTGGGATTTCAGTTGAATTCCTATTAATACTGAAGAAACTGCTATTATTTTTATAAAATATTTCATTGTTTTTTTATTTAATTAACCTCATTGGTTGCTTCGGCTATTTTTACTTTTTTGTTTGGGAAATGTTCTTCAAACCAAATGTAAATTAAGGGCAATAAATAAAGCGTGAGGAAAGTTGCCAAAAGTAAACCACCGATAACGACTGTTGCTAAAGGTCTTTGAACCTCTGCGCCTTCGCCGTTGCTTAATGCCATTGGCAAAAACCCGAGCGATGCGACCAAAGCCGTCATTAAAACTGGTCTTAATCGTGTTCTTCCCCCGATTTTCACAACTTCTTTTAAATCGGAATGCACTAATTTTTGGCGATTAAATTCTGCAATCAGAACGATTCCGTTCAATACTGCAACTCCGAAAAGTGCGATAAAACCAACGCCTGCCGAAATACTGAAATTCATATCGCGAATCCAAAGTGCGAGAATTCCGCCAATTGCCGAAAGTGGAATTGCCGAGAAAATGAGCAATCCGTATTTGATGGAATTAAAGGCAAAATACAACATCAAAAGAATCAACAATAAACTGATGGGAACTGCGATCATTAAACGGGAATTTGCATGTTGAAGATTTTCAAAAGTTCCACCATAAGTGATGGAATATCCAGGTGGAAGTTTGAATTCTTTTTCCACAACTTGTTGCAAATCTTCAACGGTAGATTGAATATCACGGTTTCTCACATTGAAGCCAACGATGATTCTGCGTTGCGTATTTTCGCGCTGAATTTGGTTGACACTTTCTTTCAATTCTACTCTAGCAACGGTGCTTAGCGCGATTTCTTGGCCGGACGGAGTTGCAATTAAAAGATTATTCACATCATCCACATTCTTTCTTTGCTCGCCATCCAAACGAACGACCAAATCAAATTTCTTCTCGCCTTCGAAAACAGAACCGGTAGATTGTCCGGCAAACGCAGTGTTCACAATATTATTGACGTCTTCTACATTTAAACCGAACTGTGAAAGTGCTTCTCTTTTGTAAGAAATCACGATTTGTGGCATGCCGGAAATGGGTTCTACATAAATGTTTTGCGCACCTTTTATCTTCTTGGAAATCTCGCCTAATTTCTCTGAATACACTTTTAAAGTATCGAGATCTTCGCCATAAATTTTACAAACCACATCTTGCCTTGCGCCCGTCATTAATTCATTAAAACGCATGGCAACAGGATATTGGAAAGAATAGGTAACGCCAACCAAATTTTTCTTTAGTTCGGCAGACATTTTTTCGGCGAGTTCGTCATAGGTTTTTGCGGAAGTCCATTCTTTGCGAGGTTTCAGAATAATCATCATATCACTTGCTTCAATG
>NZ_JBAVFG010000214.1:0-35443 GCF_049588135.1 Kaistella sp. | reverse complement strand
ATAGAAAATTTACCAACCACCAGAAGCACCGCCACCGCCGAAACTTCCGCCGCCGCCGAAACCGCCAAATCCGCCACCTGAACTTCCACCACCAAAACCACCGCCGCCGAAACTGCCTGGAAAAGGGAAAAATCCGCCGGGATAAATATTCCTACCACGTCGAGAGAGAATCACATCGTCATCATCATTGTTATTTCCGCCACCGCCGCCATTTTTAAATAAAAAGCTTAATATCATTAAAACAAAAAAAGCGATTATCACCATTTGTATCGGAGTAAGACCTTTTTCCTGAGCGTTTTTAGCAATCGGTTTGAATTTTCCTTGAACCGCTTCCATCAAAGCGTTTGTACCATTGTTAATTCCGTCGTACCACAATCCTTGTTTGAATTTTGGCGTGACAATATAATCCATGATTTGTCCGGCAACCGAAGCGGTGAGATATTGCTCCACAGCTCTTCCCTGTTGAATTGCCATCGTATGATCTTCTGTCGCAATGAGGAAAACTATTCCGTTGTCAATTCCTTTTTGACCAATCCCCCATTTCTCGCCGTACATTGTTGCCAAATAATTAACATCTTCACCACCAGTTGTGGGAAGAATAATGACTTCAATTTCAGTAGAAGTAGAATCTGAAAATTTTATCAACTTTTGATTCAGTTCATCTTTTTGAGATGGAGTTAAAAGTCCGACCTGATCGTAAACCGGATAAAGAATTGCTGGTTTCTCTGGAACTTTCTGGGCAAAAACAAAAATGTTTAAACCTAATAAAAGAAAAGCTAAAAAATAGTTACGAGAATGTAATCTCATTGGGAAGTTCATTTGGATTTTCTCCCACAATCGGGAAATATTTTTTCAATTCAATACCGGTTTCTAAAATGGCTTTTTTCAAACCATCAAAATATTTGCCTTTGGAAAATTCTGTTGTAATATCATCGTGCATTTTATTCCAGAAATTTTGATTTACTTTTTCATGAATGCCTTCATCGCCAAT
The DNA here is from genome assembly GCF_049588135.1 of Kaistella sp. Taxonomy (GTDB): domain Bacteria; phylum Bacteroidota; class Bacteroidia; order Flavobacteriales; family Weeksellaceae; genus Kaistella. The sequence goes on along the minus strand of NZ_JBAVFG010000214.1, from coordinate 34,452 downwards.
AATTGTAAGATATTTTTGCTCGAAATTGACATGAAAAAGCACGGCATTTTTTGCAGCGGTTTTGTCTTTGCAAAGTCTTTTAAAAACTTCAAAAGCAATTTCCGCATTATTTCCCTCGGTGTTTGAATCGATATGAATACGAATTTCACCCGTAGAAAAATCTTCCGCCGTTTTAATGGCTTCTACGAGAGAAGCCATTTGTTGATCTGTTAAAAAATCGTTCATTAGTTGGTAAATACTTCTGGCGCATTTTCAGCACCTGCTACAGCTTTGAAATATGGTTTTTCTTTAAAGTTCGTAAAGTTGGCCAAAATATTATTGGGGAATGTTTTTATTGAAGTATTATAATCTTGCGCTGCTTCGTTATAATAAACAGTTTCGGTTCTGATGCTGTTTTCAATTGCGGTATATTCTCTTTGGAAATTAATGTATTGCTGATCTGCTTTTAAATTCGGATAGCTTTCTACCACTGCCATCAATCTGCTCAAAGAACCACTCAACTCTCCCTGAGCAGCCTGGAATTTCGCCATATCCGCTTCGGTCATTTTCGTGGGATCTATCGTAATAGATGTCGCTTTTGAACGAGCCTCAACTACTTTAGTTAAAGTCGTCTGTTCGAATTGCGAATAAGATTTCACGGTTCTTTCTAAGTTCGGAATTAGGTTTGCTCGTTTTTGGTAAACGGTTTCTACATTCGACCATTTTGCATTTACAGTTTGTTCTTTGTTAACAAAATTATTGTAGCCACTTTTGCCCCAAAAAAACAATATTGCAGCAATTACAAGTAGAGCTATACCGATCGTTCCAGAACTCATACATCCTTTATTTCTCATAGTTTATTTTTTTAAAATTTAAAGTGATACCCAAATATACAAATTATGTGCTAAATTTGTGAAAATTTATAAAGAATGATTACAATTGTTGTGGCAATGGGGCTAGACAATGAAATTGGTGCAGACAATCAATTACTTTGGCATTTACCAAAAGATTTAAAACATTTTAAAGAACTCACTTCTGAACATCCCATCATCATGGGTCGCAAAACCTATGAAAGCATTGGAAAGCCACTACCTAATAGAACAAACATTGTAGTCAGCAGAAAAAAAGACTGGTTCGAAGAAGGGATTTTAATTGTTGGAAGCATCAAAGAAGCCGTGAAGTTTGCAAAGAAGATTGATGAGCAGGTTTTCATTATTGGTGGTGGCAACATCTACGAACAGACTTTAGAATTAACAGATCAACTTGAGGTAACTTTCGTGAAAACCAATATCAAGGCGGATACTTTCTTTCCTAAAATAAGTCCTAAAATCTGGACCAAAACCAACGAAATTTGTCACGAAAAAGACGAAAAAAATGAGTTTGATTTCTGTTTCCAAACCTATGAGCGAAAAGTGAAATTAACCTAGGATTTAAGAATGCTACACTTGGTTTCTATTTTCGACACAAATCATTACCTTTGCACCACAAAAATTTAACAATGAATAAATATATAAAATTCGTGATCGCCGCGCTTATAATTGCTGCAGGAGTTTACCTGATGATGAACAGAAATATCGGTTGGGGAATCGTGGTGGTTATTTTATCTGCTATTCCTATCTTACTTTTTTTCAAAAATGAATATATCTTATTGGCGTTTTGGTTTTTAAGAAAACAAAATATGGTGAAAGCGGCAAGTTGGTTGACTAAAATCACCAATTACCAATCTCAATTACATAAGACTCAATATGGCTACTTTCATTATTTACAAGGACTTACTTTAGCACAGGATAATCCAGCGAAAGTAGAACCATTTATGAAAAAAGCTTTGGAATATGGTTTGAATATGAAACATGACCGCGCCATGGCGACTTTAAATATCGCTGCTGGAGCAATGCAAAAAGGCAGACGCCAAGAAGCCAAAAACCTCCTGGAAGAAGCCAAAAAACTTGACACGGCAGGAATGATGACCGATCAAATAAAAATGATGAAAGATCAGTTGAAAATGCCATCAATGCAGAAACACATGCACAACCCAAATATGAGAAATAGAGGGAAATTTTCTTAAAATACAAAGAAAAAAATCAAGTGAAAAAACAGAATCCTGAAATTAATTTTTCGGGATTTTTTTTTGTGGGAATTTGCCAGAATATTACTTTTATTGAGAAAAAGATTTCACACTTTCAGGGCTTCGCAATTATCATCGTTTTCATAATATTCATAGGGCTTTGTCCAATGCTGATGATTTGCTACTTCGTAGCTGGAAATATTAAAAATAAAGAACATTATTTACATTGATCTGAATAATTACATTTTATCTTTATTCTTTGTTCTAAAATCACATTTCCGAATTCTGATCGGCACCGTAAAACTTCGGTATTTGCCATTGGTATTTTACTGCCAAAGTTCGAATGACCACAATCAAAAGTATCGTAGAGATTTGCACAAAAGTATAAGAAAGATTCGTGAATTTTGCTAAAATTAAAAACACACTTCCTCCCAAAATACATGCCGTTGCATAAATTTCTTTTCGGAAAATTAATGGAATTCTATTCAACAAAATATCGCGAATAATACCGCCAAAACAACCAGTGATGGTTCCTAAAGTAAGACAAATTAAAGGATGAAGATCGGCATTTAATCCTTTTTGAATTCCGACAATCGTAAATAAACCTAAGCCAAAACTATCAAATAAGAACAGGGTAACTTTAAATTTCCCTTCGATTGATTTGAAAATCATCGAAAGTATACACGTAATAAAAATCACGGAACAGATTACCATATCGTGCATCCAAAAAACCGGAACACCCAACAATAAATCCCGCACTGTTCCACCTCCAACCGAAGTGACGAATGCAATAATCAAAACTCCAAAAGGGTCTAATCGTTTTTGCATCGCAGCAAAACTGCCCGACATCGCAAACGCAATCGTTCCTAGAATTTCGATGATGAGATTAAAGTTTTCGTGAATCATGTTTTTTTTATAAGTAATGAGTAATGAGCAATAAAATTTTGATTACTTCGGTAAATTATCCGAAAGTTTCTTTTTGTAACTGCTCATTACTTTTACAATTTCGTCGCATTCCATTTTTAAATCTTCAAGTTTTTCGTGATTCAAATATTTAAGTTCTTCAATAATTTCTAACCAAAATTGTGTTTCATCGGCTTCTTCCACACGATGCAAAGTTTCGAAAATTTTTCTTTTTCAGATCGTGCTCTTCCTACGGCTCTGTAATTTGTAGCGACAGAAGTTGAGGAACGATAAATCTATTTTCTAATTACAGACAAATCATCGGAATAAGGCAAAACGGAAAGACTTCTTATAATTGAAATGCAAAGTTTCTTTGTTCTATCTCTGAAAATTTGGTTATAATTAGATTCCATAAAATTTAATTTTAAAAATTATTCATTACTTATTATTACCCATTACTCATTTATTTACTCTCACTGCTTCTGGAACTAACAATTCGTAATTCCCATCAAAGGTGATAATTTCTCGAACAATACTGCTACTGATAAATGATTTGCCTGATGAAGTTAGTAAGAATATGGTTTCAATTTTATTGTCTTTCGTTAATTCCCGATTGGTTTGTGCAATGGCTTTTTCAAACTCGAAATCTGCGGGATTTCTTAGTCCACGCAAGATGAAACTCACGTTTTTGCTGTGGCAATAATCAATGGTTAAACCTTCAAAATGATCCACTTCAATATTTGGAAAATGTTCAAAAGTTTTCTTGATGAATTCTATTCTTTGTTCCAAAGAGAACATATATTTTTTCTGTGAATTTTGTCCGATAGCGATAATAATTTTATCAAAAAGCGGTGCTGCTCTTTCCACAATATCGTAATGCCCAAGGGTAATTGGATCAAATGATCCGGGGAAAACTGCGACTCTCATAAATGGAATTTTAGATTTATATATTTTTCTATAGGGCTTCACCCTATGCTGTTGATATCGCCACTTCGCGGCTTCTTTTACTTGGTTTTTTTTACTTTTTACTTGGCTCTTATCACTTACTTTTCAAAGCTTTTTCCACCTCATTCCCGCATAAATCTTTAATGGAAATTCCGTAAATTTTTGCTTGTTGTGGCAAGATAGAAGCTGGCGAAAACCCTGGATTGGTATTCATTTCGAGCATATAAGGAATGTCATTCATGATGATGAATTCGCTTCTGGAAAAACCACTCATTCCTAAAGAATCATAAGCTCGTTTCGAAATTTCCTCTACTCTTTTTCGGGTTTCATCATCAATTCTTGCGGGAGTAATTTCTTCGGATGCACCTTCGTATTTGGCTTCGTAATCGAAAAACTCTTTGTGTGGAACAATTTCGGTAATTCCCAAAACGATGGTTTCTCCGTTAAAATCTACAACACCAACGGAAACTTCCATACCATTTAAGAAACTTTCAATTAAAATTTCGTCGTCTTCGGCAAAAGCAAAAGCCAAAGCTTTCTTTAATTCTGATTGTTCCTTTACTTTAGAAATACCCAAAGATGAACCCGACTGATTCGGTTTTACAAAAAGTGGCAATCCTAATTCTTTGATGATTTGCTCTTCATAAATTTCTTCACCTTTTCTTAGATAAACACTTTTTGCAGAAGGAATTCCGTATTTTGAAAGTACCGCTAAAGTATCTTTTTTATTAAAAGTTAATGCACTTTGATAAAATCCACAACCCGTATATTTCTGCCCAATCGTGTCCCAATATGCTTGAAGCTCGCCATTTTCACCAGGTTTCCCGTGAATGATATTAAAGCAAACATCAAATCTCACATCGAAACCACTATCGAGATTTACCGAGAAATCGGCTTTGTTAATCGGAACTTTCTGTTCTCGATTGTCCAAGAAATACCATTCATCTTTCAAAATGATTACTTTGTACACATTATACAAATCGCGATTGAGGGAATCATAAATGAGTTGTCCACTTTTCAGCGACACTTTATATTCGTCGGAATAACCGCCCATCACTACGGCTACATTTTTCTTGCTCATGAGTCTTTATCTAATCGAGCAAATTTAAACAAAATGTTTAAAAACCATAGTCATAATAAGAAAATTTATATCATCATCGTAAATCACTCATTAAAAATAAGGAGGTGATAAAAATGAGGTTTTAACTATTTCCCGTACTATTAAAAAGTCGTAATTTTGGAACCTATGAAAAGATGGTACCTCTACCCTTTTTCCCTAGGTTATCATTTGGCAACAGCCATTAGAAATACGATGTATAACTGGGGAATCTATAAATCAACAACATTCAAAACACCGATGATTAATGTCGGTAATCTTTCGGTGGGCGGCAGCGGAAAATCGCCAATGGTGATGTACATAGCCGATTTACTTTCTAAGCATTACCGAACCGGTGTTCTTTCTCGCGGTTATGGAAGAGTAACGAAAGGCTACGGAATTACCAATTACGACAGCAATTATAAAACCGTGGGTGATGAAGCGATGCAGCTTTTTGAACGTTTCAAAAACCGTTTTGTAATCGGTGTTTCCGAAGAGCGAGTTCCTGGTGCAAAAAAAATGATCTCCGATATGGATCTCAATGTTTTGTTACTGGATGATGCTTACCAGCACCGAGCCATTAAACCTGGATTTAATATTTTAATGACGGATTATAATGATCCTTATTTCAAAGATTTTCTTTTGCCTGCAGGTGATTTACGTGAAAGCAGAAATGGTGCAAAACGTGCCCAAATCATTATGGTTTCTAAATGTCCCGATGATTTAACCGACGAGAAAAAGCAATATTATATTTCGAGAATCAAACCTCAGCATTACCAAAAAGTTTTCTTTTCAAGTATTGGTTATGATGAAAACGTTTACTCAAGAGACAAAATGCTTCCAGACAACAATCTGGATTATTACGACATTTTATTAATTACAGGAATTGCCAACCCAAAACCTTTGATTAAGCATTTATCAAGATTTTCGAAAAAGGTGAAACATTTAAAATTTCGGGATCATCATAATTTCAGTGATCAAGATATTAAAAATATCATCGCAGAATATAAAAAACTTGGCGAATACAAAATGATTCTTACTACTGAAAAAGACTATGTAAGACTGAAAACTTTTGATTATCTTAGAGATCTTGTTTACTATTGGCCGATCAACGTGAACATTGATAGAAAGGAAGATTTTAATCAAACCATTTTAGATTATGTTAGAAAAAATTAAAGAAACTGCTGGTTTTATTAAAAACATTATTCAGGACACTCCTGAATTTGCCATTGTTTTAGGCTCTGGTTTAGGAAAGTTAAAAGATGAAGTAGAAGCCATTCACATTTTAGAATATCCCGAAATCCCGAATTTCCCACAAACAACTGTTGCTGGACATGGCGGGCAATTAATCTACGGCAAACTTGAAGGAAAAAAAGTATTGATGATGAGTGGCAGATTTCATTATTATGAAGGTCACGACATCCAAACCGTGGTTTTCCCTTTTCGAGTTTTTCATCTATTGGGAATTAAAAATCTTATTTTATCGAATGCTGCTGGTGGCGTAAATCCTGCATTTAATATTGCTGATGTGATGATTATCAACGATCACATTAACATGATGCCTGAACATCCGCTGCGTGGAAAAAACTTAGACGAACTCGGGCCACGATTTGTGGACATGAGCGAACCTTATAATAAAAAAATGATTGATATTGCAGCAAATGTTGCCAAAGATCTAAACATTAAAGCGCACCAAGGTTGTTATGTCGCTTTACAGGGACCCACTTTTGAAACTCCTGCAGAATACGGAATGATCAAAGCAATCGGTGGCGACGCAGTGGGAATGAGCACCGTCCCAGAAGTCATCGTGGCAAAACATCAAGGAATGGATTGTTTCGGAATCTCGATTATCACCGACGTTGGCGGACCTGATATTGCGTTTACTGTTTCGCATGAAGAAGTTTTACAAGCCGCTGATAAGGCAATGCCGAACGTCATCAAAATTGTAAAAGGGTTGGTGAAGAATTACAACGCTTAATTTTCATCAAGAATTGAAATAGAAAAACGCATCTTTTCGGGATGCGTTTTTCTGTTTTAAAAAATTAATGAATATCTTAAAAAAAGATAATTTAATAATGTGCAATTTTAAACCATTAAGTTTTAGGTTAAGAAATTAAGAGCATTAAGATTCCCTTCAGAAATTACCCTGAGTGCCAACTCTTAAAACCTTTTGGAAGACTTATTAAAATAATACATTTGTTCATTTTGCGGTTAAAAAACGAAGAGTATGTTTAAATTGCATCAAAATTAATTCCCCTACCCTATAGGGAGTATAATTTTGATGAAATTTTTAGAAAATTTTTAAACAGACTCTAAATCTATTTCACTTTCACATAAATATGCCGAATATTATTCACGCCGGTTTCGCGTTCATCGATTTCGATTTTTCCGATGCTTTTAATTAAAGGTAAAAGTTTTGCGAATCCGAAATTCCTTGGATCAAAATCGGGTTTCTTTTTAATGATAAAACTGCCGAGATTTCCGAGGAAGGTCCAGCCATCTTCGTCACCCAAATCGTTGATGCTTTCTGTGATTAATTTAATTGTTCTTCCGTCCACTTTGCTCAGTGGTTCTTTTTTATGTTTTGGTTTTTCTGTTTTTTTCTTGATTGTATTTTCTGTTTCTTCCGTATGTTCAGATTCTTCTGTACTGTTTAGAATTTCCAGATAAATAAATTTATCACATGCCGAAATAAAAGGTTTTGGCGTTTTCTTTTCACCGAAACCCATTACCATCATTCCGGCTTCGCGAAGTCTTGTCGCTAATCTGGTAAAATCGCTATCGCTGGAAACAATACAGAAACCAGTTACTTTTTCAGAATAGAGAATATCCATCGCATCGATAATCAGCGCACTATCACTAGAGTTTTTTCCTGTCGTGTAACTGTATTGCTGAATTGGTGTAATTGCATTTTCGAGTAAGACATTTTTCCAACCAGAAACGGTAGGTTTGGTCCAATCGGCATAAATTCTTTTGATGGTGGGTGTTCCATTTTTAGAAATTTCCTCCAGCATTTCTTTCACGTTTTTATAGGGAACATTGTCTGCATCGATGAGTACTGCTAATTTATCGTCTGTCATATTAGTTTTTTTTAAGTCTATTATTGCCACTGACTATATCCAAATTTACAGTATTTTTATTTAAAAGCATCATAAATAAAAGTTCAAAAATAAAGACCTTGAAATATAATGGCAAATAATTTTGATTGGAATGATGATCTTTTTTAATATTTATTTTTATGAATTATCATTTGGAAGTTTACCTTAATTTATTTTAAATTTGTAACCAATGTATAAGGTTTTATAATTTGGTTATGAGCGAATATTTTTCACTTGCTGAAACTGCAAAATTATTGGGTAAAAACAAAGAAACTCTAAGAAGATGGGACAGAGAAGGTAAACTTACTGCTGTTCGCGAACCTATGAGCAATTATCGTGTTTATAAAAAAGAACAAGTTCAAAATTTATTTGCAGAGTTTTTCCAAACGGATATTACAGAAACCATTTCCAATTTTGTAAAGCCAGATAATGAATATAAAGTTTTAGAATTATTTGCCGGCGCAGGAGGTTTGGCAATAGGAATGGAACAAGCAGGTCTTAAATGTTCTGCCTTAAATGAAATTGATAAATTCGCATGTCAAACTTTAAGAAAAAATCGCCCAAACTGGACTGTATTAGAAGGAGACATTAAAGATTTTGACTTCTCTGAATACCAAAATAAAATTGATGTTGTAACTGGCGGATTTCCTTGTCAGGCATTTAGTTATGCGGGAAAAAAATTAGGTTTAGCAGATGCAAGAGGAACGCTATTTTATGAGTTTGCCAGAGTTGTAAAAGAAGTAAATCCACCGATTTGTATTGGCGAAAATGTTCGTGGATTACTCAGTCACGAAAATGGTAAAACATTGCAAGGAATGATTTCAATTTTAGATGAAATAGGCTATAATGTTGTTCCTGTAGAAGTTTTGAAAGCAATAAACTACAACGTTCCACAAAAAAGAGAACGATTAATTTTGGTTGGAATTAGAAAAGACATTGATTTAAAATATGAATATCCGAAACCGTATCAAAAAATTTACAATCTGAAAGATGCCTTAAAAAAAGGAGATTTGTACAATACTGATGTTCCAAAATCTGAAGGAGCGAAATATCCTAAAAGTAAAATCGATGTCTTAGATTTAGTTCCACCAAAAGGTTATTGGCGAGATTTACCCTTAGAAATTCAAAAAGAATTCATGGGCGGCAGTTTTCATTTGGGCGGCGGAAAAACCGGAATTGCAAGAAGAATCGGCTGGGACGAGCCTTGTCTCACGCTAACTTGTAGTCCTGCGCAAAAACAAACAGAAAGATGCCATCCTGATGAAACAAGACCTTTTACTGTTCGGGAATATGCTAGAATACAAACTTTTCCTGATGATTGGGAGTTTTCAGGTTCTGTTGCGCAACAATACAAACAAATCGGAAATGCTGTTCCTGTCAATTTGGGAAAAGAAGTTGGATATTCAATTGTAAATTTTTTGAATAAATATTATAGTTTCTTAAATTCAAAAAGTTGAGATATTTCTATTTCTTTAGCTAATTCTTCCACTCCTTTATTTATCAAATCTTGTGTATCTAAGCTCTCGATGAGCAATTGAAGATTTTCCACCAAACCATCATAAAATTTCGGATAACCTGTAATCCGATGCCAAAATTCCTGACCAATTATAACTGGATGAGTTTTATCAATCATTTTATAATGCATGCTTAACTCATTTTCTTCGCCATAAAGAACGCCAACAATAAAATCGGTATTGTTAATATTTTTAAATGCTTTATTTGTTCGAGCTAAATTAATGGTGTCTGTGAATTTTTTAATTAATGGTTTCACATCTTCAGAATTGATCGTATTAGGACCCGATTTTAATTGACACCATTTTCTGCGTTGATCAATTTTATCAATAAATTCTATATCCATACCTTTTATTAAAGAGCCTTCCGCTATTTTCAAATCTACAAACATGTTTTGTATTCTTGTCCCAAAAGAAGTATTTATTGACGTTCCCAAAACTCTTGGATAAAATAATGCTTTTGCAACACCAATTGGAGTATATGCATTTTCTAATACCTTTGATAAGTATTTTACAACGATTGGATTTATATTATAACTTTTAAGCTTTGAATGCGTATTAATTGAAGCCTTGATATGGTTTTCAAAAATATAAGTCTTGAAATATTCAACAATTTCTATAATCGTTTCTTCTTGTGTTTGTGCTTTCATTCAATTCTAATTAAGTAGTAAAAATAGAACAAAAATTGCTCTCATGAGAAATCGAGATTAGACCTCCTCATTTATTCCTAATTTTGCCCAATGCAAACCGACCGAAAAATTATTCATGTGGACATGGATGCGTTTTACGCTTCTGTGGAACAGCATGATTTTCCTGAACTGAAAGGAAAACCATTGGCAGTAGGTGGTGGGATGCATGGCGTGGTTGCAGCAGCAAGTTATGAAGCCCGAAAATTCGGTGTTCGTTCTGCGATGCCCGGGAAAATTGCTTTAGAAAAATGCCCACATTTAATTGTGGTAAAACCGCGATTCAACCGGTACAAAGAAATTTCGCAACAGATCCGAAAAATATTTTATGAATTTACCGATTTGGTAGAACCGCTTTCTCTGGATGAAGCGTATCTCGATGTCACCGAAAATAAAAAAGGCATCGAATCTGCCCAGGAAATCGCACGACAAATAAGAAGCAGAATTTTCGAAGAAACTGGGCTTACGGCTTCCGCCGGAATTTCGGTGAATAAATTTTTGGCAAAAGTGGCTTCTGATTATCGAAAACCCAACGGTCAGAAAACCATTCATCCCACGCAAATTTTGGAGTTTATGGAAAAACTTCCCATCGAGAAATTCTACGGAATCGGAAAAGTGACTGCCAATAAAATGCATGAACTTCATGTTTTCACCGGTAAAGAACTGAAAGCGAAATCTTTGGAAGAACTCATTCGGTTTTTCGGGAAATCGGGAAATTATTATTACAATGTCGTCCGCGGAATTCATCACAGTGAAGTAAAACCTCATCGCATCCAAAAAAGTGTAGCGGTAGAAGAAACCTATTGGGAAAATCTTTTGGATGAAGATTCTGTTTTTAAGCAGTTGCAAATCATTAGTGAAGAACTGGAAGCGCGACTATCTAAAAAAGAAATTAAAGGAAAATCTTTAACCCTAAAAATTAAATACAAAGATTTCACCCAATATACTCGCAGCAAAACACAGGAAGTATATTATGCCGGAAGTATCGATTTTTATGAAACCGCACAGAAACTTTGGGAACTTCGACCTTTTAACAAACCCGTTCGATTGCTGGGATTATCACTTTCCAATTTAAATACACAAGAAAAAAAACAGATTTCGGTGCAGTTGAAAATTCCATTTGAAGAGTTTGAATAAGCAATTTCTCTTTTTGCTTTTGGATATCCGTTTTTAATTAATGTGAATTTTTCGTACAAGAGTTCACAATATTTTATGATTAAAAACAGATTTACCTATTTTGATTTGATATTCTCATTAAAATCACTATATTTATGAAAAATAAAAAGATAAAGAAAAAAAATTTCTATGAAAACACTAAGAGACTGGGGGATTAGCCAACTCACGGATGTATGTAATGATGACCAAATGATCAATTTTTCGGGCTACGCTATTTTATATTCTGCTACAGAGAATATCCTCTTATTGATTAATGACATTAGGATAAATCTTTCTCCTGAGACTTTTTATTTTATCCCTCCGCATACCGCAGTGTATGTATCTGGGGAGTCTCAAAATGCCATTCTTATTTGGTTTAAAATTGATCTTTTTGTCGATAGACTTGAGTTTCTAAGCCATATCAAGAAAGGTATATTTTTCAGAAACCCTTTAGGATTAGTAGTTACTAATGATTTTATGCCATATGATTCTATTTTAGAACACTACTATCTTCCCTCTCAAGAGCGATTTATCAATAAGTTATTTGTCAAAAATCTTCTCATCAATTTTCTAGAATTTATTCTAATCCGTGCTTTGATGCAATATGATCCGAGGATGGAAGACTATAGAAAAGATTCTTATGAGAAAGAAATCGTAAATAAATTTGTATTTTTACTTTACAAAGAAGATACTTTCAACTTTAAAATGGAATATTACGCCGACAAACTTAACATTACCAAAAAAAAGCTTGACAGCGCTTTACAAACGGTCTTTGGATGTACCGCCAAACGATTTATTACTGCGAAGGCTTTGGAAAAGGCAAAAAAATTATTAAGAGGAACTGAGATTCCTATAAAAAACATCAGCCAAGAGTTAGGGTTTACGGAAGAAAGCAATTTTAGCAATTTTTTCAGAAAACATACAGAGAGTTCTCCACGGGAATATCGCGACCACGCTGTAAGTAAAATACCCAATCTTCGGATATCAGCGATATCAGATATATAATTAATAAAATGTTCATCATGAAAGAAAAAGTAATTTTGGTTTTAGTTTTGGTTGCTGGATCACTTTCAAAGAACGCCCGTGCGCAAAACATGGGAGAAGCAAAACTCAATATCAGACTTCACCCTGTTCAAACCATTTCTGTTAACGCCTCAGGAAATGGCGTGAATTTAGATTACAAGACACGAGAAGATTACAAAAACGGCATCAACATCACCCAAGAAAATCACTTGAAAATCTATAGTACTGGAGCTTTTATAATAAAGGTAAGATCAACAAACCCCACGTTAATTAATGCCAATAACACCAAAAGCATCAACACAGCGGATATCTCTATAACCGCTTCCAAAGGCACATTAAATGGTGTAGAGAAATTCAGTACTGCAGCTATAAATTTATCTGTTGAGGATCAAGAATTAATTTCAAGTACAGTGGGCGGCTCCAATCGAACATTTAATATCAACTACGCTGCAAAAGGGGATGATCAATACATCAACAAATATGTAAGCACCCAAAATCCTACAGTTTACACTACAGAGGTAACCTACAGCATTGAACCAAAATAGAGATTGATATTCCTTAGAGCCTGTTTAACAATTATTCAAAAACCAAATTTTCAACGAATTTTTCTTTTCCCCAACCCGAAAACTTTCGGGACTAAAGGGTGGAGAATTCTTTGAAAATTTCATCAAAATTATTTTAGGGCCGGGGAAATTAATTTTGATGAAATTTAAAGGCGCTCTTAAAATCAATTCAATTCAATTCAATTCAATTCAATTCAATTCAATTCAATTCAATTCAATTCAATTCAATTAAGTTCACCTACTTTCATTATTTTCTTCATTAATTCCTGCATAAGGGTACCCTGTTGGGGAAAATTCTCACGTAATCTTCTTTACGATTTTTTCAAATAGACCTCACTTTAAATAGTAAATCCCCAAAAGATCCGTTTATTTTTCCACAACTATAATTACGATATAACAAAAAACAAGTCAAAATACCAGCTATATCCACAAATACAAACACACGGGATATCCGCATAACTTTTTGGCATTTTCTCATAAATAAGATTGATTTGAAGCGATTTACATTTGCACCAGCAAAAACAAACACTAGACTTTTATTAAAATCAACAATTAACAAACAATTAAACAATTATGAAAAATGTAATTTTTATTTCGGCAGCTTTAACAGCTTTATTTTCTATCAATGCAAATGCACAGGCTACTGGACAGGCAACACTTAACGTGAACATTTATCCAATCCAAACTATTACCGTAAACACTTCACAAAAAAATGTGAATTTAGATTACAAAACAGTAGCTGATTATGCAAATGGGGTAAACTTAGACCAAGCAGATCATTTAAAAATCTATAGCACTGGTGCATTTACGGTATCTGTAAATTCATCAACAGACTTCTTGACGAATGCCGATGCTAAAATTGATGATAAAATCAAAAGTTCGGATATTACAATAACAGCAACCAAAGGTTCTACTAATGAATTAGTTGGAGCAACATTTACACCCGCTACATTAGGTGCTGCTGCTGCTACTTTAATTACAAGTGATAAAGGAGGAAACGATAAAACATTCAATATCAATTATAAGGCTACTGGTGGTAGTGACGCTTATATCAACCTATACCATAAAGACCAGAGTCCTACAGTATATACCACTAACGTTGTTTATACAATAGCGGCTAAATAATAAATTTACCAGACTTAACTTTAGGGCAATTTAGGAAAATTTCTTAAATTGTCCTTTTTGCAATACTATGAATCAGAACATTAAGTTTATACTAGCTTCTTCACTTATCCTGTGTAGTGCTTTTTACAAAGGGCAAACAAGTCTAGAGGTAACACCACCTCGAAACTATTTCACCTCTAATGCGGGTGAAACCTCGGTAAAAAAAATCATCGTAACAAATTCTAGCAAAACATCTCCGTTAACACTAACCGTTTCCTTTAATGACTGGAAGTATGACGAGAATGGCTCGAATGTTATGGCGGAAGCAGGTAGCTTGACCAATTCTTGCGCAAAATGGATTACCATTCAACCGCAGTCCTATTTTACCTTACCTCCGGGAGAGTCTCAGGAAGTCGAAGTAACTGTAACTCCACCGGCACAAAAGACCGACACCCTTAACGTACATACCGCAATGTTGTTTATCACCCAAACCAATCCGATTGATTCTTATAATGAAGATGGTGCATTGATCAAAGTAAGTTTACGCTCTGGGGTCAAAATTTATCACCGGTACAGCACTGTATCTGATCCAAATATAGAATTCAATGATTTTAAATTAGATAAAAAATCTAATACTTTAGAACTTGAGATTGAAAATAAAGGAAATATATGGACTGACGGTCCTATAGTAACAGAATTGATTAACCAAAATGACGGTACGAAATATAAAATGGACGATCAAATAATCTACACCCTTCCTGGTGACCTTCGTATTGTACCTATTCCGCTTCCGAAAAATCTAAAATCGGGAAAATACATTGCGACTTCGTCATTTTCCTTTGGTGATGATATGATAAAAATGGCAGAATTAACATTTAGCAATGAATAAGTTTCTTTTTTCATATCTCCCTTTTTTTATAGGTGTCTTTTTATCGACAGGTTATCTCGCGCAGCCTGTAGTGGTGAGTCCATACAATACGGGATATATACCCGTACGAAGTTATAACGGAGCAACGGCGAATAACCTCATCATCATTCCAATACAACTCAATGGTAGCAATGGCACCCAAATGAATAATTGGTCTTTAACTTATAGAGTTGTAGGATTCATTAGCAACGGAAAGCAAAACTTCCCACCAGATAAATTAAAATTTAGATTTAATAGTTTTGATGCATCAACTCCATATCCAAAAAACACCCAACCCACCATACAAAATCTTGGTCTGAAGACTGGACTCCTGCCTTTTGCAATCACTGATTCTTATTTCGTTGACAATTCTAGTTATAGTCTAGAGATTAACAACTATTTTGCCCTTACTTTAAAGTATGATGTACAAGTGGATGGTGGCGCCTATTTAACCCCTTATGCGTCGTGGGATAATTACACCGTAAACCTGATGATTGAAATCAGAAATCGAAAAGGCGAATTAATGAATTCGAAGCCCGTAAATTTCGTTATGCAAGTATATCCAGAAGATATACCACCGGGTTCGCCTACCTATGGAATTCAGTTTGACCCAACTGCAAACAACGTCCTCCTTGAATTTAAGACCGCAAAGGATTATACTTCTGGCGTATCTAAAACCTTTACCAAAGCTTTTTCAACTTTTTCAACTACCCCATATGCTGTTCGAGTCAATGCACTTAGCAATAATCTTTCGAGCAGCACTAGCAAGTTACTTCCCATCAATACCATTCAACTCAGTGTAAAAGATAATCAAACTCAAACGGTCACTGGAAACATTAAGTTATCGAGTGTTCAGCAGAATATTATTACCAGCCCTGCTCATACTGCCACAAAATTTTTTGACACTACTTATTCAACCCAAGCGGGTGATATGAATTTTTTCGATAAACCTTATGAACAATATTCAGGGACTTTAATTTTCACTATTATTCCACAATAGATCTTGGCCACTCTTAAAAAAATATTTACTCTTCTATTTTTTACCGGTACCGTTTTCGGTTTCGCACAGTCGGATTCTATCCATATAGAAACTGAAAAAGAACTTGTGGTTTTAAATGAAAAAATGATTTCTTTACCAGTAAAGATTCAAAATAACACCAACGCAGTACAAGATTTAAAACTCACTTATTCTGCTGAAAAAGGAATACGAATCCTAAGCAGCAGTGCTGTAGTACAACTTGCTCCCAAAGAAAAAGCTTTTTTTAACTTTAAAGCTTTTGTTGAGAAAACACAACCGGCGGGTTCTTCTTTTGTAAATTTCACTTTGCTGAACGATTCAAATAAAGCTTTGGCTTCGTCTAGAACCCAATTAGTAATTAAGGCTAAGCGGCAATTGAACATTACTGCCAATCAACCTCAGGTACTGATGGAAAAGGTCGGAGATTCGATACAGATTTCAACACAAATCTACAACGGAGGTAACCAAATAGAGACCGTAGGATTGTTTGCTACTTTCCCTCAAAGATCTGGTAGTGATCTGACTATAAAAAAGAAAATAACCCTACAACCATTCACAAACCAAGAAGTTGTTTTTTCAAAAATTATCGATAAAGAATTACTGAAACTAAATCTTTTTACGGTGAATATCGCCGGAACAAACAGCAATAATGAATACTTCGGAAATGTGATGGTGATGGTACAGAATGCACTTGGCAACCGCAGATACGTTGACCCTCTCAATAACTATCCATATTTGCAGCGCAATACCGCTAATCATATTTCTTGGAGTACAAGCAATCCGTTTTCAGAAAATTCAGCTTCACAAAACCTAGATTTGCGTTCCGAATTTAATCTCGAAAATACGAAAGCCACCATTAACTTAAACGGCATGTACTACCAAGGAGCATACAGCAATATCTTTCTTCAAAACAGCTGGCTAAAGATGGAACATCGGCAGTTTGGCTTGCACGTCGGCCAGCTCAACACGAATGATTTAGACATTAACGTGAATGGGAGAGGTGCAGAATTTTCTTACCTTCCCAATTCTGGAAAAAAAATAAATATTACGGCTGGTGCGGTAGAAAAAAATTATAATCTTTTTGATCCTTTTCAATTCAACTATTTTCCCCAAGGCTATTCAGCTTTTGCGAAATCAACGATTCGTTTGACTGAAAACAAAACAATAGATAATCAGCTAATTTTCGATACTGATTTTTTCCAAAAAAGTTTTATAATCAAAAACGGCTACGCATATAATAACAACAAAGACACTTTTTATAACATCGATGTCGGATACGGATACGTCAAATCATCTAGGGACAACCAAGTTACAGAACCATCTGTCGCTCTAGGTTTTAATTATCGCAAAATCTGGAAAGAATATCTTTTAAGTTCCAACAATTATTATAGCACCGGATATTATCCTGGTATCAAAAAAGGAAGTACTGTTTTGGAAGAACGCCTTAGCCGATCTTTTCAGAAATTTTCTGTGTATGGCGGCTACAGTATGAATATCTACAATCCCAAAAACATTAATCCCTTATATCAATATAGTGCTTTCTCTTATCGGAATAAAGCAGAGTTGGGAGGAAGCTTTTTTCTTGCCAAGGGTCTCAGTACCAATATATCCTCTCAATATGTTAGCGAGCATTCTGATGCTTTCATCAGCAGCGATCTTCAGCTAGGATCAATTGATTTTCGATCAGCTTTTCTAAACGCTTCTTTTAACTACAATACTCCTGATTATAAGAATAGGATTAGCCTCACGCAATCCCAAGGATTTTCTTATTATCCGGGCACCACGCTACCCAAGTTCATTTATCAAGTACAAACCAATTGGTATCACGGAGACTTCATGTTCAGTGCAAACTATCAGCTAGGAAATTTCATGCTTTATGAGGGTAATTCTGGCGGAACTCTCAATGATAGCAACGACAAAATATCCGCACTTGTAAATTACAGACTCACTGCCATGAATAAAAGACTGAGTCTTAATTTAAGTGCGATAGGTAATTACGACAGTCGCTACGGAAAAAATATTTCTTTCAATTCCGATCTCGGCTACAAGGCATTTCAAACGACGAAAATCTTTGCTAATTTCAATTATAATAAATACATTAATCATAATTTACACGACGCAAACACCTATTATCAAGTCGGAATTAGTCAGGAATTACCAACTTTTGGCGAAGAAGAAACCAAATATAAAAACGGAACGATCAAAATTTTTGCATTTTATGATTTGAATAATAACAACACTTACGACCCTTCAGTTGACCGCCCAGCATCTAATATAAAAGTGAAAATCAACAATACCATTTTCATATCAGATGAGAATGGGAATATCAAATACCGTAAAATCCCATACGGTGACTATCTTATTAAATCCATGGAAAACAAATGGTATACGGATGATCAAAAAATCACGGTTAACCAGAAAGAAGTTTTCCTATCGATTCCTCTCGAAAAAACGAGTACGATTACAGGAAAGGTTGAATATCAGCAAACGACAAAAACCCAGTACGAAGTCCCACAAGCTCTAGCGGGAATTCCTATTCTTTTTAAAAGTCAGTTCAATAAAACCTTCACCTTTTATACCAATGCAGAAGGAGAATACATAGCATATATTCCGTTGGGAAGCTATACTATTTCCATTTACGATTCGGTACTTCCAAAAAATGTTTATCTCGATGATAATCTGCAGACTACAACTTCAGAAGAAGGTGTCAAAAAAGTTTTAGAAAATTTCATTCTAAAAGTAAAAGAAAAGAAGGTGGAAGTGAAAAAATTCGGTAATAAAGATTAGTATTCTCAGGTCAAAAGAAGCCGGTTTCGGTGCAGCTGAAAATTCCATTTGAAGAGTTCGATTTGGGGTAAATATTTGAATAAAGAAGGTCGTAAAATAGTTTCCTTAATAGTGAAAAACTCATCATAATTTTTAAAATTCAACAATTTAAAGATTAAAATTCATCAAGAACAAAAAGATTAAAATCTATATTCAATGAGAGTTTTTATGGATTTTAAAGGCTTTGCCTTTCGCAGTATGAACTTTGTTAAATTATAACGCACTTCTTATCATAGGTCAATTTCTACCTCGATTATCTGCTTTACTTTTGCACCCAGATAACAATTAAATATTTTAACAATGAAAAAAATATCAATTTTGGCACTTTCAGCAGTTCTGGTTGCCGTATCATGTAAAGAATCAAAAACCGACATCGCAAACGCTACTACAGAACAAGCAGTTGCCGAACATGCTGGGGAAACTTTTACGGTAAATACAGAAAACAGTACTGTGAACTGGACTGCTTACCATAAAGGTGGATTGAATCCGAGATTTGGAACAACCAAAACGACAGGAATATTTTCTGTAGAAAACGGAAACATCAACTCTGGAAGCCTCGTTTCAGACATCAATACTCTAACTACTGATCCTGCTGCGGTAGATCCTAAAATAAGTGAAGGAAAAACTTCTTCTGACCTCGACTCTCATTTAAAAAGTGAAGATTTCTTTGATGTTGCAAAATATCCAAGTGTGAAATTCGACATTACTAAAGTAGAAGATCTTCCTGCTGGTACAGCAAGTAAAGTAGAAGGAGCCAACAAACAAGTAAGCGGAAACCTTACCATCAAAGACAAAACAGTAAACGTTTCTTTCCCTGCGAAAGTGGAAGTGGCTAACGGTAAAGTAAATTTCGTTTCCAAATTCACGATCAACAGACAGGATTGGGGCTTAGCTTACGGAACTGAGGGCAGCCCAAAAGACTGGATGATTTCTCCAGAAGTTGACCTAGAACTGAATATTGTTGCTGGAATATAATTTTCTCAACAACATCTATTAAAGCCGCAATTTTTTGCGGCTTTTTTGTTGTTTAAATTTCGGACTCACTCGCCCCCTATTTCGCAATAGAAAGCTCTCGGTTATTGGTATTTTTCTACTCCTTTTTTTCTTCATCGATTTCGGGACAGTTTTTGCTAACTTCACCATTCAAAATAATCAACGATGAACCCAACCATGATTCAATTTTTCCATTGGTACTCGGATGGAAATTCTCAATTATATGATTTGGCAAAAAATTCGGTTTCTTATTTAAAGGAGTTAGGGATTTCCGCAGTTTGGTTTCCTCCTGCTTACAAAGGTGCTTCTGGAGGTTATTCGGTAGGTTACGATCCGTACGACTTATTTGATTTGGGAGAATTTGACCAGAAAGGAACAATCCCCACGAAATATGGAACCAAAGAACAATATCTTAATTGTTGCAAAACTTTGCAGCAAAACGGAATTTCGGTGATTGTTGATATTGTCCTGAATCATAAAGCTGGTGGAGACGAAAAAGAAAAATTTAATGCGGTAAAAGTGAATCCCGAAAACCGCCAGCAAAATCTATCTGAACCTTTTGAAATAGAATCCTACACCAAATTTACTTTCCCTGGAAGAGGAGAAAAATATTCGAACTTTAAGTGGAATTTTCAATGTTTCTCCGGAGTTGATTTTGCCAAAGGTCAAGAAGATGGAATCTACCAAATCATCAATGATCACGGTGAAGGTTGGGAAGAAATGATTTCAAATGAAAAAGGAAATTATGATTATTTAATGTATAATAATATCGATCAGCGAAATCCTTTCGTGCGGGAAGAATTAAACAATTGGGGGAAATGGTACCATGACCAAATTCATTTTGATGGTGTTCGTTTAGATGCCGTAAAACATCAATCGGCAGAATTTTGTAAAGACTGGCTTTATCATTTACGTGTAAATACTGGGGAAAATATTTTCGCGGTTGCCGAATATTGGGCACCAGGAGAATTGCCGCTTTTGGAAAAATATATTGAAGCGACGGAAGGTTCGATGAGTTTATTCGATTCTTCTTTACAGCAGAATTTTCATGTTGCTTCTTTACAAGGTGCAGAATATGATTTAAGAAAAATATTTGATGAAACCTTAACTTTAGCCAATCCCCTTTTATCAGTTACGTTGGTTGATAATCATGATACACAACCTTTGCAAGAACTCGAAGCGCCTGTTGAAAAATGGTTTAAGCCATTGGCGTATGCTTTAATTTTATTGAGAAAAGAGGGTTATCCGTGCCTATTTTATCCCGATTTATTTGGCGCACATTATATCGATAAAGATCATAATGGAAACGCCCAGGAAATATTTTTAGATAAAGTAGAAAAAATTGAAGAACTCTTGAAAGTGCGACAATTATTTGCTTACGGAACGCAACGCAATTATTTTGAAGATGCCAATTGCCTCGGCTGGATTCGTGAAGGCGATGACAAACACAAAGGTTGCGCAGTTGTTCTCAGCAATAAAGATGCTTATAACAAACCGATGGAAATAGGAGCACAATATGCTGGGCAAATTTTTTATGATTTTCTGGGTTGGTTTCAAGATAAAATTACCATCGATGAAAATGGTTGGGGAAACTTCCCTGTTCCAGCGGGTAATGTTTCTGTTTGGGTTCCCGAGATTTAAATTTAAGATGACCTCAACAATTATTTAGGAATAAATTAACATAGTTTCTTTTTTTAACCCATTATCTTTGTTAAATTAAAATTAAAAATATGAGCAATAACCTTTCTATAAAAGCATTTGGAACACCATCGAAAGATGATGATTTAAAAGAAATGACGATCGAGCGACGCGAAGTACAACCAAAGGATATCGAAATTGAAATTTTATATTGCGGGGTTTGTCACAGCGATTTGCATACCGCAAGAAACGACTGGGGCGGAACAAAATACCCATCCGTTCCGGGACACGAAATTGTTGGGAGAATTACAAAAATAGGTTCGGAAGTAACCAAATTTAAAGTCGGCGATTTAGCAGGAGTTGGCTGTTTGGTAGATTCCTGCAAAGAATGCGAAAGTTGCAAACAGGATTTAGAACAATACTGTTTGAACGGTTCTACGGGAACTTACAACGGAAAAGATCAATTTTTGGGAGGTCACACTTTCGGAGGTTATTCTGAAAAAGTGATCGTGACCGAAGATTTTGTTTTAAAAATCCCTAAAAATTTAGACTTAAAAGCAGTTGCTCCTTTGCTTTGTGCCGGAATTACTACTTGGTCACCTTTGAAACATTGGAATGTAAAAGAAGGAAGTAAAGTCGCAGTCGTAGGTTTAGGCGGCTTGGGTCACATGGCAATTAAATTGGCAAAAGGTTTAGGCGCAGAAGTAACTTTAATCTCCAGAAGCCCCGATAAAATCCAAGATGCTTTAGATTTGGGTGCTCATGCCGTTGTGATTTCTACCTACGAAAATGAAATGAAAGCTGCAGCCGGGAAATTCGATTTAATCATTGATACCGTTCCTTACGATCACGATATTAATCCTTATCTCGCAACATTAAATATAAGTGGAACTTTAGTTTTGGTAGGATATATCGGCAAAATGAACGAAGCACTTTTCACTCCACCGATGATTTTGGGACGAAGATCTGTCGCAGGTTCTGTGATTGGCGGCATTAAAGAAACTCAGGAAATGCTCGACTTCTGTGGCAAACACAATATCTTACCAGAAATCGAAATGATCGACATTCAATACATTAACAAAGCCTATGAGCGAATGCTGAAAAGCGATGTTCATTATCGTTTTGTGATTGATATGCAATCTCTGAAAAATTAAATTTTTTATAAAATTAAAATATCCGGTTGAAATTTCAGCCGGATATTTTGTTATTTCCGAAGGATTTCTTTTGCTACTTTCTGTGTTCCGTCAATCGGTTCCGTAATTTTTAAATTTAAAATATCAGTAACAATTGGATAGATATTTACATTTTGAAATTCACCGATTTTTTTATTTTGTTTAAAGGCGGGACCAAACGCAATAAAAGTCGCTTTCATTTCCGGAACCGTGTACGGGTTATAACCATGTTTTCCGATAGAGGTTTTTTGGTCTTTCTCTAAAAATATTTTGGGAACTTTCGGCACCAGCAAGATTTGTCCTATTCGATTGTATCGATCGTCTTTCTGAGAGAAGTTTAATTTTCTTGGGAATTTTTCATCAAGAAAAACACGATAATCATTTGTTTTATTTTTCTTCAATTCTTTATATACCGATTGTATTTCCTCTGGATTTTTCACTACAACCCTCAATAAAGTTTGAGAATTATAAAAATCAAAACGGTTTTTATCAAAAAGAATTTCGGGAATGGCAATAGGATGCTCACGATCTACATTGATCATTCCATGATCTGCGACAAAAATAAAGTTTACATTTTTCAATCCCAACTGGTTTACTTTTTCTACCAAAGTTCCGATAGCAGCATCAACCAAATGAACAGCGTTTTTGGTTTCATTACTGCCTGGTCCGAAATGATGACCACTTGCGTCAACTTCTGGGAAATATAACGTAATAAAATGTGGACGGCGTTCTTCCGATAATTTCAACCAATCGATAACTTTATCTACTTTTTCGTTAGGAGTGAATTTTTCATGATAATGATAGTAATAAGTTGGTCTCGCTCCACCAGCATTGCTTGCAGAACCCACCCACATCATTGATGCAGTAAGCATTCCTTGTTTTTCCGCCAAACTCCAAAGTGGTGTTCCACCGTACCACGAACCATCTTCTGCATTTTCTTTGTTGCTCATTTTATAGGGTTCTTTCCTTTTATAATCATAGAAAAAATTATCGATTAAACCATGATGAGAAGGATACAAACCCGTAATTAAACTCCAGTGATTCGGAAAAGTAATTGAAGGAAAACTGGGAATCATTGCTTTTGCAACAACCCCACTTTCTGAAAATTTCATGAGATTTTCAGCCAAGTATTTTTGGACATAATCATATCGGAAACCGTCGGTAGAAATCAAAATAACATACGGCTTGGAAAGTGCTTCAGCAGAATTTGTTCTATTGGGAACGATAACTTGTGTGGTATCAGTTTGTGAGAAACCAGCAATAAAACTCAAAATTAAAAGGAGGGAAAATAACTTTTTCATTGTATAGAATTAAAAACCAAAGATACTATTTAAAACAAACCTCAAAACTACTCCCTTTAGGGTTAGGGAAATTAATTTTGATGAAATTTTCAAAGAATTTTCCACTCTTTAGTCCCGAAAGTTTTCGGGATGGGGAAAAGAAAAATGCTTTAAAAATTTGGTTTTGAATAATTTTTATCACAGTATCTAAACCGATTTGATAAAAAATCATCATTCTAAAATCTACCAAAATAAAATAAGGCTTCTCAAGTTGAGAAGCCTTATTTATTAAATGGTGAGCCATTCACCTGCTGGGATTATTTTGCCAATACATATTTCTTTCTACCGAAATATACAGCCATTCCGACACCTGCTAAAGCAAGCAAAGGAATATAATCGTCGATGGGAGCAGAATCATCGCCCCCAATGTCACCATCGCCTCCTGGATCTCCTGCTGGATCTTCTTCAGCAGGATGGTTAGCATTGTTGAAGCTTCGAGAAAATGAATTTCCCTCTTGTGCAAATACAGAACTTGAAAGCAGTACTGCAACTAATATGATGCTTATTTTTTTCATGTTTTTATTTTTTTAATAGTACTCTATTGGTTATAATTTCCCCGTTTTCTAAGGTCATTTTCACGACTGCGATTCCGTTATGATTCACTGAGAAAGAAAGATCGGTAGCATGTTTTCCGGAAACAGTCTGCATTAATTTTCCACTCATATCATATACTTCTACAGAAGCAATTTTAGAAGATGCTTTTGCATAAATAACTGCTTGGCTAGCGTAGATTTTTGCTTGTCCTTTTGTAATATCAGCATTAGCCAAAACTCCTTTACTAAAAGTTATTGTAAATCTATCAGCCTGAAGTCCTGCTGTTGCAGCAAAAGTATAATCTCCAGCGGTTAATTCTATCTCTGTTCCTGTTACGTGATCTTTCAAATAAATTTTCTGTCCATTTTCAAAGATTCCTTCTTTCCGAGCAATACCTATGGCGTAATTACCAGTAGTAAGGAATTTGGTATTAACATGAACAACATCAGTACTATTGAAAGATCCATGTGCATCGATAATCAAAGATTTACCATCAACTGTTGAATAGATCACATCTGAATTGCTGTCGAACATTTTTGCATCAAGGCCTGCATCATATCCTTCTGTAGCATTTGGATGGAACCCGATGAGCATTTGTGGTTTTGCACCAGATGGCGCAGTCATTTGCAACCAGAATTTATCTGAAGTACCTGACTTTGCAAAAGCACCCGTTTTATCGCCACTTCTCATCGCATCCGTAAACATAAAGTTATTGATTGTATTCGTACCTCTATCTACGAAGAAGCCTTGACCTACTGGCACATATCCTTCTTCCGAACCTGCAGGAACGGTTCCGAGTTGGGTATAAGTAGTATAATTAGAACCAGAATATTCGTTATTGGCATCCATTGCAGAAGCACTGTCCCAAATATAGAAAGTTCCTGTTATTCCATTATTAGCAGCATAGAATGCTTCCATATCCAAAGCACTTGGGTAAGGGTTTCCTAAGAATACATATTTCCCACCAATTGATGAAGCATCATAAGTAACTAAACCAGAATTTGGTACCGTACCTTCAAAAAGTCCAAAGAATTCTTGTGGTGTGGTGGTAAAGTTGTTCGGTGTACGAATCTGGAAACCTTGACCAGGAGTAAACTTCGTTGTTGCTGGGCTTGTAACCGTAACATACTTTCCTTCATTATAGGTAAAGAAACGCGTATCTACAGTTTCATTAGAGAACGATTTAAGCGTTTGATCCGAAACCTTCATCGGACTGCTCCAAGCGATATAATCCAAACGCTTCACCTCTTTAGAAGTTCTTTTTACTTTGAAGCTGGAATCAGTTCCAGCAGTAAAATTACCCGTCTGCACAAAGTTCGCATTGTTGGCAACGATGATGGTTCCGTTGTTCGTCACGTCACCTGTTTTCACATAACCGCCAGAAGGAACTGTTAAAGTGAAACCTTCATTCACGGTTAAAGATTTTGATTCGAAAGAAGGACCGCTGTAATCTTTTTTGATAACTGCATCTTCGCTCGCATCTGGACCTGTTGTATTAGACCAGCCAGCATTATCCCAGATTACTGTAGAAGACTTAGTGGTTACATCAATCTCATTAGAGTTTGCTGTAGTTACTATGCCACTTACCGCTTTTACCATATAATGATAATCTGTATCAGGTTGTAAGTCGGTTACCGTTTTGGAGTTTTCTGTTACAGTAAATGGTGAGTCTGTTACAGGAACATTGGTTACACTGCCTTGATCTCCTATTACCACAATATCAGTAATACGAGATGTTCCTGCACTCGCTACATTACCAGTACCAACTTGGAGATTACTTGTCATAATCCATCTTACATAAACCAAAATTTGATTATCACAAACTGATGGTAAAGCTACATTTTCTAATACGCCTGTAGTAAGATTATTTGCAACAGTTATTGCTGCTCCTGTAACATCTATCCAATCTGTTCCATTAACGGAACATTGAAGTTTAAAATCTTTCGGGCCTGTATTTGATGATTGTTGTTTAGACGATAATTTAAGATTATTCATACCTACTGTCGTGAAACTCACTCTCCAGTATTTAGAAGCAGAGCCGTTATCCCAACCTGAATTACTTATTGCCGCTGCCGCCCCACCAGGATATGTAATATTTCCAGTAGAACTTGTAGAAATGGTTTTATTTAAATTAGCGGATATTCCTGAATCTGCTATTATATTCGAGTCTTTAAAATCCCACCCGACAACTGTTATATCTTTTGTTACTGAGCCTTCCACAGTGTAAACATCCAGCTTATAACTATCCACACCTTGTATTGCATCCCAGTTAGCAGTAAATCCGTTAGTTTTAATACTTGTTGCAGCCCTTGCGGTTGGTACAGTAGCCGGGTTAAGGGTTACCGTTAAAGTAATACTACCATCAAAATCTTTATAATTAGCACCGCCATCTGCGTGTGCTGTAATCGTCGAAGTTCCCAAACCTGCAATCGTTATCGTATTACCAGAAACTGTTGCTACAGAAGGTTTAGAACTGGTATAAAAAACCGTCGTTCCTGCGTTGGTTGTAGCAGGTAATGCGAACGGCGCATCTCCAATGTTTTTTGTAGTATCTACAAAAGTGGCAAGAGTCTGCGTTCCTTTACTGATCGTTCCTGTAAGGGTAGGCTGAGTCAACGTGTATTTATCTTTGTCAGCGCCTGTCAATGCGAAATTGGCAGTTACCGCTTGGTTGTCACCTGCATTAGCATCATTAAAAACAACAGTTCCTGAGAATCCCACAGCATCGCCATCTACAACACCTGCTAACGAGCCGCCCGTATAGGTGGCGGAGGTATTCCCGTCATAAGGTTTAGAAGTTACCGTTACACCTGAGATGCTAAGACCTTTCTTAGTTACGGTAAGAGTCTGGTCAACAGAATCAGCCGGTTGGTGAGTGCCTCCGCCTGATTGTGATGCAGTGATAGTGGTTGTTCCCACTCCTACAATGGTGACCGTATTTCCGCTTACCGTTGCAACATTGGTGTTTGAACTTGCATAAGAAACCGCTAGTCCTGAACTGGCAGTTGCAGTCAGGTCGAATGTAGCATCTCCGTATATTTTATCTGCCAACGCACCAAAAGTAATGGCTTGAGTAGGCAGAGAAGCATTAATCCATTGCGCATAAAGCGAAACATCTGCGTCCGTAAGCGTAAAAGTATCACTTGGCGCATAAGAAGTGCCATTGCCGTCTGCTTGTGTATTCCAGCCCGTGAAGTTGTATCCAGTTCTGGTAAAAGCATTGTCTGCTACAGTAACCGTTTCTCCATAATTTTTATTAACCACGATATCCGCTTCTACTCCACCATTGGCTTTGTAAGTTACGGTATGGGGGTTTGCTGCAAAATTAGCAGTTACACTAATGTTGGCTTGTACATTGGTATCCGTTCTCGGGTTGTTTGTTGAAGTATCGTTCCAGTTTACAAAATGATAACCTGCATTGGGTACGGCCGTTACAGCAGAACCGTCTGCTCCTTGTTCTACCGTTTGCGGTGAAGAGCCGGAAATGGTTCCGTTTGCTCCTGCTGTATAGGTGAGGGTGTAGGAAGGAGTTCCAATAGAAGAAGGAACTGCATTATATACGATAGCATCGTCTACAAAAATATTAGCAACATTACTTACGCTATTTTGTCCTATAAAAGTACCAGAATTTATATTATTTCCTACTGGTAATTGAGCTGCAGCCAAATCATCACCTACCTTGACACCGTTTATAAACAAGTCAAATTTCTGAACAGCAACAGTTTGCGACACTCCGTTGTATGTATAATTAATAGTGCCACTACTTTTATTATTTCCAACAATTTCAAAGGTATATTTGGTAGCTGAACTCAAGGATGTTGTTGTTAAACTTGTAGTAACCCAAGAACCGCCTGCCCTATAATTCAATGCGATGGCACCACCTGCCCCATAAGTGAATTGTAAACCCACAAAAGTTTGAGCACCAGAAAAACCATTAACATCGGAATAGGTCGATCCTGTACCCTGAAAAAATTGCCAAACTCCGGAGGTAGCGGTTTTGCCTGCGTTGGAATCTCCAAACAAAACTTCAAAAGAAGTATAAAATTCCGCTGAGTTTGTGTAGCCAACCCAAGGAGAAAATTTCACAACAGCACCGCTAGTTGAAGCTGCGGCCCTCACATAATCCCCCGTTGTACTCAAAGGATTAGAAGTTTTTATCAAATTTACAGACCCTCCAGTTCCTCCTCTGGCATATGTAGTACCGGAAGTAGGATTGGGAATTAAAGTTGTATTTCCTGTATTAGTTGTGTTAGAACCATCAGTTGTGCCGAAATTTTGTATTGAAGTCTGCCCCCATACTGAGGCAGAAAAAGCGAGCACCCACAGAAAGAGCAGCCGCTTCAAGAATAAATTTGTTTTCATAAATATTGAATTTTTAATTATTACCAAATATAATACATATTATTCAATCACAAATCCTATTTTTACGTTAATTTAACTTAACAAATACCTTTTTTATAGAATTATTTAAATTTCCAACAAAATTATTATCATTAAAATAAAGAATCAAGAACAGATATGGCGACTACATCAGGGGCAATGAAAAGGCGAAAAAAACACAACCCAATCTCAAACCACTTGCCTTAAAAAATTAAGAGCGCTCTTGCTACTATTGGGCATCAATTATTAGACACTTTTTAATTCTTATAAAGAGTGAGGAGGAGATAATTGACCGATGAGCAAGTTGCGCATCCCCTATGAAACCCAATTCATTCTTCATCCACATCAGCAATTATTTCCGTAATTTCTGCATATTCAAACCCTTTGGACAATAAATATTTAATGGTTTTTGATTTTTTTTGATACGGCTGCACCCCTTTTAATTTAGACTCGTAAGTACGGTAAAGTTTGGCTAAGGTTTTCCGGTAATCATCCTCTTCAATTTCATCAAAACAATTATTAATAAGTTTCTCTGATACGCCTTTAAACTTCAGATGGTTTCGGATTTTATTCCTTCCCCAAGATTTCATATAGAATTTCCCACGGATATAACTTCGGGTAAAACGTTCTTCATTCAGATAATTTTCTTTCATTAAATACAAAAAAATCTCATCTTTCGCTTCCGGAATCAATAAAAAATCGCGCATCTTCTGCTCTACTTCTTGATGGCAACGATCCTGATAAACGCAATAATTTACCATTTTCTGTTTGATTTCGAGGAAAGTGTAAGATTTGTGTTCCAAATGATAAAAATATGAATAATGATTTTTTTTCTAAAAATTTTGCCAAAGTTTAGAACTTTGGCAAAGTTGGAAAAAATTGAAAATCCAAAATTAATATTGAAACAACGGTCGCGAGTCCATTAATTCATTCACCTTTTTACGAACACCGGAAATTACATTTTCATCATTAATATTCATTACGACATCGTTGATAAGTCCCGCGATGGTTTCCATATCGTTTTCTTTCAAACCTCTGGTGGTAATTGCCGCAGTGCCCAAACGAATCCCGGAAGTGGTAAATGCAGATTTATCATCAAATGGAACCATATTTTTGTTACAGGTGATATCGGCTTTTACCAATGCTTTTTCGGTTTCTTTACCGTTGACGTTTTTGTTTCGAAGATCCACCAACATCAAATGGTTATCCGTTCCACCACTTACAATATCAAATCCATTGGTGATCATGGCTTTGGATAAAGCGCGCGCATTGGCAACAACTTGTTTGGCATAAACCTCAAATTTTGGATCAATGGCTTCGGCAAAAGCAACAGCTTTTCCTGCAATAACGTGCTCCAAAGGACCGCCCTGAATTCCTGGGAATACAGAACCATTTAAAACTTGGCTCATCATTTTCGTTTCACCTTTCGGAGTTTTGTGTCCGTAGGTATTTTCAAAATCTTTGCCCATCATAATCAGCCCTCCTCTTGGTCCTCTCAAAGTTTTGTGAGTAGTAGTAGTCACCACATGACAATGCTCGAATGGAGAACTTAGCAAACCTTTTGCAATCAATCCTGCTGGGTGAGCGATATCTGCCCAAAGAGTTGCTCCTACTTCATCGGCTACTTCACGGAATTTCTTAAAATCAATATCTCTGGAATAGGCAGAATAACCTGCGATTAACATTTTCGGTTTTACCTCCAATGCTTTTTGGCGCATCGCATCGTAGTCGATTAAACCACTTTCGCGATCTACCCCGTAGAAATTAGCGTTATATTGAATTCCTGAAAAATTCACGAATGAACCGTGGGTTAAATGCCCACCCATCGATAAATCCAATCCTAAAATTTTGTCACCCGGCTTCAGAATAGAAAGATAAATAGCAGCATTAGCTTGTGACCCAGAATGCGGCTGAACATTGGCATAATCTACCCCGAACAGCTGCTTTGCTCTTTCGATGGCTAAAGTTTCTACTTCGTCCACCACTTCGCAACCACCGTAATATCTTTTTCCGGGATATCCTTCTGCATACTTATTGGTTAAAACACTTCCTACCGCTTTCATCACATTGTCTGAAACGAAATTCTCGGAAGCAATGAGTTCGATTCCGTGTGTTTGTCTTTGTCTTTCTTGTTCGATAAGGTCGAAAATTGGATCCATATTTTTTATTATTGATAGATTAAATGCTTAGAGCCTGTTTAAAAATTCTTTGAAAATTTCATCAAAATTACTCCCTTTAGGATCGGGGAAATTAATTTTGATGAAATTTGAACAGGCTCTTAAATAAGAACCCAAATTTAAGGAAATTTTTCGGGAAGAATTTTGGAGAGAAATGCGAATTTTCACAAATGGTTTCACAAAACATTTTAATTTCAAAATTATTCATGTGGAAATCATTAGTATTTACCTATTATATTTAGGAATAACAACATAAACGTTTGATATTTTTAAACTGATATGCATAACCGCTTATCATTTATGTTTAAAAATAGACTTTTCATCAAAAAAGAAAATTTCCTATTTTTGCGGTGGTATGAAAATAGGCGATTCGGTTTCGGTGATTGATGATAATCTAAATGGAAAAATAACTTCTGTGAACGGCGAAACCGTGGTTTTCAAAGATGAACACGGTTTTACACATCAGTTCAAAAAAGAAAAATTGGTGATCCAAAATCCTTCGATTTATGAAAATCTAAAAATAATCAGTAAACCCGAAATTGCAAAACCCATTTCTAAAAAACACGACAAAAAACCTTTCATCCTAGATTTGCATTTCGAACATTTGGTGAAAAACCCGACTGATTACGATTCTTTTGAACGGCTCTTCCTTCAAAAAGAAAAACTCCTCAATACCATCGATTACTGCAGAAAAAACAACTTGAAAAAATTAGAAATCATCCACGGAATCGGTGACGGCGTTTTGCAAAAAATGGTGCATGATGTCTTAGAAAGCCAAACCAATCTGGAGTTTCAAAACAAAGAAATACTGCACCATCAATCGGGTACCGTATTGGTTTACTTTAGGTGAGGGGTTGGATGTTGTCGGTGAGGGATGTTAGATGTTAGATGTTAGATGTTAGATGTTAGATGCAAAATTAGCATTCATAATTCATTGACCTTGGACTCTCACTTGGCTCTTTTTCCTTTTTACTTGGCTCTTCTTAAACATTCATCTTTACCAATTATTAACCACTCAGCATCCAGCATCAAACACCCCCGCACCCAGCAACTCCTACTCTACATACTTAAAACTCGTGGCGTAGAATTTTCCTTTTTTGATTTCTCCACTCACGATTGCTTTTTTCATGATTTTGCAATAGCCATCTTCAGCATGCGCATCACCGTAAGTTTTTTTGTCTAAACCTTCTACGTGATACACTTTGCCATCAATCTTTACCGCCATGGCGCACCCTTTATCAGATTTAATTTTAAACTGACACATTCCGCAAGCGGCTTCTACGGTTTGATTCTGGATTTTTTTCTGGGCAAAAATACTTACTGAAAACATCAGCAAGAATACCAATAACACTCTTTTCATAATGAATATACTTTAATAATTAAAAAAAATAAGTTCTCTGTTTGCGGTTTCAACTTATTTAAAACCTCTGTAAAATTAACAAATCTCTTTCAACCAGGCTCATGACTTTGCTCATAACTGTTCAAAAATAAGAAAATTTCAAAAGCCGATTAATTTTAATAAATTTGCGCTCGTAAAGCATGGAACAACTCAAATTACTTTTTACCAAAGATGGTGTACAATATCAGATTTTAAGAAACAAAACTGTTTCTGAAGAAAACTCTTTTTTTGTTACCGAAGAATCGCCAGAAAATGCACTCAGCCAAAAGGTCGATGAGATTTTGACCCTGAAAAAATATAAAGAAATTACCGTAATTTCAGCTTTGAATCATTTTACCTTGATGCCGGAAGGTTTTAAAGAACACGATTTGGGCTACGATTTGATTGCATATAACGCTCCTGTAGACCAAGATCAGGAAGAATTAATGCTTTCGATCAATAAGAAATTTGCCGTTCAGTTTTATTATACTTTTCCGAAATCTATTTATCAGAAAATAAAAGACACCGTTGTTCCTACGAAATTCAATTTTTCGGGCGAACAATTTTTGAATCAAATTTCAGCCAAAAACCAAAAAGAAATTCATATCAATCTGTATCATCAGCAATGTGAATTTTTTGCATTAGATCATAAAAAAATAATCCTTTACAATAATCTAGATGTGAATTCAGAAGTCGATTTTCTTTATTTCATCATGTTTACCGTAAGTAAAATCGGATTTGGAATTGCGGACACTCAGTTTTTTGTTTACGGCGAAACGACCGAAAATGAAACTTTTATTTCAGAATTAAAGAAGTTCGTGAAAAGCCTGAAGATTGTTTATGATAATATTCCGAAGAAGAACTTTATTTTGAATGCGAGGTGAGGGGTGTTTGATGATAGATGTTGGGTGATGGGTGATGGGTGCAAATTAAGTTTGATTGATTATCTTTATTTTAAAATTTAAAAGATGAGTTTCAAGTTTGAAAAGTTAATTATTTGGCAGGACTCCATGGATTTCGCAGAAAAGATTTACAAGCACTCTTCCCAATTTCCGAAAGATGAAATTTTTAATCTTACATCACAAATAAGAAGGGCTTCAGATTCCATCGCTCTGAATATTGCAGAAGGAAGTATTTTGCAAAGTAATCCAGAGTTTAGAAGGTTTTTAGGATAACTCGCAGAAGTAGTAACATGCCTTTACAAAGCCAAATACAGAAATTATATCACAGACGAAACATTTATAGAACGCTATAATGAGTCCTATAAAATTATGAATCATATCATTGCCTTTAGAAATAAATTGACTTAAATTTGCTCTCTGGAACATCCAGCACCAAACATTCAGCATCAAACACCTAACACCCCAGCATCAACACCCATGTACAGAATCATCTCTGGAAGATGGAAATCCAAAAGAATTTCCGCACCCAAAAATTTCGATGTAAGACCAACGACCGATTTTGCCAAAGAAGCCTTGTTCAGCATTATCGAAAACCGTTTCCGATTAGATTACGCCTCGATTTCTGTACTCGATTTGTTTGCAGGTATTGGTTCGATTTCCCTGGAATTCGCGTCCAGAGGTTGCAAAGATGTAACTTCGATAGAAATGAATGCCAGACATGCCGGCTTCATCAATACTACGGCAGCAGAACTTGAAATGAATACCCAAGTAAATGCCGTTCGTGGCGACGTTTTCGAATATTTAAAGAAAAATAGAAATCGCAGAACCTACGAAATTGTAGTTGCCGATCCCCCTTTTGAAATGGAGGTTTCCAAATATGAAGAATTGATTTCTTTGGTTTTAAACAATAATTACCTGAAAGAAAATGGCGTTTTTATTCTGGAACATCAAAGCCGCACAAAACTGCAACATCCCAATATTACTGATACCAGAAAATACGGAAATGTAAGTTTTTCTTTCATTAAACCCAATGAACATCAATCAGAAGAAACGCCTGAG
>NZ_JBAVFG010000213.1:0-5625 GCF_049588135.1 Kaistella sp. | reverse complement strand
CCTATGAGGTTTCCTAAAATCTAAAAATGAATTCTCAAATCCAAAATACCGTCAATTTCGTTAAAGAAAAACTCGAAGGAGCTGAAGCCGGTCATGATTGGTTTCACATCGAAAGAGTTTGGAAACTTTCAAAGAAGATCGCTGCTACCGAAACCTGTAATCTTGAAGTTGTTGAACTTTCGGCGTTGCTTCATGACATTGCGGATCCCAAATTTCACGATGGCGATGAAACTTTAGCATTGAAAATATCACAAGATTTTTTGGAAAGTGAAAATGTTTCCAAAGAAATAATTGAACAGGTTTTATTTATTATCAAAAATATCTCCTTTAAAAATAGAGATGAGGTTCCTGCCGTTTTACCTATCGAATTACAGATTGTGCAAGATGCCGATCGACTCGATGCAATAGGTGCCATTGGGATTGCGCGGACTTTTAATTTCGGTGGTTTTAAAAATAATTTGATGTTTCATCCAGATATTCAACCACAATTGAATATGACGAAAAAGGAATATAAAAAATCAAACGGAACAACTATTAATCATTTTTATGAAAAATTGTTGCTTTTAAAGGATTTGATGAATACGAAAACCGGTAAAGAATTAGCGAAAAAACGCCACGATTATATGCTGAAATTTTTGGATCAATTTTACCGTGAATGGAATGTAGAATAAGATGATGCACATTTAAATTCCCAGATTGTACTTGTTAATTTTATTTATCTTTACTACATGTTTTATTTGTTTTTTTTACTTGCAGTTTTACTTGCTTTCGGCTTGCTTTTTTCGGTCATCAAAACTGGTCGATTCGGTGTTTGGGCGAAAACTTTTCGAATAGGAATTGTCGGAATTTCAATCATTGTTTTCAGTTATTATTTTATTCAAAAAAGTTTAGATCATTTTCTGGAAAATTCTATGACCATTCAGGTGGTGAACAAACTGCCTTTTCCTTTGGATTTTTATCTCATTAAAGTAACTAATGATACAGATTCTGATTTACGATACGAAACCAAACACCTTGGAGATATTAGAAATAATTATTACAGAATCGATTATTTG
This sequence comes from Kaistella sp., assembly GCF_049588135.1. Classification (GTDB taxonomy): domain Bacteria; phylum Bacteroidota; class Bacteroidia; order Flavobacteriales; family Weeksellaceae; genus Kaistella. Next base: position 4,570 of record NZ_JBAVFG010000213.1, on the reverse strand, counting down.
AACATGGATTCCTCTGATCAGTATTGGATTGCGGCTTATATGGGTAAAAGAAATCTGGTCTATTTTTCCCAACATTCGGTGCCGAATAAAAATGTAGATCAAATCATCGAGGTTCAAAATTATATTGTTCAAAGTTCTAAATTAGCAGAGATAGCAAAAACTCATATTGAACAACTGAAATTCGACAATATCAAAACTGCGATTTGGATGACCTTGGGATTGCTTCTATTATTCTTGAATCTCGGAGTATTACTTAGAAAAGATAAAGCACAAATCCCGAAATAAATTCCGGGATTTGTGAGTTTTATTTTGGTTAAGAAGCCTATTTGTTTTTCTTTTCCTTCAAAGCTTCTTTGTCTTTATCGGATGGATTCCAAACTTTCACTTCAGCATTCTTGTTGATTCCGGACAAGATCTGAACATTAATTCCGTCGCTCGCACCGAGTTTTACATTCACTTTTTTGAATTTCCCGTCCGGTTGTTTTACTTCTACAAAAGAATTGTCTTTGCCATTTACTTTGTCATATTGAATTAAAGATTCATCTAAAAGTAACGCATTTTTTTGCGAACTCAGAATAATTTCGCCGTTGGCAGAAAATCCAGCGCGAATATATTCGTTGGTTTTATTGAAGACATCTGCTTCAATTGGGAATTTAATGGTTCCATTTTCCTCTTTTCCTTTTGGTGCAATCATGGTAACACGTCCTGGAAATGATTTGTTTTGGAGCGCACCGATGATTACATTCATGTCCATTCCATCTTTCAATTTTCCAGCTTGTGCTTCATCAATCGTACCTTCAAAAATTAGAGAATTCAAATCTGCAATCGAGCAAATCGTGCTTCCGGCATTAAATGAGTTTGCCTCAATAACCTGACTTCCGACTTTTACAGGAACTTCCAAAACGGTTCCGTTGGCTTTTGAGCGAATTTGCGTACTTGCCATATTCTGTAATTCTGGTGTCGCTCCGGTTTTTGCGATTTGTAGATTTTTCAGCGCAGTTTGTCTTTGTTGCTGCGCGTTTTTTAAAACTTGTTGGGTCGACTGCAACTGTTGTTGCGCAGAGATATATTCCTGTTTAGAGATCACGCCTTGCGAATACAGTCTTTCCTGCATCGCAAATTGTTTTTGTTGTTGCGCCACATTAATTTCAGCATTGCTAATCTGCAAATCTGCATTGTTGATTTCTTGTTGTGCAGCATTTACATTTTGAATACTTGGGACAATTCTAATCGTTGCAACCAACTGTCCGGCGGTAACTTTATCACCTTCAGTGACCAATATTTTATCGATAATTCCTGAGATATTCGGTTTAATTTCAATTTCCTCCCGCGGTACAATTTTTCCGGTTGCCATTACTTTGTCGTCCATATTTTGTACGAATGGTTTCTTGGTTAGAAATGCCTCGCTTTCTTTGGAATTCGATTTAATTAAATAACCGATTCCCGAGATTAATGCAATCGCAAAAATTAATCCCAGCAAAATATAAATTGCTTTTTTTAAAGTGAACTTCTTTTTCATATACTTCGTTTATTATTTATTTTTTTAGGGCGACTTTTCCGTCCTCCATTCCCGCTTTTTTGTTCGTCGTGCCTCCTCGCAAAAAGAGCTCCATTCAGGCCGGGTCGCAGTTTCGTTATCTTTACAAATTCAGTTTTTAAAATTAAAAAATTCCAAGTTTACTCAATAACTTAAAAACTCAACCACTCAAACTACTCCGATCTCAATGCTTCAATCGGACGAATCTTCACCGCTCTTTGCGCCGGAATCATTCCGACAATTAAACCTAATATCACCATAATCGCCATTGCGCCGAAAACCTGTCCATAATTCACCGTTGGATTATAAAACGGAAAAGCATCTTGATCTTTGGTTATAATATTGAGAATCATCAACAGAAATATTCCAAACATGAAACCCAAAAGTCCCGATGATAAAGTAATCACCACGCTTTCTAGTAATATCTGATTTCGAACTTCTGCGGGTTTTGCGCCTAAAGCACGACGAATACCAATTTCTTTGGTTCTTTCTTTTACGGTAATTAATAAGATATTGGAGATGGCAATTACGCCGGCTAAAATAGTTAATGTGCCCACCGTAATCGTTAGCAATTGCATTCCGGTTAAAAACCCTGTGAATTTCGCGAATGCTTTTCCGAGGTTAAAACTTCCAAAAGCATTGGTGTCTTCTGGTGAAACATTGTATTTCTTTTTGAGTTCGGTTTTTACTTGTTCTTCAACCACATTCAAATCGGCATCAGGTTTACTTACGATGGCAAAAAAACCAACTTTATCACCATTGTTATACATTTTAGAAAAAGTAGAAAATGGGATAAAAGCAGATTGATCATTTTCCATTCCGCCACCTTTTCTTACTCGAAAAACTCCGATGACATTGAAGAAAATACCTTTGATGTTAATGGACTTTCCTATAGGATTTTCATCTTTTTTGGCATCGAAAAAATTCTTATACACTTCTTCACCAATTACGGCTACATTTTTATTTCCAGAAATGTCGGCATCATTTAAGTATCTCCCGAAGATGAGTTTTTTTTCTGAAATTTTATTCCCTATCGGGAAATCACCAGTCAAGGTATAGGTTGCATTTTTTCCGTTTCTGGAAAAAGATTCACCGGGAGTACCGAAATTTCCGCGAGTACTTTGTGGGGAAATATAATCGATGGCTGGGATTTTTTTGGGTAACATTTCTAAATCACCTAAATGGAGATCCATTTTTCTTCCCTTCGGAAATCCATCATACGGAATGGAGGTGTTCTGCGCCCAAAGAAAAATAGAGTTGGTCGCAAATCCTGAAAAGGCTTTGTCGAAACCATTTTCCATTCCTTTTGCAGCGCCTAATAAAGCGACAAAAAGGAACATTCCCCAACCAACGCCAATCATGGTAAGAATGGTGCGCAACTTATTATTCTTTAGGGAATAATAAATTTCTTGCCAGGTGTCTATTTTAAATATGATGTTCATAAAAAACTTTTTTGGGGTTTCGAGTTTCGGGTTTCAGGTTCCATGTTTTGAATACTCAATTACTCATTACCAATTATTCATTGCTCATGATTTATCACTCGCTTCTCAACGCTTCAATCGGTTTAATTCTGCTGGCACGATATGCGGGGACAAATCCTGCAATCAACCCTGCAATAACCAAACATACAAAAGCCACGATGACTAATCCCCAGCCAACAGAAGGATCTACAATAAAATATTTTTCTAGATTGTTACCGATTAAATTCAAAGTGAGAACTCCTAAGCCAACACCAATTAAACCAGAAATTACAGTGATGACAATACTTTCTTGCATAATTAAACCAACGATGCTGCTGGGTTTTGCTCCAATGGCTTTTCTTACTCCGATTTCTTGTGTTCTTTCTTTAACAATGTAGACCATAATATTGCTGATTCCAATAATCCCAGCGAGCAATGTTCCTATACCGATAAAACCTACAATAAGGGTAATGATTAATAGAAACTGAAAAGTTTTGCCCATGTTTTTAGCATTATTTCTTACAATCACCCCATTCTCATCATCGGGAGAAACTTTATGTTTGGCTTTCAATTCTTTTTCCAGTTGTTCACCATATTTAATGGCCTGGTCTGGAGTAAGGTTGGTGTTGTAAGTCAGGAAAATAGTGCTTACGGTATCTGAACCTTTTTTGAGTTGTTGCAAAGTGGTGATAGGAATGGTAATCATTCGTTCATCGAAATCGCCGCCATCATCAGAAAAAACGCCGATTACTTTGAAGATGCTACCATTAATATCCAGGTCTTTTCCAATAGGACTTCCGTTTTTTATTAAATCGCGTTGCACCATTCTGCCTATTACGGCAACATTTTGTTTGCGATCCAGATCCAAAGGGTTGAGGTATCTTCCTTCTGTTAATTTCCGGTTTTCGATAATAATCTCATCAGGATTGGCGCCACTGATTTGGTAATTTCCGCTTTCTTTCCCGTATTTCACGGTCATGTTTGCGGTATAGCTCGGGGTTGAACTTTCTATTTTTTCAGGTTCTTCTGTGGAGATTTTTTCATAGTCATCATTTTTAAGAATGATTTGTCGGTCAGATTGCAAACCGCCGTAAGCGATGGTTGTTTTTCTGGTAAAAATAGTAATCAGGTTGGTTGCATCTCTGGCAAAGCCTTTGGTGAATGCGTTTTGTAAACCAGTTCCGATACCAAAAAGGACGATGAAAATATATAAGCCTAATGCCACTGTAAAACCAGAAAGTACCGTTCGCAATACATTACTGCGAATCGATTCGAATATTTCTCTCCAGCGGTCAAGGTCAAACATAATTTTTAATTCTATTTATTTCTTAAATTCACTATTCACCAATTGCTCATTGCCAATTACTCATTACTTATCATCTATTGCAAAACCCTTTGGGTAATAAATTCATCACTTTCGATAATTCCATCTTTTAAGATGACGTTTCTTTTGGTTTCTGCTGCAACATCTGGTTCGTGGGTTACGACAATAATGGTTTTTCCTTCACGATTAATTTCTTGAAGCAGTTTCATAATGTCATAGGTTGTTTTAGAATCTAGTGCTCCTGTGGGT
>NZ_JBAVFG010000212.1:0-15820 GCF_049588135.1 Kaistella sp. | reverse complement strand
TTTACCAAACAAGCCGAAGAAGATTTGGAGTTTTGGAAAGAATCTGGAAATAAATTAATTCAAAAAAAGATTTCCGAAATGTTAAAAGATATTCAAGAAACTCCTTTTGAAGGAGTTGGTAAACTAGAACCGTGAAATATAATCTATCAGGTTCTAGGAGCAGAAGGATAAATTTGGAACATAGAATTGTTTACGAAGTTATAGGCGAAATAATTTATATTGAATCCTTAAAAGGACATTATTAAAAATTAATTAAAAAAGTTTTTTCGAAGTTTAGAAGCAATTTTTAAACATTGAAATTACAAATGAGATACAATATTGGAAGAATTTTTTGAAAATGAACTTGTTGAAAAGTTCGAAGCAATGGTTGAAAATAATGATGAATTCTACTTCGGAGTCGAAGAATATGAAGAGATTATCATTTATTACCTAGAAATGGGTGATATTTCCTTTGCCGATATGGCAACCAAATACGGGCTGAAAATTCACCCGAATTCACTTGATTTAAAAATAAAGCAATTTGAAGTTTTTTTAGAATTAGAAAAATATGTTGAAGCCAAAGAACTGATGACAGAACTCAAGGAATCTTGTATGGATCATACAGACTTCTTGGTTTGCTGTGCTAAATATTATTCAAATCTCGGAAATCCCAGACGTTCAATTGAGTATTGCGAAAAAGGCTTGGAATTAGAAGAGGAAGAAAATTTCTTACACAATTTCATTGCCGATGAATTTGTGAATTTAGAAGATCCATTTAAGGCGTTGAAGCATTATAAACTCGCTTTAAATTTTGATCCACAAGATGAATATTCATTGGAAAACGTAATGTTCTGTTATAACCAACTCAAACGAAGCGATGAAGCCATCGAATTCTTGAATGGTTATTTGGATAAGTTTGCGTTCTCAGAAACTGCTTGGTACGAATACGGACAGTTTTACTTTAACAAGAAAAACTACGAAGAAGCGATTAAAGGATTTGATTATTTATTGGCGATTAATCCACAATCGGTGGGAGTTTATGCCAATAAAGCAGCCTGTTTCGAAGCGATGGGCGAGTGGTTGAAAGCAGTTGAGGTTTATGAAGAAATGCTCGCTTTAGAATATACCAAATCATTTACTTTTTATAAAATTGGTTTGTGTTACAAAGAAAATAAGCAACCGGTTTTGGCATTAAATGCTTTCCAAAAATCTTTACGCGATGATCCGCAGTTTTATCTGTCGATGATGGAGCAATCCTACGTTTACGAAGAAATGGGCGGAATGAAAGAAGCGCTGCATTTTGCAAAAGAAGCAGTTTCGCTAAATGAATCGAATCTGGATTATCAGAAAAGACTGGCCTTTTTATTCATTGAAGCGGGGAAATTTGAAGAAAGCCTCTCTTGCTTGAAAAAATTGGTCGATTTCGAACCAACTCGTTTCTACAATTGGTATGCTTACTCGGAGGTTTTGATGTTGATTGGTGAATATGAAGAGGCAATTACGGTATTGATTACAGCCACAAAAATGCATAACAGAGCCGAATTGTTTTATCAATTAAGCAATTGTTATTTCCAATTAAACAGTCAGAAAAAAGGTAGGGAAGCACTTTTAACCGCTTTAGAACTGGATCCTCAAATTTTGGAAGATATGCAGCAAAAATATCCTTTCCTAAAAGATGAAGTGGATAAAGTAAAAACTAAAAAGAAATAATTTTTTATTTTAGCAAAAAAATATTTCATGAAAAAAATTCTATTATTGAGTTTATCAATTTGTTTTCAAACCGCATTTTCTCAGGTAAGTATGGAGAAAAACAAATTGGTGAAAGATGGCGTGAAATATAAATTTTCAAAATACGAAGAAGTATTTCAAAATAATGATGCTAAAAGTTATTTCAAAAAAGCAAGAACCAATAAAACGGTAAGTGAAATTTTCGCATATACAGGAGGATTCGGTTTAGGATTTGGACTCGCAACATTAATTTCCGGTAAGGAAAATACCATTCATGCGAACGGAACTACCTATACAAAAGAAGCAAAAAAAGGAGGTTGGGGATTTCTTTTAAGTGGTGTCGGACTGATTGGAATCGGAATTCCGTTTGCTTTAGCTGCTGATGAAAATGCGAAGAAAGCAATCCAAACTGAAAATGGTGAATCAACTGTTTTTCAACCGTATTTCAAATTGGAAAGTGCTGGAAATGGTTTAGCTTTGAGTTATAATTTCTAAAAAAAAATCACTTAAAAATAAATAAAGAGACAGATTTAACTTCTGTCTTTTTTGTCATTTATAATCCGTATTAATTTCCCTATTTTTGCATAAATTCTAAAAACGATGGCAAAACAAGAAGATGTTTTCAAAAAATTGATTTCTCATGCGAAAGAATATGGTTTTATTTTTCCTTCGAGTGAAATATATGACGGTCTTTCGGCGATTTATGATTACGGACAAAACGGTGCGGAACTGAAAAACAACATCAAACAATATTGGTGGAAAGCAATGGTTCAAATGAACGAAAATATCGTGGGAATTGATACTGCGATTTTCATGCATCCCACGATTTGGAAAGCTTCCGGGCACGTTGATGCTTTTAATGATCCTTTGATTGATAATAAAGATTCGAAAAAACGCTTCAGAGCCGATGTTTTGATTGAAGATTATTGTGCGAAATTAGAAGATAAAGCGCAAAAAGAAATCGATAAAGCTGCCAAAAGATTTGGTGAAGCTTTCGATAAAAATGAATTTGAAACGACCAATCCGAGAGTTTTAGAATATAGAGAAAAACAAAAAACTATTCTTTCGAGAATGGCGCAATCTCTTGAAAAAGAAGATCTTGCCGACGTGAAATCTTTAATTGAAGAGTTAGAAATTGCCGATCCTGATACCGGTTCGAAAAACTGGACGGATGTTCGCCAATTCAATTTGATGTTTGGAACAAAATTAGGTGCTTCTGCGGATACTGCGACGGATTTATATCTTCGTCCAGAAACTGCGCAAGGGATTTTCGTGAATTTCTTGAATGTACAAAAAACTTCCCGTCATAAATTACCTTTCGGCATTGCACAAATCGGGAAAGCTTTTAGAAATGAGATTGTTGCAAGACAATTTATTTTCAGAATGCGCGAATTCGAACAAATGGAAATGCAGTTTTTTGTACCTCCAGGAACGGAACTCGGTTTCTATGAAGAATGGAAACAAAAACGTTTGAAATGGCATTTGGCATTAGGTTTGGGCGCAGAAAATTATAAATTCCACGACCACGAAAAATTGGCGCATTACGCCAACGCTGCGACAGATATTGAGTTTAAATTTCCTTTTGGATTCAAAGAATTAGAAGGAATTCACAGCCGAACTGATTTTGATTTGAGCGCACACGAGAAACATTCCGGAAGAAAATTACAGTATTTCGATTCGGAAAGAAATGAAAATTACGTTCCGTTTGTGGTAGAAACTTCGGTTGGTTTGGATCGTTTGTTTTTGGCGATTTTCAGTAATTGTTTGAAAGATGAAGTTTTAGAAGACGGTTCCGAGAGAACAGTTCTTTCGCTTCCACCGGCTTTGGCTCCGGTAAAAGCTGCAATTTTGCCTTTAATGAAAAAAGATGGTTTGGGCGAATATGGCGAAAAAATCTTCAACGATTTGAAATATGATTTCAACATGATTTACGAAGATAAAGACAGCATTGGGAAACGTTACCGAAGACAAGATGCTATCGGAACGCCTTTCTGCATTACGATTGACCACGATACGTTGGTTGACAACACGGTAACTTTGCGAGATCGCGACACCATGAAACAGGAAAGAGTTGCTGTTGCAGATTTGCGAAGAATCATCGACGAGAAAACGAATTTCAGAAATTTGCTTTCTAAGATTTAATTTTAAAAAATATTTTACTTAAAGTTTCGGAGCAATCCGGGACTTTTTTTATTTTTGAGTTATGGCGAAATCACAAAAGAAAGAAAAGGAAATAGAACCCAATCCATGGTTTACAACTATGATCATTTTTCTATCAATTATTTCTTCAATTGCATTGTTTTTTATTTTTAAGAAAATTATGAATTCTGAAAAGGAATTAATTTCTATTACTTTATTGCCCTTAATTTTGGGAATAGTCTTCGACTTAAAAAGATTGGAAGTTTCTTGGAAAAACATTCTCACCAAAATAATTCTTGCAATTGGTGCTTCTTTAATTTTTGCATTTATTCCTGGAAAAAATGAACATCATTACGATTTAGATTTTCATATTCGATACTTTCTGTTTGTTTTTATATTTCTATTGTTTTCTATCATTTCCTTTATTAAAGAAAAAAACAGAATAAACTTACATCAAAGCTTTCAGAGGGAATTTTATTGATTCAATCCGTTTCTATTATTTATTTAATTTGTGATCTAATTGATTTCAATAACTTGAATGTTTTAAAAATCATCATGATAACTTTCGGATTAGTTTTTTGCTTATTCAGTTTTTTTCATGCTTTTAGCTATTTTGAACATTCTAAATTTTCTAAATTTATATTGAGTCTTTGGAGTTCAATCATAATGTTGGTGTTTGGGGTTTTATTTGTTATTCGTATTTTCAAATTCAATATTTCTCATGAGTATAGTATAAGTACAAACTCAATTTCAATTATCCAATATTTTCTTTTAGGAACCTCGGGAATATATATCTTAAGAAATACCTATTTTATATTTGGTTTTTTGCCGTCAAAAGGAGAATCCTCTTCTGATTACCGAAAAAGAAGAATAGAGTTAAAAAAGAACACATCGAAAGATTCTCTGATCAACAAATTCCAATCACAAGTTCTTTGTTTTGTCTAATTTTCGTTGGTGGAATTTATTTCTTGAATTTCAAATTCAATTGGATTCCTTCTTACACGATGATTTGGATTGTGTTTACTTTTTTTCCTTTCATTATTTATTTTTGGGAATATTTCATTTTAAAAACAGAGAAAAAGATTAATTGAAATACATTCTGAAGAAATCCGTATCTTTTTTGTTTAATTTTGTTAAAACTTCAAGAAATGATCAAAAAAATTTTCAAAGGATTTGTTGTTACAATCGCAGTTCTCATCGCACTTTCTTACACTTTTGGCTACGATTATCTTTTCAAAGGAATTCGCGAGACGTATCTGCGTGGAGAAACCAGTGCTACGATTGATGATGGCAAATATTTCCCGTCACATGTTATTGCTAAAGGAAAACCAATTCCTTGGGAAAAAGATTTATTGTACAATAAAACCCTTTTGCCTAAAACTTTAGTTGAAAATTTAAAACAAACGAAAACAGCATCTTTCCTCATCATTAAAAACGGAAAATTGTTGCACGAGGAATATTGGGACGGTTATCATCAAAACTCAAAAACCAATTCTTTTTCGATGGCAAAAGCGGTAAATGTGATGTTGGTGGGCAAAGCTATTGAAGATAAAAAAATCAAAAGCATGAATCAAAAGTTCGCTGATTTTTATCAAAACTACAACAATGTACCATTCGGAAAGTATCTCACACTCGCCAATTTAGCGGAAATGGAAGCGGGGTTAAATTGGAACGAAAATTATAGCAATCCTTTTCTTCCGACCGCAAAAGCGTATTATGGAAAATCTTTGGAAAAAGCTGTTTTTCTGCGTGGTTTCAAAGATCAACCAGGAACGAAATTCGAGTATCAATCGGGTGCATCACAACTTTTGGGTTTTGCATTGAGAAAATCGATCAACAAAACTCTTGCTGAATATGCTTCTGAAAAACTATGGCAACCCCTCGGAATGGAACAAAGTGCAGATTGGAATACCGACGATTTCGGCATGGAAAAAACATTTTGTTGCATCAATTCGAATTCACGGGATTTTGCTAAACTGGGTCAACTATTTTTAAACGACGGCAAGTTTAATGACAAGCAAATTCTAAATTCAAATTTCATTGAAGAAATGCGAACGCCCACCAAATTATCAAATGGTGTTTACGGAATGGGACTTTGGATTAATAATGACGAGCCGATAAAACATTATTATTTCTGGGGATTAGATGGGCAATACATCGTTATCGTTCCCGAAAAACAAATGGTAATTGTACGGACTGGGAAATATAAAAATCAACCTGAAGACGAAAAAGGTCGTCCAAAGCAAGTTGCTTTTTTGGTAAACGAAGTGGCGAAAATATTTTAATTAGGAACTTTTGTATTGGGGGAATATTTTAAGGAAAAGACGGAATTATTTAGTTTTCTCTAAATAAAATTACGGATATGTATTCATTTGTTGACCAGGTCACACGCATTAAAATTTAATCAATTCCACTAGGTATTCTAAATTCCAAGAAGCCATTTTCTCATTATTTTAATGCACTTGCTTTTTCTGTAATATTTTTCTTTCCAATCTAAAGTCTTCAATATTTTTCGAAAAGCTAAGTGACCTGCCTATATCTATCTTATTTTCAGGTATATATTAGAAATTTAACACAAAGAAACAAATTTGAATGATTTAATTAAACAATGTAATAAAAGAAATAAGTTAATTTTAATGCGTTTACCCTGCATTGATGGGCTCCGCGGCTCCGCTCCGCCAGCAATGAACTTTAAAAAGAAAAAATTGGTAAAACATTAGCCTCAATCTACAAATTCGCAAAAAAGTCCCCAAAAAAAATCCTGACAATTAAATTATCAGGATTTTTAATATTTATTAATACCTCTTTAGAAAGGATATTCGTAGATTTTTGATTCTTTAACAAATGGGTTGCCTTCTGGAATTAATTTCAATTTGGACAACGTTGTCATTACAACAAAGATGAATGAACCTACACCAAATAATACTGCCCCAAGATTGGTTAATAAACCTGTGGCGTTTTGCCAGTATGGTCCAACTGTTCCAGGCATTACCATATTGTAATATACCAACCACTGACCTGCAACAACAATTACCGCCATGGTGATCATTACCGTGTAATTTCTTTTGATGCTTGAACTTACCATTACTGATAAAGGAATTGCAAAATTCAATAATAAGATCGACCAGAAAGCCCAAGAATAATATTCAAACCTTCCATAGAAATAATTTACTTCTTCAGGAATATTGGCATACCAATACAACATGAACTGTGCAAACCAAGTATAGGTCCATAACATGCTTAATGCAAATAAGTATACTCCTAAATCGTGTAAGTGATTATCATTAAATTGAGGTAAAAATCCTTTTTTCTTTAAATAAACACTAACGATCAAAATAATAGCTACTGAAGTTGCCCAAGCACTTACCATTGCATACCAAATGTACATGGTAGAATACCAGTGTGGGTCAATAGACATCAACCAATCCCATGCCCAAGCTGCGGAGCAGAAACCGAAGAATACGATATAACCAATATTCCAACTGTAGTATTTTGCATAAACAGATCTGCTTTTGGTAGCATCAACTTTTTTAGAAAGCGATTTCAATTTCCAAACAAAGAAAGAAGCTCCTAAAACATAGATAAGCGTTCTAACAACATAGAAAGGAATGTTTAAGAATCTTTTCTTTTCAAATAGAATTGCATCAAAGTTAGCGCTTTTCGGATCGGTTAGATCTGGATCCATCCAATGGAAAAGGTGTCCTGTATGGGTGACATTCAGTAACATTACAATAATGACAACTCCACCTGCATACGGAATAAACGATGCAACTGCTTCCATCACTCTTAAAACGATAATTGACCATCCTGCGTGAGATGCATTTTGAATAGAATAGAAAAACAAGGCACAACAACTTACAGCAAAAAGGAAAACCGAGATTGTGTGAACTGCTGCCAACGGTTGATTTTTAAACTGCGCCGTTGCATGCTCCAAATGTGCAGCGTGGTCTTGCGGCCCCAACAACTCGTTTGAATTGGAAGGCAAATTATTTCCGCTGGCATGAACTGCCTCCATCATATGTTCAATCTGAGCCTCATCAACCCCATGGTTCATAAAGTAGCCAGCTCCAAAAAGAACCAATCCCAGAAGGATGAATACGATTGAATATAATCTTAATTTAGGTGAAAAACTATACATTTTTTTCTCTTTTTTATTTTTTAGGACTCGTACTAGGTTCTGCTGTTTTCACAACGGGTGTCGCATTTGCGGCAACTGCGGATGGAGCAGCAGTAAGCCCTCCTTTAAATTCATTCATAATATACAATGCAACTCTCCATCGATCACCAGGTTTTAATTGACCTGCATAAGAACCCATCGAGTTTCTACCATGGGTCAAAACATAATGTACTGAACCGATGGTAATATCTCTGTCTGCATATTTAGGAACTCCAGAATAAGCGCCACTTTCTACAATTGATCCTTGCCCGTCGCCTCCAGTTCCGTGACACGCTGCACAAGTTTTATCGAAAAGGTCTTTACCTCTTTGTATATCTTTTGCTTGATTAGCAGGATTGAGAGGGGAGGCAGTAATTAGTTTTGAAGCATCATATCCATCATTATATTCCAGCGGAGTCATTGCAGTATTTGCTGCTGCATCTGCAAGACCTTCTGGGTTTTGTGCAACCGTTCCATCTACAGGACCTAATCCTGTAGCACCGTTTTGCTTAACAAATGCTGGGATTTCGTTTTCGTGATCTGAATAAGCAATATCTGCTTTCATCAAAGGATCATAAGCAACTGGAAAATACATATCAGGGAAATAGACCAAAGGTGGATTTTCCTTGCTGCAAGAACTTAAAGCAATCGCGGCGCATCCTAAGATCGCTGAAATTTTAAATATATTCTTTGTCATTTTAAGCATCTTTTACAGTTATTTCTTCAACTCCGGTATCAATCAGAATTTGTTTTACTGCATCTACATTATCGGTAACAAACTCCATCATAAATTTATCATCGGTCGTTCTTGGATCAGGATTCTGAGGTGGACAACCAGGATACATTTTATTTCTTGCTAAGAAAGTAAGCGACATCATGTGCGCTGCACAAAACACCATTAGCTCAAACATTGGAACAACGAATGCTGGCATATTGGTTCCCCATTTAAAAGCGGGTTTACCACCGATATTCATCGGCCAGTCATGGTTCATCGTGTACCAGGTTACCAAAATCCCAATGGTTAAACCATATACGCCATAAATAAACGCAGCGTCAGAAATTCTTGTCTTTCTTAAACCTAAAGCGGTATCTAGTCCGTGTACAGGGAATGGGGTGTAAACTTCGTTTATAGCGATTCCTTTATCATTGAAAGCTTTTACGCCATCTAATAAATCATCATCATCGGCATAAATACCGTATATTATTTTAGTGGTGCTCATCTTCTTCTTCTTTTGCTTTATAAGTTTCACCTGATATTTTCAAGATAGTCTTTAATTCCGCTTGTGCAATTACAGGGAATGTTCTTGCGTATAGTAAGAATAGTACTCCAAAGAACCCAACTGTTCCTAAGAACACTCCTACATCAATGATGCTTGGTTTAAACATCGTCCAAGAACTTGGCAAGTAATCTCTCGCGATATTGATTACAATAATATCAAATCTTTCAAACCACATTCCAATATTAATAATTAAAGCAATAATAAAAGTTGCCATAATATTTGTTCTTACTTTCTTGAACCAGAATGCTGCAGGCACTACTAGGTTACAAATAATCAAGGCCCAGAATGCCCACCAGTAAGGACCAGTTGCTGCTCCTGGCGAAAGATACGTAAAGTCTTCATATCTAGAACCTGAATACCAAGCGATGAAATATTCTGTTGCATAAGCTACAGTTACCATACCACCTGTTACGATAATTACAATGTTCATAATTTCGATATGATACATGGTAATATAATCTTCCAAATGTGCCACTTTTCTTGCTACCAATAATAACGTCTGTACCATCGCAAATCCAGAGAAAACTGCTCCTGCAACGAAGTACGGTGGATAAATAGTAGAGTGCCATCCTTTAATTACTGAAGTAGCAAAGTCAAAGGATACCGTGGTGTGTACCGAGAATACCAATGGAGTTGCTAAACCTGCTAATACCAAAGATAACTCTTCGAAACGCTGCCAGTGTTTTGCTTTTCCACCCCAACCAAATGCAAGGAAGGTATAGATTCTTTTCGTCCAAGGCGTCTTCGCACGGTCTCTGATCATTGCAAAATCTGGAATCAATCCCATAAACCAAAATACGGTGGATACGGAGAAATAAGTAGAAATTGCAAATACGTCCCAAAGAAGTGGCGAGTTAAAGTTAGTCCAAAGAGTACCGAATTGGTTAGGCAAAGGGAACACCCAATATCCTACCCAAACTCTACCCATGTGAATTACCGGAAAAATCGCTGCCTGAACTACTGCGAAAATGGTCATCGCCTCGGCAGAACGGTTAACGGACATTCTCCATCTTTGTCTAAATAATAATAATACGGCGGAAATAAGTGTACCAGCGTGACCGATACCTACCCACCAAACGAAATTGGTAATATCCCAACCCCAGTTGTTCGTTCTGTTTAGACCCCAAGCACCAATACCGGTACCAATGGTGTAAGCGATACACCCAAATCCATAAATGAATAGAGCAAGTGCGACCCAGAAAGAAACCCACCATAGTTTTCCTGCTCGTTCCTCTATAGGTCTAGCGATATCTTCTGTTATATCGTGATAAGTCTTGTGACCAATTATTAAAGGTTCCCTTATCGGAGCTTCGTAATGTCCTGACATTTTTTACCTATTTATTATTTAAACAATATTTTCTTTTCTATTTCTCACTTTGGTGTGGTAGAATACGTTTGGTTTAGTACCAATTTCTTCCAGCAAAGTATATCTTCTGTTGGTGCCGAAAAGCGCTCTTACTTCAGAACTCTTATCATTCATATCACCAAATTTCATTGCTCCTGTTGAACATGCATCCACACAAGCTGTAGAGAATTCACCGTCTCTTATGACTCTTCCTTCTTTTTTAGCTTCTAGAATTACGTTCTGTGTCATTTGAATACACATCGAGCATTTTTCCATCACCCCTCTTGTTCTTGTTACAACATCAGGATTCAAGACCATTCTTCCTAAATCATTATTTTGATTAAAGTCGAATTTATCATTAAGGTTGTAAGTAAACCAGTTGAATCTTCTTACTTTATAAGGACAGTTGTTTGCACAATATCTTGTACCGATACATCTGTTATAGGCCATTTGGTTTTGGCCTTGCTTACCGTGAGAAGTTGCTGCTACTGGACATACCGTTTCACAAGGAGCGTGGTTACAGTGCTGACACATCACCGGCTGGAAAATAACATCCGGGTTAGTCGCAGGATGGTTTAATATTCCACTCTCTTTATTCAAGAAATGACCATACATTCCTGGTACATTAAGATCCGCTGCTACAGCTTCTTGCTCAGAAAGTTTACCATCTTTATTTAAATCATATTCGGCAGGAATATCGGTCGTATAGTACCGGTCAATTCTTAACCAGAACATATCTCTCGACATTCTTACTTCATCTTTACCTACAACAGGTACGTTGTTTTCTGCTTGACAAGCGATGATGCATGCGCCACAACCTGTACAAGAGTTTAGGTCAACTGATAAATTAAAGTGAGGTCCATCGGTATCATCGAAAGCATCCCAAAGGTCTATTTTTCCTGCAGCCGTGGCTTCTCCTCCGATGGTATGATATTCTAATGGTTTATTCCATCCTAATTTCTCATCATCAAATTTTACGTTTAAGAAAGTATCCAAAAGAACTTCTCTTGCGATTTCATAACGACCCATCAGGGTATTTTGAAGTTGCATTCCTGCAAATTCGTGCTCTTCGCCAGTTTTTTCAATTTTAACATCTGATAAAATTAAGTTAGAACCGTCAAATAAAGGATAAGCATTAACACCAGTTTCGGCAACTTTTCCTGAATTCTTTTTACCGTATCCTAATGCAAGTCCAACTGCTCCATCAGCCTGACCTGGTTGGATATATACAGGAACATCTTTAATGGTAACACCGTTTACAGTAAGGTTTACCACCGATCCATCTAGCTGCATTCTTCCATTAAGATCGTTTTCGATTCCTAACCTTTTAGCATCTTTTGGTGAAATGGTTAAATAATTATCCCAAGTCATTCGGGTAATTGGATCAGGTAACTCTTGTAACCAAGGATTGTTCGCCTGAGTCCCGTCTCCTATTGCTGTTTTTGTGTATAATACTAATTCTAAATCAGAGGCTTTGAAACCTGTTAATTCAGCAATGGCTTTTGAAGCATCTCCTCCAACATAAGCAAGTGTCATAGCATTACCACCATCAACAACACCACTATAAAGTGCTTTATTGAAAGTAGTACCCCCAATTAGTGTCGTAGCATTTGCTTTCAAATAATCGTAATAATTATTCGCAGGGTTGTCTTTTCCATTCATCCAAACCAATAGTGATTCTTCAATCTGTCTTGATTTAAAAATTTTCTGAATGGTAGGCTGCATCAAAGTATAAACACCAGTTTGTGGCGCTATATCTCCCCAGCTTTCCAACCAGTTTGCCACAGGAATTACAGCTTTCGCTGCTTTATACATTTCGTTTTTCTTATCTGCAACAGCGATAACATAAGGAACTTTTTCTAGAGATTTCTTAAACGCTTCTCCTTTCTGATTAGAATAAATTGGATTTACATTATTAGCGATTAAAACGCCAACTTGTCCAGAATTCATCCACCCTAAAAACTCCTGATATCTTGCACCATCAAACTCTTTTAAGAAGTTTGCTTTCCCAGTGAAAGCATTCGATGATAGTTTTTGATTAATTAAATTGGCTAAAACGTGTGCCGCTTTAGATCCATCAGCAAAGACAACAGCGTTACTTCCTTTTGCCTGTAATTCTTTAACAAGTTCACCAGCTTCTTTACTTACAGTAGCACCATTAAGTCCGTTATAAACTTCTACTAAAACTTTATTTACAGCACTTGGCTTCAATCGAACTCTGGTATCTGCGTTAGCTCCAGTCAAAGTCATGTTAGATTCCACCTGAATGTGTCTCAACATGTCTGGACCTGGTTTTCTTGCGGTAGCATAAGAAGTTTCTAAAGAACCTCCGTTAAACTCACCTAAGAAATCCGCTTGGAAAGAAACCACCAATTGTGTTTTCGATAAATCATATACTGGCAAAGTTCGTTGTCCGAATACTTCTTGTGCAGCATCTAAAGCAGCGCTATGTGGAAGTGCATCGTATGTTACGAGTTCTGCTGTTGGATATTTTGCTTTGAAATCACCAAATAATTTTTTGAAAGTTGGTGAAGGGAACGAATGCGATAAAACAACAATTTTCTTTCCTCCTGTTTGGGCTTCAGACAAACCTTTTAAAACAAAACGATCAACGGTATCGAAAGTGTCATCTTTACCGTCAAATTTCGGCTGTTTAACTTTATCATTATCATATAATGAGAGTACAGAAGCTTGCGCTCTTGCACTAGTTTTACCTAAATCTTTTGCAAGTGGATTGGGTTCAATTTTAATTGGTCGACCTTCTCTGGTTTTAACTAAAACACTAGCAAAATCGAACCCGTCAAAATAAGTTGATGCATAATAATTGGGAACACCCGGAATAATTTCATGCGGTTTTACCACATACGGAATCGTTTTAATTACCGGTGCTTCACAAGCAGCTAAAGTCACTGCCGCTGTAGAGAATCCTAATAGTTTTAAGAAATCTCTTCTAGAAGAGCCTGATTCAGTTGATTGATTTCCGCTTAACTTTTCGCCCACCGGAATTTCAGTCTGAAATTCTTTTGCAGCCAATCGTCCGTTTAAGCTCGGATCCTTCAGTTCTTGAATACTTCTGAATTGTATTTTATTTGAAGCCATTGATACTTCTAATTTTTGTTATTAATAATGACATTTACCACACTCAAGACCACCAATTGCATCTACGGTGATTTTCGCACCTGACCCATACTGTTTTTTCAGTTTGTCATGTAGATTTTTGAAGTATTCTTTATTATAACCATTGTTCATATCTACCTCAGTAGTTCTGTGACATTCAATACACCATCCCATCGTGAAATCATTTGCCATTTGCACCACATTCATGGTATCAACTTGCCCGTGACAAGCTTTACAAACAATATCAATTTTCGCATTAGGGTTTTTCTGATTGTAAGAATTAAGGATTGCCTGTTCACCTACTACAACGTGTTGTGCGTGATTAAAGTAAACAAAGTCTGGCATATTGTGAATTCTCGTCCATTCTACAGGTTCCGTTTTGCCGGTATATCTTTGTGAAGCAGCATCCCATCCTGTTGCAGCGTAGATTTTTTGAATCTCGCCATCATAGAAAGCTTTGTCTTTTCCTGGCTCCATATACTTCCCATTATACTCGGAAATATTTCGGTGACAGTTCATACAAACATTCATAGAAGGAATTTCGGAAACTTTGCCATATTTCGCTGAAGAGTGACAAAGCTGACAATCGATCTTGTTTTCTCCTGCGTGAATTCTGTGCGAGAAATGAATGGGTTGCTCAGGTTTATAGCCCTTGTAAACTCCGATCCACATCAGCCAGTTCCACAATCCATAAGCAGCAAGAATTCCTAGAACAACTAAAATTCCTTTACCGATGTAATCATATTTCCTGTAAAGATCTGCGAAAGAAATTGCTCTACTAGCATTTAATCCTGTTAACTCATCTGTTTGTTGCAGTTTAACTAACTGCTTCAATTTTAAAAGCAACCACAGCAATAAACCACCAATCGCCAACAATGAAAGCAAAATAATTTTCGAATTCATCGATTGCATTTTTGCCGCTTCTAACGCAGCAACCGAGTTGATATCTACTGCTTCTGCGCCGACAGCCGCTGCAGGTTCTGCCGCAGGTGGATTTGTAGTGTATTCTAAAATATCGTCAATTTCCTGATCCGTAAGATTAGGAAATGTTGTCATTTCAGTTTTATTAAATTTTTCGAAAATCTCGTTTGCGTACTTATCGCCTGACGCTCTTAAAGCCTTATTGTCTTTAATCCACTTGTGAAGCCAATCTGTGTCTAAATTTTGCTCCTTTTTAATCAAGTCTACAATGCCACCTAAAGCAGGACCAACAAGCTGTTTGTCCAATGCGTGACAGGCGGTACAATTTGCTTTAAAAAGCTTTTCACCGTTCTTGGCATCTCCTTGAGCGTAAATAGAAGCACTGGTCGACAGCAATAGACCTATTGCGATGAGACCTCTTTTGTAATGCTTTCTCCAACTAATCATTTATAAAATCTTGGGTTAGTAAATTATATTGAGTTTACTTTCAACTTGGCAAAAATAAGGTTTTTAAGATAAATTTAACAGCCGTTGCAATTACCATGATGCTATTTTGCGTAATTTGTAATGTTTCTAAATAACAAATGTTGGTGTAATTTTAATTTGTTTTAAATTTGCTGAAAATAATATTTAATGAAATCATTTTTTAAAATAATTGCCTTGCTTACTTTTTTATCAACTAATATCTTTGAAGCACAACAAGTTGTAACAAAAGATACCATTTCAGGAACACCACTTTCCATTATAATGGATCAAAAAGTAAGCGACTTATTGCGCAATATTGAAGACAAATGCGCCACAAAAACGGGCACATCCTCCACCGATTCAGAAAATGAGAACTACGATAATTCCTCAAAAACTACCGCTCCGAAAATAACTGTACCAGAGAAAGAACTTTCCCAAGCAGAAATTTGCCGAAGAAATCCCCGAATTATGGGTTACAAAATTCAACTCGCGGTAGTGAAAAGCAATGAAGAGGCAAGAGAAGTCGGAATGTTTTTCCGCAGAAGATTCCCAAATATGAAAGTGGAAATTGATGCTTCGCTGAGACCAAATTACAAAGTAATGGCGGGAAGCTATTTCACCAAACAAAGTGCCGCAAGTGATTTAGCACAAATCAAAAAGTTTTTTAACGACGCAATAGCAGTGCAATAC
>NZ_JBAVFG010000211.1:0-11614 GCF_049588135.1 Kaistella sp. | reverse complement strand
TATTTTCCATATTTTAACTCATTATAAAATAACCAAAAATGTTGCTTGAAAATTAAGATTTCTTTAATCGCTAAAAATTTTTATCTTTGTGAAAATCTAATACATAAAATGGCAGAATATAAATTATTACTTCCTTCGATGGGAGAAGGTGTGATGGAAGCGACGATTATCAGTTGGATGTTCAACGAAGGAGATTCCGTAAAGGAAGATGACTCCGTTGTAGAAATTGCGACCGATAAAGTAGATTCCGATGTTCCGACACCAGTTTCGGGGAAAATTATTAAAATCCTGAAACAAAAAGATGAAGTCGCTAAAATTGGTGAAGCTATCGCAATTTTAGAAGTTGCTGGCGTTGGTGATGCAGTTGCTGATCAACCGCAAGAACCAAAATCTGCGGAAGAGGTAAAAACTGAAATTCCAAATGTAGATCCAGAAGTTGTAAAAGGTTTGGAAGAAGCGATGGAAAGTTCAAAATCATCCGTTGGTTTTGAAGGTTCAGAGTTGTATTTATCACCGCTCGTGAAATCAATTGCACAAAACGAAAAAATTTCTGATGCTGAATTGCAATCCATCAAAGGAAGCGGTCTAGACGGAAGAATTACCAAAGAAGATATTCTATCATTTATTGCTAACAGAACCGCTCCAGCAGCGCCACAAGCAGCCGTAGCGCAAGTTTCTGTAGCAGCAACTGTAACTCCGGTTTCTGCACCGATTAAAGTTGCTCCTGGTGACGAAATTATTCAAATGGATAGAGTTCGTAAAATTATTGCCGATGCAATGGTGAACTCAAAAAGAATTTCACCACATGTTACTTCATTTATCGAATCAGATTTGACCAATGTTGTAAGATGGAGAACAAAACATAAAGATATTTTCGAAAAGAGAGAAGGTGAGAAATTGACGTATATGCCGATTTTTGTTCACGCAATTGTAAAGGCAATTCAGGATTTTCCGATGATCAACGTTTCTGTGGATGGCGATAAAATCATCAAAAAGAAAAATATCAATATCGGAATGGCAACCGCACTTCCAGACGGAAATCTCATCGTTCCTGTTATTAAAAATGCAGACCAACTTTCCCTTTCCGGTTTGGCAAAAGCGATTAACGATTTGGCTTATCGTGCAAGAAATAAAAAATTGAGACCGGAAGATACGCAAGGTGCAACTTACACCATTTCCAATGTTGGAGGATTTGGGAATTTAATGGGAACGCCGATTATTCCACAACCGCAAGTCGCGATTCTGGCAGTTGGAGCGATTGTGAAAAAACCCGCAGTTTTGGAAACCAAAGACGGCGACGTTATCGCAATTCGCCAGTTGATGTTCATGTCGCATTCTTACGATCACCGTGTTGTTGACGGTTCTTTGGGTGGTATGTTCTTGAAACACGTTCACGATTATTTGCAGAATTGGGATATGAATACCGAAATATAGTCATTGCGAGCAAAGCAAAGCAATCCTTGAATTCGATTCGATTATTTTTTATGCAAAGCGAAGCAATCTCAAA
This sequence comes from Kaistella sp., assembly GCF_049588135.1. Taxonomy (GTDB): domain Bacteria; phylum Bacteroidota; class Bacteroidia; order Flavobacteriales; family Weeksellaceae; genus Kaistella. The sequence goes on along the minus strand of NZ_JBAVFG010000211.1, from coordinate 10,107 downwards.
AAACCAAAACCTTCAGAATTATTCTGGAGGTTTTTTTTTAGGAACTTATTCCCGCTGGGATTTTCTAAATAAATTCTCGCAAAAATCGTAAATTTGTTTTTAAAATTTAAAAGCAAATGTTCCAAATTAGAAAAGCCACCGAGTCAGATACTCCGATCATCTTTGATTTAATAAAAAAACTAGCCGTTTACGAGAAAATGGAAGATGAAGTAATCACTTCCGTAGAAGAATTAAAAGAAAATATCTTTACCCACAAATTTTCGAAAGTTTTAATTGCCGAAGAAGATGAAAAACCGGTAGGTTTCGCTTTGTATTTCTATAATTTTTCAACTTTCGTGGGAAAACCAGGTTTGTATCTCGAAGACCTTTTTGTAGAGCCAGATTGTCGTGGAAAAGGGTATGGGAAAAAACTTTTTGCTGAACTTGCTAAAATTGCAAAAGAAGAAAACTGCGGCAGAATGGAGTGGTCGGTTCTCGATTGGAATACGCCTGCCATTAAATTCTACGAATCTCTCGGCGCAAAACCGATGGATGAATGGACGGTTTTTCGTTTAGATAGAAAAGGAATTGCAGATTTGGCGAACTAATCTCGCATCTCTCAAAACATAAAAAAAAGTGTGAATTTTAATTTAATCCACACTTTTTTTATTTTAATCAAATCTGATTACATGATTTTCGCAACTTCCTCACACAGCCATTCCAACATTTCGCGGTCTTCTGCGGTAAATGGATCTAACTTGTGCGAATCAATATCGATTTGTCCGATATTTTCGCCGTTTTTAATAATTGGAACTACGATTTCAGCTTTCGTATCGATAGAACAACTCAAATAATTTGCTTGGTCATGTACATCGGGAACCACAAATGTTTCGTTGGAAACTGCAACCTGCCCACAAATTCCCTTACCAAACGGAATTATGGTGTGGTCGGTTTCTGCTCCCACATAAGGTCCTAAAATCAATTCTTCTTTATCACCGTTTTTAAAGTAAAAACCTGTCCAGTTGAAATAGGAGATTTCCTGATCCAGAAGATTACAGATTTTTTGAAGTTTAATTTCGGTATTGTGATTTGGACTTTCTAAAATTGAAGAAAGCCGTTTTTTTATTTCTGACATTTTTTATTTTTAAGAAAATTCTTTGAGTTTTAATTCTTCTTTGTAACCGAACATTCCGCGCTCTTTAATTAAATCTGATACGCCTTCTGGGACTTCCTTTTCCCATCCTGGTACATGATTGGCGATTTTGTCAAGGATCGTTCGGGAATATATTTCGGAGTAATTTGGATTATAATTTTGAATATCAACGATTCTTTTGTTGTGTTTAAAGTATTTATAAAGCTCTTTCAAACTGTCATTTACTTTTAAATTATTAGCGGTTAACAATTGATGAGTTTCAGGATCTTTGTATGGATAGAGATAAACGCGCATTCCTTTTCTAAAGAATTTACCGAAAGCTTCCAAAATACCTCCTGAAAGATTTTCGTAATAATTTTCATCAAAAACATCGAGCATATTATTGACGCCCATTGCTACACCAATTTTACCATTGGTATAAGGTGCAAAATAGTCGATTAATCGGTAATATTCTGAGAAGTTTGAGATAATTACCGTATATCCTAATTTTCCTAAAACATCAACTCTGTCTAGAAAATCCCTTTCATCAATATCGCCAGCTGCTCTTAAATTAGCAATGGTGATTTCAAATAAAACCTCGGTTTCTTCTTCATTGCATCCCCAATCTTTTTTGAACATTTCGAGACCTTTTTCAAACATGTCAATATTCACTAAAGTAACCGGACGGAAACTTCCACGAACTGCAAAGATATTTTTCTTGTAAAGGATATCGGCGGGTAACATATTGTTTCCTTCTGAGTTAAAAATCACCGCATCGGTCATTCCATTTTTCACGAGTTGTAAGCTCATCAATCGGTTATCAACGTATGCAAAAGCGGGTCCATTGAAATCAATCATATCGATTTCTATATTGTCTTTTGAGATATCATCCAGAAGAGAATTAATCATTCTCCGTGGATTGTCTGTATAGTTGAAAGCACCGTAAATGAGGTTAACTCCTAAACTTCCTAAAGTTTCTTGTTGTAAAGTCGCATCGTTTTCATTGAACTTTACGTGAAGTACGATTTCGTTATAATCTTCTTTTTCATGACACTGAAAACGCAAGCCAACCCAACCATGACCTTTCATGGTTTTATCAAAATTAATGGTCGTTACGGTGTTGGCATAAGAAAAGAATTTTCTGCCCGGAAAATTTTTGCGAGAAACTCTCTCTTCAATTAAAGCTACTTCATACCGCAACATTTTGCGAAGGCGGTTTTGGGTCACATATCTGTTCTTAACTTCTTTTCCATAAATGGCGTCACTAAAGTCTTTGTCATAAGCTGACATTGCTTTTGCGATGGTTTGTGAAGCTCCGCCCGCTCTGAAAAAATGGCGAACTGTTTCTTGGCCAGCACCAATCTCTGCGAAGGTGCCATAAATATTTTGATCCAGATTTATAGCTAATGCTTTCTGTTTGGGTGTTAATTTCGGATGAATCACTGTCAATTCTAATTTTTTGTAAATTTACCAAAATTAAACCAACATCAAAAAAAATGAAGTTGAAATTTTTAGGAACGGGTACTTCTCAGGGAGTTCCGGTCATTGGCTGCCATTGTGAGGTTTGTATCTCACTAAATGTAAAAGATAAACGTTTTCGTTCGTCGGTTTTGGTGACTACCGATTTTGGAAAAAAAATTCTAATTGATTGTGGTCCCGATTTTCGTATGCAAATGCTCAATAATAAAGAGGAACAAATCGATACAGTTTTGCTAACTCATGAGCATAATGATCATGTAATTGGCTTAGATGATTTGCGTCCATTGATTTTTCGAAATAAAAAAAACATTGATCTCTATTGTCAAAAAAGGGTAGGTGATGAAATTAAATTAAGATTTCCCTATGCCTTTTCGGATATAAAATATCCTGGTGCGCCGGCTTTTGATCTTCATGAAATTGAGAAACCTTTTACAATTTTGAATACTGATGTGATTCCCATAGAAGTATCGCACAATAAGATTTCTATTTTTGGATATAAATTAAAAAATCTAGCCTATATTACAGATGCGAGTTTTATATCTGATCAAGAGAAAGAGAAATTAAAAAATCTAGATTATTTGATTTTAAATTGCATTCGTAAAACAGGTTTGCATCCTGCTCATTTTATATTGCCACAGGTTCTAGAACTATTTGAAGAGTTGCAACCGAAGAAAATGTACCTCACTCATATCTCTCATCACTTAGGTTTATATGAGGAAACAGAACTCGAACTTCCCGAGAATGTGCATCTTGCTTATGACGGTTTAGAACTGCAGTTTTGATAATCAGAGCGTTATAATATATAGTTCTTTTTCGATGGTTATCAAAGAAATTTTATAGGTATTAGCTATTGTTTTGAAATCCTCTTTTTAATCAATTTTCCATCAAAAGAATAGATCTCATATTTCAGTAACTTCTCAGTTTGTTTTAATATTCAAAACTTCTTGAATGCTACTAGCTTCATTACGATAATTATGATTCGCAAATTTAATACAAATGAATCAAAATTTGTAATTATCCTTTTCATAATATTTTTTTTAATGAAACTGAAAATAGTAATCGGCAAATATATTTTAAATGATGAAGATGACATTTTGATTTTTTTTAACTAAATTTGAGGTAAACTATAACCTATCATATTGAAACTCAACTCTATCATTGTCGATGATGACGAGATTGACCGATTGACGGTTTTATCTTACGCCAAAAAATTCCCTATTCTTAATGTAATCGGAGCGTATTCATGTGCTGAACATGCATTAAAAGCAATTGGGGAAAATAATGTAGATGTATTGTTTTTAGATATCGATCTTCCGGGTTTATCAGGTGTTGAGCTTCGAAAAAGTGCCAAAGAGATTCCAGTATGTATTTTTATTACTTCCCATACGGAATTTGCCGTAGAAAGTTTTGAATTAGATACCTTAGACTTCATTGTGAAACCCATTAAATTTGACCGTTTTGAGAATGCCATCAAACGAGTTGAAGAATTTATGGAAATTAAGCGAAAAGCCGATTTGTTTGAGTCCAGTTTGGGTGGTGATGTGATCTATATTAAGGAAGGTCACGAACAAACAAAAGTAAAACTTCATGACATTTTTTATATCGAAGCATTGAAAGATTACTCTCTTATTGTTACTTCAGAGAAAAGACATTGCGTTTTATCGAGTATCGGTAATCTTTTAAAAGAAGTTAATTTCCAGTCATTTATTAGAGTTCACCGAAGTTTCGCCGTGCAAAGACAATTTGTTCAGAAAATTAATATACATGAAATTATTTTGAACAATGAAGTTGTCATTCCAGTTGGTAGAAGTTTTAAAGATAATCTGAATATATTGATATAAAAGATTAGCGCTTTTTAATTTAGTTTTCGAAATGTTCTACAAATAGGGTGAAATTGCGTTACCGCTTTATCTCTGTTTTTATTGAAAATAATTCTTGATACCCAATATTTTCCGATGAAATTGCTTTTCCATTTTGAAATATTCTCGTCATAATTATTTGTTTTACTTCACCAATTCCTCAAACAACCTTTCAAAAGTCTTATCCAAATCCTGCGTTTTCCCAGAGTGCGGACGGGAAGTTTGAATCACCGAACTTCTAACTGCCGTTAACCAACGGAATCTTTCGGGAATCTCGAGAAGAGCGATCGGACCGCCTTCTTTTTCGCCATTTGCTACGTTTTTGAAATTTTCAAGATTCTGATAAATATCTTTATAATCGAGTTTAGATTTCATCGACTGAAATTTTTCGGTGCAAAGATGGAATTCAAAACGGATGTATTTTTCCTTTTTCGAAAACATAATCAGCCCGATATTGAAAAACTCTTCTCTTTCAACTTTCGGAACGAGCCGAATGACGGAGTATTCGTAAATTTTATTTTCTTGCATTTTTCGCTTCGTTTATAAAGTTTACAGAATGATCGCGGCGTGTTTTCAGGAAATTGAAATACACTTCTTTTATTTGTTCCGGCGAATCGTCGGTATCGTTCCATTCCAACCAATCCAGTGGAATTAGTTCTACAATGGCGTGCAAAATTTCATCAGTTAAAACAGATTTTGCAAACTGATCTGCCTCATCAAGCATTGTTGCCTGTGATAGAAGAACGTGGTCTTTTATATAAGCAAATGGACTTAAAGCGTGTTTCTCAAAATTCATCCAAGAATGGTGAAAATATAAAGAAGCACCATTGTCAATAAGCCAAAGCTCTTTGTGCCACATCAAAAGATTGGTATTCTTGAAAGTACGGTCGATATTGGTAATATATCCGTCTAGCCAAACAATTTTCGAAGCCAAAAGTGGATCTACTTTAACGGAAGGATCATACGCAATTGCGCCGGAAAGAAAATGAAGTCCCAAATTCAGGCCTTCAGAAAATTTCAGCAAATCCTGAATTTCTTCATCGGCTTCTGTTCTTCCAAAATCTGCATCAAGATTCGCAAAAACCAATTCAGGAATAGGCAAACCCAAAACCTGCGAAATTTTTCCGCCCAATAATTCAGAGATCAGCATCTTAACGCCGTGACCAGCACCACGAAACTTTAAAACATACTTGAAATCGTCGTCGGCTTCAGCAAGTGCGGGCAAAGAACCGCCTTCTCGCAAAGGCAGAATGTATCGCATGATCGTAACTGTTCGTAAAGATAAATCTTCCATAGTTGACAAAAATACAAAAAAATAGAGGAGTTTTTTTTAATGGTTACGTTGAGAAGTTGTTGCGTTTGTTGATTTGAAGATTAATTGTGTTAAAGGCTACGAGTTTTTTTCTCAAATACTCGAACACTCACAACTCGATTCAGTCATTATGATAAGGCTTCCCTTGAAGAATCTGATCTGCACGATAAATTTGTTCTACAAAAAAAAGCCGAATCATTTGATGCGTAAAAGTCATTTTAGAAAGCGACATTTTTTCATTGGCTCTCGCATACATTTCATCAGAAAAGCCATAAGCACCACCGATAATGATGGAAACTTTTTTTACGGAAGAACTCATCCAATTATCGATTTTGGTGGCGAATTCTCGGCTGGTAAATTGTTTTCCTTTTTCATCGAGAAGAACGATGGTATCGGAGTTTTCTATCAGATTTAAAAATAATTTTCCCTCTTCCTTTTTGAGTAAATCAGGACTTAAATTTTTTGCGTTTTTAACATCAGGAATTTCGATGATTTCAAAATTCCAATATTTTGGCAGGCGATTTTGATAATATTTAACCAGATTGGTAATTTCTTTATCATCGGTTTTGCCCATGCAGACTAAATTAATTCGCATTTCTTATCTTTGTTTTGCAAATATAAATTAATGGACATTAAAACTCCGCAATTCATCGTCAAAATAAAAGATTTTCTGGATGAAATTCATATTCCATTTTTAGGAATTTCTCTCTGGAAAATGTTTGAAATTTACGGACAAGGTGTTTTTAAAATGCAAATTGGTCGAAGTGCAGCGAGTATTTCATGGAGCTTCTTCCTCAGTCTTTTTCCTTTTATTCTTTTTTTACTTTCGCTGTTACCATATCTTCCGCATTACGATAAACTGCAATTTTATATTTTTGAAGTCCTGATGCACAATATTTTGCCTGCTCGTATGCAAAGTGATGTTACGGGATATATTCAAAATTTCATTATTCCGAACATGAAAAACATCAGCAATATGACGATTGTATTTGCAATGGTTTTCGCTGTAAATGGAACGCATTCTCTGATTAATGGTTTTAATATTAATACCAATTTACAGAGAGGAATTGTTAAAGAATATTTGGTGGCTTTCGTGATAACCATTGCATTTATCGTGCTGATTATTGCTTCATTATTGGGAGTTTATTACAGTGAAGTGGTTCTGAAATTATTTACCCCCGAAATTAATATTTCTTGGTTAGTTAATAATATGTCGAAGATTATTGGGTTTATCTCGTTTCCAATTTTCTATTTTATTTTATTGGCGCTTTTTTATTGGGTAGGATGTTTAAAGATCACCACTTTTAAACAAGCCATTCCTGGTGCGATTTTAACTACGATTCTGTTTATAATTCTAACTTATTTCTTTGCGATTTACGTGAGAAATTTTGCGAAATATAATGTGCTTTATGGCTCCATTGGAACAATTATTTTAGTGATGGTTTGGGTGAATATCAACATCATTTTAATCTTATTAGGAAATGAACTGAATATCGCCATCAAAAGAGTTCGGGTAGAGAAAATGATCGCCGAAGAAATGGCTTCCAATGATTTTAAATTCGATCAAGACTTGGTTTATGATTCCGAAAACGATGAAAATCGAATGGATAAGTAATTATTATTCAAAGAAGTTTTTGATAATAAAACATTGGTTTCTAGCTAATCGATAAAAGCCAATTGCTATAAGCTGCTTTCCAAATTTTCCTTCTTTTTTCCAATATACTTTAATAACGAAAAACCTGAAAATCCTGAAATTGCGGAAGCTACCAAAATTGCAAATTTCGCTTCATCCTGAATTTCCACATGTCCTTTAAAGGAAAGTAAAGCAATGAAAATTGACATTGTAAAACCAATTCCTGCCAAAAGTCCAGCGCCCAACATTTGTGACCAAGAACTTTTATCAGGCAAACTGCTGATTTTTAATTTAATGAAAATCCAGGAAAATAGGTTGATTCCGATGATTTTACCAAAAAACAATCCGAAGATAATTCCATAACCAAAGTTGGTGAAAAGTCCATCAACCATTCCACCTTTAAAAGTGATATTGGTATTTGCCAAAGCAAAAATCGGCATGATGAGGAAATTTACGGGTAAATGTAATTTTTGTTCTAGTTTTTCTAAAGGTGAAATTTCTGTTTTAGAAACATTCGTCGGAATAGTAAACGCCAGAAGAACGCCCGCAATCGTCGCATGAATCCCAGAATGATGCATGAAATACCACAAAAACAAACCTGGAATAATATAGAAAATATGTTTCTTGAATTTAAAGAAATTCAGCAATATTAAAATAAGAACCATTATTGCGCTTAATCCTAAATAATCCCAATGTAATTGGTCGGTATAAAAGATTGCGATGACCATAATTGCGCCCAAATCATCAACGATTGCCAATGCTGCTAAAAATATTTTTAAAGATAAGGGAACCCGTTTTCCCAACATCGAAATAATGGCAAGAGAGAAGGCAATGTCAGTCGCCATCGGGATTGCCCAGCCATTTGCATAATCGGTTCCGTGGTTGAAAAAATAATATATTAATGCTGGAACAATCATTCCACCGATTGCTGCAATAATTGGCAGAGACGCAGATTTAAAACTGGAAAGTTCGCCTTCTACAATTTCTCTTTTAATCTCTAAACCGACGAGTAAAAAGAAAATCGCCATCAAACCGTCATTAATCCAAATGCTTAACGGATAATTAAGATGAAATAGATTGGTTCCAATTTCAGTGTCTAATAAATTTTGAAATGAAATTCCGAGAGAAGAATTCGCAATAAAGAGCGATATTAGTACACAAAGAATTAATAGTATTCCTGAAGATTGTGAGCTGTGAAGGAATTTTTTAAAATAGTTGGTGATAAGCATGAAAGTGGTTTTGTAGTGTTTTTACATGCGTTTTACACGAGAAACACCATTAATATTTTTTAGTTGTTTAAAGGTTTCATCTAATTGGCTTCGGTTTCTAACTTCGAGATTAATGCTGCCTAGGAAAACACCATTGTTGGATTCAATCGACATGCTTTTCATGTCCATATTCATGTTGTTACTGATGACCGCGGTAATATCGTTGATCATTCCCATTCTGTCAAGCCCTTCAATTTCAATTTTGATTCTATTTTTGAAACTTTCTTCATTCACCCATTTTGCAGGTAAAACCCGATAATCGTATTGCGCACGAAGATTGATCGCATTCGGACAGTTATCGTTATGAACTTTAATTCCTTCAGAAATCGTGATGAATCCAAAAATTCTGTCGCCCGGAATTACGGTACAGCATTTTGCATAAGAGTAATTCATTTTCTGCTCATCTTTTCCAAAAACAATCATATCGAGATTGGTTTCCGGAGTTTCGGTGAAGAGCTCATTTTTCGTTGGCGATTTGCGGAAACGTTGTAAAATATTACCAAAAAGTCCTTTTCCTTCCGTATATTTTTTAATGTCACCAATATCTAAATCACCATTTTGGAATTTGAGAAATAATTCCTGAGAAGTCTTCAAACCAAAAAATTTCTGCATTTTATTAATTTCCTCATCATTGAAATTAAGTTTAGCATGGCGCATTTTCCGTTGCAAAATTTCTTTTCCTTCCTCAACTAAACCATTTTTTTCGGAATTTAGAATGGCTTTTATTTTTGATTTTGCTTTAGAAGTTACAACAAAATCAAGCCAATCTAATTTTGGTTTTTGGTTCTGTGAAGACAGAATATCAACTTGGTCGCCATTTAATAAAACATAAGAAATGGGAACTAATTTACCATTTACTTTTGCGCCAAGACATTTTGTTCCTAAGTCAGAGTGTACCGAAAATGCAAAATCTAAAGCAGTGGAACCAATCGGAAGCGTTTTTATTTCCCCTTTTGGTGTAAATACAAATACTTCTTTTGAATATAAATTAAGTTTAATATCATCTAAAAGTTCTGTCGTAGAAAGTGATTCCTGATTTTCTAGAACCTCTCGAATCTCTGTAACCCAACGTTCAAAGTTTTTTTCATCCGAACTTTGTTGGTAACCTTCCTTGTATTTATAATGAGCAGCAACGCCTTTTTCTGCGATATCATCCATTCTTTCGGATCGAATTTGAACTTCAATCCATTTTTTATCAGGACCTAAAATGGTGAGATGTAAACTTTCGTAACCCGTAGAACGCGGTTGAGAAATCCAGTCGCGCATTCGCTGAGGATTGCTGTGATAAAGGTCTGTAACAATAGAATAGATTTTCCAGGCGAGAAATTTTTCGTTTTTTGCATCAGATTTATAAATAATTCTGATGGCATAATTATCAAAAACTTCATCGAAAGCTACGCCTTGTTTAAGCATTTTACGATAAATAGAAGAAATCGCTTTTGCCC
>NZ_JBAVFG010000210.1:0-5639 GCF_049588135.1 Kaistella sp. | reverse complement strand
GTTTTAATTCAATCTCAAAAAAACAAGAAAATAATTTTATCAAAGCGGTAATTGATGAAAATTTAAAAGGATTTCTCGGAAGCCGAATTCGATTCCGACTGCTGGAAGATATTACAGTAGGAAAACACAGCATTACAAAAGGAACAATTTTATACGGTCAAATTTCCGGATTTACCTTACAGAGAGTTAATCTCAATGTTATTTCAATTTTAAATAACGGAGAAATCCTACCAATAAATCTCACTGTTTTTGATAATGACGGAATGCAGGGATTATATGTCCCTCAAAGTGACTTCCGGGAAATGCTTCGGGAAATGGGAAGCAATTCCGTACAAGGAACTCAACTTGATAGTGGTGGCGAAGGTTTTTTTACAAGCATGATGTCTGGGTTATTTACTTCTACTTCACAAACTATTTCAAATATCATTAGAAAAAACAAAGCAAAACTAAAATACAATTCTTACATCTTCCTTATTAACGAAAAAGAACTTAAAAAAAATGAAATCGAAGATTAACTATTACCAATTAAAAAATAAAAATAAAATGAGAAAAACGATTAAACATATGAAAAATTTACTCTTTGGATTATTCCTTTTTTCTGCAACAACAGTTTTTGCACAAACAGGAACTCCCGAAAAACGTTTAAATGACCTTCCACAAATAGATATTACAGAAGGTGTAAGTCTCCATATTATTTCACCCGAACCAATACAATTTGTGGATTTATCAACCGCTAATCTTACTGGAGATTTGCCGGCAGAAAATATTGCAAGAATCAAAATTACCGATGAACCCGAAAAGGGTACAGAAACCAATAGTAAAGCAATTGACAAAAATAATTTAGGAGTTATCACGATTGTTTGCCAATCATTTATGGTACAATATAAAGTGAATTATTTGAGCTACAAAAGAGATGCGGTTGCCAATATCCAAATTCAGCCGGAAGATATGCAACCATTAGAATATCCGAAAATGGCTTTTTCAAATATGGAACTTCACAACTTTTCCTTGGATATTATTAGAAATAAAAAAACAAATAAACCTATTCGAGAAGAAAAAGATTTAAAGCTTACCATGCAGATTAATAATGTGTATGTTGTGAATGACTACATCTTTTTGGATATGACATTTTCAAATTCTTCTAACTTAAGTTTTGACATTGATGGTCTTAATTTCTCGGTTGAAGACAAAAAAATCTACAAAGCGACCAACAATCAAAGTATTGAAATTAAACCTGTTTTTCAATTGTTTAATCAAAAACAGTTCAAGAAAAATTACCGAAATATTTACGTCTTCAAAAAATTTACTTATCCGAACAGTAAAGTTTTGAAAATTCGACTGATCGAAGAACAATTATCAGGAAGAACGATAGAAATGACCGTGAAGTATTCGGATATTTTAAATGCTGATACATTTTAATTCCAGATTTGAACCTGACAACTATCAACTGACAACTATCAACCAAAATGCAAGAACAACAAAACCAAATCAAAATTTATGGCTTTTTCCAAAAGATGGTATATTTTATCGTCACTTTGGATTGTGCCACTTTATTTTTTCTTTCTGCAAAAATTCCACTTCTATCAGAGCTTTTAGGGAATTTCTCTAAAATGGGAATTTTCTATCCGCCCCTAAATGCAAAGTTTGCAACCGTAGTTTTAATTGCATTGATTGCCGTGGGAACAAAGGCGAAGAAAAAAATGGATTTGAATATTGCAAAAAATATCATTTTGCCAATTCTTGTTGGACTTGCAATGATGTTTGGTTCTTTGCTTTTAACTTCTGAAGCTGCAAATAATGCATTGCCAAGAATACTTCCTCATTTGAATTTATATCAAGTTCTTTACATCCTTTTATCATTCATTGGAGCATTAGTCGCACAAATAGGTGCCGATAGCATTTCAAAATTAATGCAGCAGAAAATGGGTAAAGACCGATGGAATATTGAAGAAGAAAGTTTTGCTCAAAATCAAGAATTGGTACAAACTGATACCTCGATTAACATTCCTTATTTATTCAGATTTAATAAAAGAATCAATAAAGGTTGGATTAATATCAATCCATTTCGGGGAACGATGGTCATTGGAACACCCGGTTCGGGTAAATCTTTCGGAGTTATAAATCCTGCGATTCGGCAAATGATTGCGAAAGGATTTTGCCTTTGTATTTATGATTTTAAATTTCCCGATTTAGGGCAAATTGCTTACTATCACCATCTTTTAAAAAAGAAAAACGATTCTGATTACAAACATGATTTTCATGTAATCAATCTTAATGATGTTGAAAAATCAAAAAGGGTCAATCCATTTAAAAAAGAATATGTAAAAACATTGGCGGAAGCGCAAGAAATGGCAGAAGCAATGGTGTCGTCACTGCAAAAAGGAGGTTCAAGTGGCGGTGGCGGTTCTGAAGCATTCTTTACTCAATCTGCCATTAACTTTCTCTCGTCTTGCATTTATTTCTTTGCAACGTTCGAAAACGGAAAATATTCCGATTTACCACACATATTGGCTTTCATGAATAAAAGCTACAAAGAAATTTTCGATACTCTTTTTACGCATGAGGAATTGGAATCTTTGTTATCTCCTTTTAAAACAGCTTATGACAACAAAGCATTCGACCAATTAGAAGGACAAATCGGAACTTTGAAAATTTTTCTTTCCCGGTTGGCAACAAAAGAAAGTTTTTGGGTTTTCTCCGGTGATGAAGTGGAATTGAAAATTACTGACAAAGAAAATCCTTCCATTATGATTTTGGCTTCTGATCCCGGAACACAGGATATTAATTCCGCTTTGTATTCGGCGGTTCTGAACCGGACTTTACGTTTGATTAATTCTAAACACAATTTACCCGGCGGAATTATTGCGGATGAGTTTCCAACCATTTACATTCATAAAATTGATAATGTAGTAGCAACCGCTCGAAGTAACAGAGTTGCAGTAATGCTTGGTTTGCAAGAATTACCACAGCTGAGACAATTTTATAAAAAAGAAATTGCAGATACCATTTCTGCAATTGTCGGAAATATTCTTTCCGGTTCTGCAAGAGATAAAAATACTTTGGATTGGTTAGAAAAAATGTTTGGCAAAATCAAACAAAAAACATTCTCTCAATCTATTTCACAACAAGGAACTACAACCTCTATCAATGAGAAAATGGATAATATGATTCCTGCCGGAAAAATAGCTGCTCTTAGAACTGGAGAAATGGTTGGAATAATTGCCCAAGGTGAAGAAAATGACACTGAAGAATTTAAAACTTCAGCACTCAGTGGAAAAATAAATCTTGATATGGCAAAAATTAAAGAAGAAGAGCAAAATTATGTGAAAATGCCAATCTACTATTCATTTGTCGATAAAAAAGGAAGCGATCGGAAAGAAGAAGTTCTCATGACTAATTACCGAAAAATTAACAAAGAAGTTGAACTCATTGTAAATGAAATGATTAAAGCCTAAAAATAATGAAAATAAAATTTACACTTAAAAAAATGCTATTTGTTGGAATTATTGGGTGCAGTTATCCTGTATTTGCGCAATTTAATACACTCAAGCCTTCTACTGCAAAACAGAATCAAAACTTTCCCAAAACCGAAGAAATTAAAGTTGAGAAAAAGGAAAATGATGAAAATGCAGAAAGAAAAAAATCAAAAAAACTTTTTAGAAACTCAGCTACAAAAGCTGATTTAAAGCGAGAAATTGATTCTTTAAAAAATCAAATGATAAAATTTGGGATTTCAAAGAATGAAAAATTGAAAGCTGATTACACAAAACTTGAAGATTCACTTTCTGAATTAACTAAAAAAAATGTTGGTTCAAATAATAAAAATTATTTCCAACAATTCGAATTTATTGATGATGAACCCACTAATTTGAAAATATTCATGCCAGTAAACAAAAAAATAACAATTTCATCACCTTACGGTTCTCGAATTCATCCAATTATCGGGGATAGAAAATCTCATAACGGAATTGATTTGCCTATTTCTTACGAACCTGTCTATTCTGTTCTTGATGGAATTGTAACCGAAGCTGGGTGGGATTCTAAAGGAGGTGGAAATTACATCAAAATTCAACATTTCAATCGTTTTGAAACTTCATATCTCCATTTATCACAGATTTATTATAGAGTTGGGGAATTTGTAAAAGCAGGTTTTGTAATTGCAAAAAGTGGAAATTCCGGAAATTCCACAGGTCCACATTTACATTTTGGAGTGAAAGAATATGGAAACTACATAAACCCTATTCACTTTTTAAATGATCTTGTTAGAGCCAATAAATTAATGGCAACTTATTAATGAAAAATAACACTAAAAAATAAACAAAATATTATGAAAAATGAAACTTTACCTACCGAAGATTTGAAAAAATTTGGGATCATTAATGAAGATAATACCTTTTCGAAAAAACTTACTTCAGAAGATATTGCAAAATTTCTGCAAGGTTATACGATCGTGGCAGATAACGAGAAAAACAGAGCAACTTTTCAACTGGTTGATGATAACAGTCAACTAAAAGTGATTTTTTTAGAAAGAGATAAAAATCTTTCGGAAATCATTGAAAATAGCAAGGAGCAAGTACAATATTCTGATATTCAGACAAAGTATGACCCGAACGATGCGAAGAATAGTGCTCAAGTTAATTGGACAAAATCTGCTTTCATTTTCGATAAACAAACGAATAAAGTTGTCGAATTTGATTTGATTAAAAATTTGACTGAACTGACTGCTATCATTGCAGATAAAAAGGATGTTCTTGAAACAAATCGTTATAAAAACGAATTGCTGAAACTAAAAGAATTCCTTCAAGAGAAAATGGATAAATACCCTGAAATCGCAAAAGAAATCACCAACGATTTGAACATTGTTTCGAAAGAAATCAATACAGTAAATGCAATTTCTCTGGATTCTAAACAAATCAATAAAGAAGGGAAAAATGATATTCAACTCAATGTCAATGATCCGGATTTGTATGAAGATGTAAATCGATTCAGGGAAGAAGAACAGGATGAGAAAAATCAGAAATCAAGAGGATTCACAAGATAATTGAGAAAATAAAAAATCAGAGAATAATTATACAAAAAATCATTAACAATCAAAATCCAAACATTATGGAAACACAAAAAGAATTCGACCAAGTAGCGTATTTAAAAAATCAATTGAAATACCTTGGTTTCGGCGAAGATGAAAAGCTTCACAAAGATTTAGAAAAAGGAATCAAGTCTAAAAAACAACAGTTTGAAATTAAAACCACTTCCGACAAAACATTACCTGGAAATAAGGTTGATTTTATTTTAAAATTCAATAAAACTGAAAATGGCGGCGTTTTTCTCAATTCTTACCATGCAAATTTGAAAAATGAGAAAGGCGAAGATATTTCTCACAATTTTCCAGTAAGCAAGGAAAATACGTTTACAGCAAAAGAAGCTATTAATATTTTGGAAGGTCGCAGCGTGAAAATAGAATTTCACAATCCCAAAAGTGAACAATTAGAACCTGCTTTTGTCCAATTCAATTTTAAAGAACCAAAATCCGAAAAGGGAAATTATTACTTCCAGAATTTCTACAAAAATTATGGTGTGGATACTGCTAAAATTGTCGAAAAATCAAATCTCATATTTGATAAACCGGAATGGAAGGATAG
>NZ_JBAVFG010000209.1:0-5543 GCF_049588135.1 Kaistella sp. | reverse complement strand
CTTTCACGCCTCTTCAAGGAAAATACATCAAAAATCTTCCACTCCACCATTCACAAGAAATTTTAATTGATGATGAAAATGAGTTGAGAATTAAATTAAATCTTGCTTCCACTTTCGATTTTGAGCAGGAATTATTGCAACATTCCGAACAAATTACCATCATTTCTCCCAAAAGTTTCAAAACAAGAATGAATGAAATTTGGAAGAATACATTAAAATCAAATTAATTACATTTTCATTACACTTTAAATTTATTCTGTTTCCCACTCAATTGCTACATGAGATTTGCTTTTTATACCAAAATTCACTCAATAAAAATCCGTATCTTTGCACCCGTAAAAACAAGTTTATACATTAACCGCAATCAATACGGATTGCACAGAAGAAACAAACAATTTATGAATGCTCCACAAGCAATTATTGAAAAAATTCAATTAAGCGATGGTAGAGAAATTACCATCGAAACAGGAAAGTTAGCGAAACAAGCTAATGGCGCTGTAGTAGTAAGAATGGGAGGCACCATGCTTCTTGCAACAGTTGTCGCCAGCAAAGATGCGAAACCAGGTGTTGACTTTTTACCCTTAACAGTAGATTACAGAGAGAAATTCTATTCAGCAGGAAAAATTCCGGGAAACTTTTTCAGAAGAGAAGCAAGACCATCTGACGAAGAAATTTTAACAATGAGATTGGTTGACCGAGTTCTTCGTCCACTTTTCCCATCAGATTTCCATGCAGAAGTTCAGGTGATGATTTCACTGATCTCTTACGATAAAGAATGTATGCCAGAATCTTTGGCTGGATTAGCCGCTTCTGCAGCAATCGCAATTACCGATATCCCTTTCAACGGACCAATGTCTGAAGTTACCGTAGCAAGAATCGACGGAAAATTGGTTGTAAACCCAAGTATGGAAAATTTAGCGAAAGCAGATTTAAATATTATGGTTGGAGCAACTAAAGATTCTATCGTAATGGTAGAAGGTGAAATGCAAGAAATTTCTGAACAGGAAATGATTGAAGCCATTAAATTCGCACACGAAGAAATTAAAATTCAGGTAGCAGCGCAAGAAAGATTGGCCGAGAGAGTTGGTAAATCTCTTCCAAAAAGAGAATATTCTCACGAAGATCACAACGAAGAAATTCGCGAAAAAATTTGGGCAGCAACTTATGATAAAGTATTAGATATTGCAAAAACTCCTTCTGCTAAAGAAGAAAGACATGATAATTTCCAAGCTGTTTTAGCTGACTTCTTAACTCAGTATTCTGAGGAAGAATTAGAAACAGTAGCACCTTATGCAAAAATCTATTTCCACGATGTAGAAAAAGAAGCGATGCGTCAAATGATTTTGAACGACAAAATCCGTTTGGATGGAAGAAGCCCGGAAACAATTCGTCCGATTTGGTCAGAAGTTGATTATTTACCAGGAGCTCACGGTTCTGCAATCTTTACCAGAGGAGAAACTCAGTCATTGACTGCAGTAACTCTAGGATCTGTAAAAGATGCAAACATGGTGGACACCGTTGCAATTAACTACGATCAAAAATTCTTTTTACACTATAACTTCCCACCGTTCTCAACCGGTGAAGCAAGACCTTTAAGAGGAACTTCAAGAAGAGAAGTAGGTCACGGAAACCTGGCTCAAAGAGCTTTGGCGAAAATGATCCCTACAGAAAACCCATACACCATCCGTATCGTTTCTGATATTTTAGAATCAAACGGTTCGTCTTCTATGGCGACAGTTTGTGCCGGAACTTTAGCATTAATGGATGCCGGTGTACAAATTTCAAAACCAGTTTCCGGGATTGCAATGGGATTGGTAACTGATCCAAAATCAGGAAAATTCACCGTACTTTCTGACATCTTAGGAGATGAAGATCACTTAGGTGACATGGATTTCAAAGTAACAGGAACTGCAGACGGAATCACTGCTTGTCAAATGGACATTAAAGTAGAAGGTTTAACAATGGACATCATGGAAAAAGCATTAATCCAAGCGAAAGACGGAAGACTGCACATCCTTAATGAATTATTAAAAACTCTTGACGCACCAAGACCAGACGTAAAACCACACGCACCGAAAATGGAAGTATTGGAAATTTCGAAAGACTTTATCGGAGCGATCATTGGACCTGGAGGAAAAATTATTCAGCAAATGCAGAAAGATTTCGAAACCGTTATCGCGATTGAAGAAATTGGCGAAATCGGAAGAATCGAAATTTCAGGTGTAAGCAGAGAAAATATCAACGCAACAATTGCAGCGATTAACGAGATCTGTTTCGTTCCCGTTGTTGGCGAAGTTTACAAAGGAAAGGTTGTGAAAGTAATGGATTTCGGAGCATTCGTAGCGATTGCAAAAGGAACTGAAGGCTTATTGCATATTTCTGAAATCGAATGGGCTCGTTTGGACAAAGTTCCGTACAACGAAGGCGACGAAGTGGAAGTGAAATTCATGGGCTACGACGATCGTAAGAAAATGAAATTGTCGAGAAAAGTGCTTTTGCCACGTCCAGAAAGACCGGCGCAGAAGCCGAGAGAAGACAGACCGCAAAGTAATCAGGAAGGTCAAAAACCAACTGAACAAGCTTAAAAATAGAAATCCCGCGATGAGCGGGATTTTTTATTTACTAAATTTTTTCTTCCTCTTCCAAGGCGCATTTTTCTGGACATCTCCTGCCATAATACAGCCGTAAGGTAACACTTCATCCAAAATTTCGCAAAGGTTATATTCTTCAATTTGTGACCTTACATTTTGTGCGTTTTTATAAGCACTCGGAAGTTCTGAAATATCAATATCATTGGTGAAAAACCGAATATCCAAACCTTTCGTTTCTTCTTCAAAAATCTCTTCTGTGGTTTTATGAGTCAAAGATTTTTTGTGCTGAGTTCGGCTGAAGTTTCTCCCTGCACCGTGAGGAGCAAAACCTAAATTTCTGTCGTTGGTTGTTCCTTGAACAATCAGCACAGGTTCCGCCATATTCAGAGGAATGAGTCTTGGACCTGTGATATCCGGCATAAATTTGTCGTCCAGCGGTGTTGCTCCTTTGGCATGGAAGAATAAATCTCCATCTCTGAATACGAAATTATGTTCATTCCAATATCGGTCTTGTTTTTCAGTATTTAATTTTTCTAAAGTTGCGTTATGAATGGCTTCATGATTTTCTTTCGTCCATTTTCTAATCAATTGTAATGCTTCCCAATACGATTGTCCTTCTTCGGTTTCAAACGGAATCCACGCATTTTCTTTTAAAGTTTCTGGCGAAATTTCTTCCCGAAAACGATTGGCGATTTTCATTCCTTTATCATACAAAATCGCTCCTGGAGCGCGAGAACCGTGATGAGTAATCATCATTGTATTTCCGGTGTTTTTAGAAATTCCGACAAATAAAAAGTGGTTTCCGTCACCTTGAGTTCCCATGTGCGAACGAGCAATGCTGATGAGTCTTTCTTCATTTAAAAAGAAATTTTCTCTGAAAGCATCCATTAATTCTTGGCTCATCGGCATCTGCGAACCACGATCTCTTCCTCCATATCCAAAATGCGTGATGGAATGTGCTGCATCCAAAACTTCTTTAGGATCAATCTTTCCAAAATCTGTCAACATCACCGAGCAACAAATATCTGCACTATGAAATCCCGGATGAATAGCGTTTTTCGCCACCACTAAACCTCCAACCGGAATATGTCCTTCAGGTCCCGTCGGACAAGCATCGGGCATAATTGCTCCTGCGATTAATGTTGGCGTTTTCATCAAAACTTTCATCGTATTGATTACTTTTTCTACGTTATCGTTTTCGCTTTCGTTTTCTGCTTTAATGTTAATGATGAAATCTGTTGGATTTTCATTTAATGGAATTGGATCAGGAGATTTAAACTGCTCCAAATATTCTAACATTTCATTTTTATCTAAATTATTCTCGTTGATGTATTCCAAAGCTTCGTTAAACCATTTTTTTGGTGTGTGTCCTAAAGCGATTAATTCGTTTCCTGTAATTTTCATTTTGTTGTTATTTGATGATGCAAAGTAAAATTACAAGTGCGCAATCTTTTTGCGTAGTTATAAAATTTTTAATTATTTTTGAGAAAATATTTAAAAATGATTTTAGAACAATTAAAAAACTCCTCAGAAACCATTGATTTTAAAGAAGTAATAGCTTATATCGACGAAAATTACGATTTCACGCCTACAAAATTTACGAATGGAAATACAGTAAATGAAGCCAATCAAAACAACGGTTCTTGTAAGGTTTTCAGTTTTGCGAAGTTGAATGATTTGTCTAAAAAAGAAACCTTGAATCTTTTCGGAGCGTTTTACAGAAACGATGTTTTAGAAAATCCGAACGGTGAAGATCATCAAAATATTAGAAATTTCATGAAATTTAGTTGGGACGGAATTGCGTTTGACGGAGAAGCTTTGAAGGTTAAATAATAGACGGATAGAGAATAGATTTTTACCACCCCGTCAAAAATTCTACGAATTTTCGCTACCCCTCCAAAAGAGTGGAATTATACCAACCTTAAACTCAACCTTAGCCTAAAACTATGTCATCCAACAAAAACGCCCTCATCCGCTACAAAACATTAGATAAATGTCTTAAAAACACTTTCAAAAAATACACTTTGGAAGATTTAATAGAGCAATGTTCTGAAGCTTTGTTTGAATATGAGGGAAAAGAATCTTTTGTCAGTAAACGTACTGTTCAATTAGATTTGCAGAATATGCGCAGCGAAAAATTCGGCTACGAAGCACCAATTGAAGTTTTTGATCGGAAATTTTACAGATACAGCGATTCGGAATATAGCATTCATCATATTTCGGTAACGGAAAATGATTTGAAAACGATGAACAACGCGATTCAAATTTTGAAACAGTTCAAGGATTTTTCGATGTTTAAAGAGATGAATGGTGTGATTCAGAAATTAGAAGATTCTGTGAATTCTGTTCAGGAAAAATCAATTATTCATTTGGATAAAAATGAACGCTTGAAAGGTTTGGAATTTATCGACGTTTTGTATCAAGCGATTTTAAATAAAAAAGTTTTACGGATTTTATATAAAAGTTTCAACGCCCGAGAAGCGCAATACATGAGCGTTCATCCGCAATTACTGAAAGAATACAACAATCGTTGGTTTTTGATTTGTTGGAATCAAAAAAGCATATTGAATCTTGCTTTAGATCGAATAGAAGAAATTCTTGTTGATGAACACTCGATTTACATAGATAAAGATTTCAATGCAGACCGGTATTTTGGGGAAGTAATTGGCGCAACGGTTTCAGAAACTCAGCGTCCACAAAATGTTATTTTCAAAATTACCAGAAAACACGCGCCCTACATTATTACCAAACCTTTTCATCACACCCAAGAAATTTTGGAGGAAGATGAAAACGGAATTACTTTTAAAATTTGCGTTCAATTGAATTTTGAATTAGAGCGCATGATTTTGGGAATGGGAGAATTCATCACGGTTTTGGCTCCGAGAAAACTGAAGCAGAGAATTGTAAAAAACTTGAAGTTGGCAGTGGAAAATTATCTTATAGATGATAAGG
>NZ_JBAVFG010000208.1:0-1968 GCF_049588135.1 Kaistella sp. | reverse complement strand
GTTACCAGCAAGTTTATCCAAAATGCCGCATTAATGAAAAAAGTATTAAGTTTTATAATTCTAAATTCTTGTCTCTTAATTTTCGCACAGAATCTAAATTTGAGAAACACAATTAGTGAAGATTTTGAATTTCCACAAAAACTGCAAGAAGATGATATTGCTATCGTTCGTGAAATTAGTGGCGGTTGGACAGCCTATGATTATTTAACTTATTACTTTATTGACAACAATGGAAATATAAATTCCTATTCTGAAGAAAGACCTAAAAAATATCTTAAAAATAACGAACTAAAAACAACTTTAAAAAACCTTGAATTAACTGAAGACAAAAAAAGCAAAATAAAACAACTTATTAATTCGATGCAACTTTCTGAATTTTTAAAATTCAATCAGGAAGATTTTAAATTAAAAGTCGATGAAAATTTGGCACCACCATGTATTATATCTGACCATAGCACTATTCAATTGACTTTTATTCAGAATAACAAACAGAATTCCTACCGTTATTACGCACCTAAATATTATTACGAAAAATGTCCTCAGATAAGCATCAATAAAAAAATGCTGAAAAAATATATTGACATTATCGATTTACTTTAATCAAAACCTGCTGGTAACAAGATATTTCTACAAGCGGGTTTGAAGTTTTCATCGAAGATTTTAGCGATTAATTCAATTTTTAGCAAGTAGAAAGATTTCGTATTTTTAGCCCGCCTGCAGAAATACCCAACCGTTAGCTGTCATTGCAAAAAACCGACAACTCAAACTAAAAACAGAAAATAATTACGAATGAAAATAGAAGACATATCAATATTTGGAGAATATAAGCAACCAGAAAACAGAGTGACTTCTGCTTTTCTTCAAATATGCAAAATAGGTGGAGAAGATTTCATTCGATATTTGACAACAGAATTAAATATTCAATTGCCAAGCAGTGAAATTGCCATTCATTCACAAGCAAAAAATGAAGTTGGTGTCCCAGACGGATTACTTTTAAGCAATTTCTCATTTAAACTATTTGTAGAAAGCAAAATAAAAAGTAATTCTGTTGATATTTCTCAACTCGATAGACACAGAACACAAGTTAAAACAAGTAACGATTTTTTACTTTATTTGACACCTGATGAAAATAAACCAAAGCAACTTGGAGAAACGCATTGGGCAAATTGGTTGAAAATAATTAATATATTCAATGACTATTTACAAACCTCACAATCAGACAATAAACAACTACTCGAATTTTTAATTGAACATTTCAATACGTTATTAGACAACTTAAATTTACTCGGATTTAATTGGGATTTGAATAATGACAAAGTAATAATTGTTGCAGGCTCTTGGGCAGAAGGAGTTGCATTGAATTATAATTTGTATATGTGTCAAAATAAAAGAACTTTTAAATCTGCACGTTACCTTGCTTTCTACAACAACTCACAAATAAGACACGTTTTTGAGATATTAGAAAAACCTATCGACAATGTTGATTTGACAAAACATTTAGAATTTAAAAACTACATAGAACAAGCAGAACCAAATTACGAGGGATTAAGAAAAGTATTTAAACTAAAATTAAAACAAAATATCGGACCAATAATTAATGACAAAATTGACAAAAATGGAAATCCTTGTCCTTTCACTTATGGACAACCAAGATATACAGATTTAGACAAATTATTAAAAGTAGATAGAACCTCACAAATATAAAAGCAACGAACAGCTAACATGGGTTTGGCAAAAGTGGGGCTTTAGTACTAGGCTGAACATTTGTAGTTTCTATTAGCTTTTGTACTAAATTTGAACTTTGGTACTTTCTAAACCCCACCTTCGCCAAGCCCCGAAACGTTACCAGCAAGTTTATCCAAAATGCCGCATTAATGAAAAAAGTATTAAGTTTTATAATTCTAAATTCTTGTCTCTTAATTTTCGCACAGAATCTAAATTTGAGAAACACAATTAGTGAAGATTTTG
>NZ_JBAVFG010000207.1:0-19502 GCF_049588135.1 Kaistella sp. | reverse complement strand
TTAAAGGAACAATGACTTTCCCTTTTTTGTTTATAAATCCATATTTGTCTTTTTTTATTGCTAAACCGAGATCATCTTCGTTCCAATAAGTAATAGAATATTCAGGAAAATATTTTGCTTTTCCATTTTTAAAAAGCAGACCAGGAATACTGTCTTTCATTACATTTGCATAATCTCCTTTAAAATCTGAAGCATAATTAAATTCCGCAGTATTGAATATTTTCCCATCAGGATAAATAAAACCAAATTTTTCATTTTTTTCTTTTGTTGCAGTTGTTATCAGAAAATTCAGAATATCAGAATAATAATCTGCAACATTTTCAATAGGATATGAATTTATTTTTAAAAATTCTCTTTGTGAAACATCAGAATTTTGGTTTTGGGCATTTAGTATTACTGAAAATAATATAATAAATAGGGTAATTATTTTTTTCATATTATCAATTTTAAATCATTTTTTTTAACTATTTCTGCTAACTTTAAGACTCACTTCGGCATTAGATAAAAACTTCCCGTTTTCAATATCTTCAATACCTTTATCATTTTTTTTTTATGAAAATCGGATAAAGAACTTTCTTCAATTTCCCTTTGCTCAAAATCTAAACCAAGTGTTTGAAGCAAATTCTCTACTTCCAAAATGTCTTTTTTAGTTCTCGGTGTAAAAATGAATTGTCTTTTATTAAAAATTTTAGTTTCCATTTTTTAATTTCTTATCACATTTAATTAAAAAAAATTAATCTTAAAACTCTACCGAACCGGCGTTCGAAATTCCCCATAACCAAGCAATCCATCGTAATTTCTGCCAAAAGGTTGGTAATATAAAAATGCTTGATATAGATTTTCGGTTTGCCAAAAGCTCCCGTTGATCTCACCGAGATTCAAGGTGCCGTCTGGATTTTTGGTTGCTAAAATATAATTGTAAAAACCTTGTTTTAAATAAATTTTTGCGATGTACTTTTTCAACGTTTCATCGTAAATCATTTGGTTTTCTTTGCTTGCTTTAAAGTCATTAAAACCACCAACAACAAAAATCTCTTTATCTGTTTTTTCTGAATCTAAAGCGAAATAAACCCAGGAATAATCTGCTTCCCGGTCTGCATTTCTTTCGATTCCCAAATCATTTCGTCGGAAATAAAAAGCACCGTTCACGTCTGGCTGATATTGATAATTCATCGGAAAAGCCCAAACCGAATGCAAATAAGTATAATTAACTCCGTCTACATTTTCTGACTGTGCCACCATGTCAAAAGGCTGATTCATATTCTTATTATCAAAATAGTAAAATTCATTATTTCCCGGAAAAACCAAATTCATTTGTTGAAAAAGAATTTTATTTCCCAGCGAAGAACTTTGCTTTTGATTATAAACGCCCATGTTCCAATTATTATTTTGAATCACATTTAAAGTCAAAGAATTCAAATTAGAATTCATCGCAGAACCATTCCCAATCGCCTGCACTTCTACCCTTTGGTTCATTTGAGGATTTCTGGCATCTGAAGTTCTGGAAATATTTAGACCAACATTTGCTCCATCTTCCACGATACAAAATCTTTTGGTGAAAAGGGGTTTGCTCGCAGAATCCTGATAAACAATTAACTCAAAATTCCCTGAAATCTTAGGCTGAATTTTATCGTTCGGGAAAGCCAAAGTGTAATTGGTGTACGCTTGCAAAGTATTGAAAGAATACTGGAATTGATCGATCATTCCGTTCAAACTTCCATTGGCATATTCTGTAAAGAACAAACCGTCATCTTTCCAATTTCGATCAAAATGCTTTAAAGTATATCGATAAATGGTACTGGAATTCGACAAATCATCGAACTTTAAAATCAATTGTTCGTTGAAACCGATAACCGGCGTTTCGTCGTTGGTTTGTGGATTAAATAATTGGATACTGCGAATATTTTGTCCGAAAACAACTGCAAAAACGAGTAAAAAAAATGGTGTAAATTTCATATTCACGAAGATAACGAAATTTACGATAAATTGTTATTCGTTCAATTTTTCATTATCCTTAAAATCCTATTTTTGAAAATGAATTTTAATTAAAATCTTTTGCTGTCAACCAATTTTTATCGATAAAAAAAACCTGCATCAATATCGAAATATTGAAAACAGGCTTACAATCGTTTTATAGTCAAAAAGATAAAATGCTTTATAATTAACGCTTTTTATCTCGGTTTTTAAAGTTCAACCATTTCTGTTACTTCCACATCATATCCTCCAACCAAAGGTTTTTGACCGGTATTTTGCGTAATAACTCTAAATTTATTAATTCCTAAATTTTTCAAAATCTGGGTTCCGATTCCGTAATCGTGGAAGTTCGAAGCCAAAGTCGGTCGTTTTTCCTGACCATCTTGGAAATCCAAAAACTGCTGAAGTTTTCTCATTGTATTTTCGGAATTCGAAACATTATTAATAAAAATAATTGCCCCTTTTCCTTCGTCGTTAATCAATTTTGTTACTTTTTCCAGCAACGGTTTTTCACCGTTGGTCAGTCTGCTCAAAACATCGAAATAAGAATTTGACGCCTGAACCCGCACCAAAACAGGTTCGTTCTCCGCCCATTTTCCTTTCGTTAAAGCAAAGTGAATCTGATCCGTACTCGTTTCTTTGAAAGCGAAAAAGTCGAATTCACCGTAATGGGTTTTCACTTTTCGTTCTTCCAAACGCTCGATTAAATCTCCTTTCCTTAATTGATATTGAATTAAATCTTCAATAGAAACCAATTTCAAATCATGTTTTTTTGCCAATTCATACAACTCTGGAAGTCGCGCCATAGAACCATCATCATTCATAATTTCGCAAATCACGCCACCTTCCTGCAAGCCTGCTAATTTAGTCAAATCAATCGCGGCTTCGGTATGTCCAGCTCTTTTCAAAACACCACCTTTTTTCGCTCTCAACGGGAAAATATGTCCCGGACGCATAAAATCTGTGGGTTTGGTATTTTCGTCCATTAAGGCCAAAATTGTTTTGCTTCGATCGCTGGCAGAAATTCCCGTAGAAACGCCTTCGCCTAATAAATCGACAGAAACGGTAAAAGCTGTCTCTTTCGGATCGCTGCTTCTGGTCACCATAATATCTAGTCCTAACTCGTCGCAACGCTTTTCAGGAAGCGGTGTACAAATCAAACCACGACCGTAGATGGTCATAAAGTTGATAATTTCCGGCGTAGTTAATTCAGCCGCAGAAAGAAAATCTCCTTCATTTTCACGGTTTTCATCATCAACAACGATGATTATTTTTCCGTTTTTTAGATCCTCAATTGCTTCAGGAATCGTATTAAGTTGAATATCTGACATTTTACTTTTAGATTTTTGCAAAGATAGTTAGATTTATGGCAATCAACATAAACTCTCATTCAAATCATCAACTGCATTTCTAATGATTTCATAAGATTTCAGTCTTGCTTCATGTTCATAAATATGCGAAGTAATCATCAATTCATCTACTCTGAACCGTTTCTGAAACTCCTGCATTTCTTTTTTTATGGTTTCTTTACTTCCGACAAAACTATATTTTAACATATTTTGAACATGCATTTTTTCCATAGGATTCCAGATTTCATCCATATCATCAACTGGTGGAGCGTAAGGTTTTCTATCATTTCTCACCAAATTGACAAATGCCTGATAAAGTGTTGTCATTAATTTATTTGCTTCTTCATCAGTTTCTGCTGCAATTCCATTTACACAAGCAATCGTATAAGGTTCCGGAAATTCTTTGCTGGGCTGGTAATTTTGATGGTAAATTTCAAAAGCAGCTTCCATCATTTGTGGCGCAAAATGTCCCGCAAAAGCATAAGGCAAACCCAACTCTGCCGCTAACCAAGCACTATCTGTACTTGATCCCAAAATATAAATGGGAATATCGCAACCTTCACCTGGAATCGCTCTTACCAAACTTTCGGCATTTTCAACAGAAAAATATCGTTGCAATTCCTGAATTTGCTGTGGGAAATGTTGGTTGATATTCATTGGATTTCTGCCCAATGCTTTCGCAGTTAGTCCATCAGTTCCAGGCGCTCTACCAACTCCTAAATCAATTCTCCCCGGAAATAAACTTTCGAGCGTTCCGAACTGTTCCGCAATAACGAGCGAACTGTGATTGGGCAGCATAATTCCGCCAGAACCTACTCTTATTTTTTTTGTCCCATTGGCGATATATCCTATTAATACCGATGTTGCAGAACTTGCAATACTTGCCATATTGTGATGTTCAGCAAGCCAGAATCTTTTATAATTGATGTTTTCTGCAAATCTTGCTAAGTCTAAACTATCATTAAAAGTATCATGAATGGTTTTATATTGTTTGACTGGCGCTAAATCCAGCACAGAGATTTCAATTTTTTTCATTGTGATAAGATATGGAATCCGATTAATTTTTCAAAACAAATAAAGTTTAAATTAATGACACTTATTAGGTATTTGAATTTTTGCAATCTTGGATAATATTTTGCCTGCATTATGCAAATTTTATGCAAATTTGTATTTCATTGAAAAACATAAAAATGCGAAACGTTCTTGTTCTGATGATTTTACTTTTTGGTTCGAAATTATTTTCGCAACAAAATGGTGAGCATTCATCAGTACCCATTTATAATTTCCCGAAAATAAAATCATCGATTACAATGCCGGTGAAAATACCTTTATCTGAAATCGGGAATGTTATCAACAATTCGGTTCCTACTTTAATTTTCGAAGATGATTCTTATACCGATAACGACAATGATCAATTTAAAGTAAAAGTCTGGAAAACCCGTCCAATTCGTTTGGTTGGAGGAACCAAACAAAACTTACTCATCGAAGTTCCTTTGAAAATATGGGCAGAAAAAGGAATTGGAACATTGGGATTTTATAATTATCAAAACACTACTTTCGAGACAGTAATGTATTTCAATACCCAACTCACCTTTAATAATAATTGGACGATGGTGACCAAAACTTCGCCGATGGGTTTTAAATGGGTGACAAAACCAGTTCTCGATTATGGAAAAATTAAAGTACCGATAACGACTCTTGTAGAATCAAGTTTAAAAAAACAGCAAGCCGACTTCTGTAAAACTATTGATGAGATGATGTCGGAACAACTCAATTTTCAGCAATATGCAATCATGGCGTGGAACCAGTTTTCGCAGCCATTCAACGTTTCCGAAGATTACAATACTTGGCTGAAAATTACGCCAATAAGTGTGAATATTTCCCCTTTGATTTTTTACGGAAACCGAATTGATGTTAATATTGGAATTGATACTTACTCTGAAACTTTTACCGGGGAAAAAACCGCTTCTTCACCTTTGATAAGCACCATCGCAAATTTTAATTCAACACAGCAACTTCCAAACAATTTCTTGTTACAAACCACTGCGAATATTCCGTTTACTGAAGCGTCAGCGATTGCCGAAAAAACTTTTTTAGGAAAGGAATTTGATTTCCGAGAAGGAAAATCTAAAATTAAAATTTCCTCGATAAAAGTATATGGACAGGACGAACGAATTATAATTGAAGCCACTACAGAAGGCACAATTGAAGGGATTTCATATATTTCGGGAATTCCTATTTACGACGAACTGAAAAGAAAAATTGTGCTGAGTGACACCAAATTCAAACTCAAAACTGGAAATATTTTGATGAAAACGGCTACTTTATTATTTCAAAAGAAGATCGTAAAAATGATCGAGGAGGAATATGGCATCCCAACGGCAGAACTGGAAGATACAGCTAAGAAAAGCATTGAAGAAACCTTTAATAAAGAATATTACAAAGGCCTGAAAATGAAGGGAAAAGTTTTCAAACTAAAGCCTTCGAAAATTTTATTAAACCCATTGGGAATCACTGTAGTAATCGATACGGAAGCACAATTAGAATTATTGGTAAATGGTATGTGATTCAATAAAATAAATAATTTCAGTACATGACAAAAATTACAACCTGTTAAAAACCAAGCAATTAGGCTGTTTGAGGATTTATATAAATTATTGATATTCAATTAATTAGTAGATATTTACAATGCATTCTATTAATCACACGAACACTAGTCAAGGCAATAAAATTACAGTTGGCAGATAGGGAATTTATTGGACTTTTAGTGTTTTCAAATATGGTTTAAATTATTTGAATAATATTTTACCAAATCCATTTAACAAACTAAATATCAACGTTTTGCAATTTTCATCATGTACTTAGAAAAAAAATAGTAAAATTAAATTCTCCAAAAAAACAAATTAATTTAACATGTTCATTAAGTGGGAATTCTTTAATCTACGCTGATAAATCGGCAAATATTTGTCGATATAAATTCCTACCGCTTCATAATTGTTCGCTTTCACATAATAATTAATATCATCTGAGGAATACACAAACTGCAGAAAATTGTCGATAAGATTAACGGGGATTTTAAGATTCGAAAAATACGCTTCACCATAATAATTTTTAATATTGGTGACCGCCACATTCATTTTTTCATATTGCTGTGCGCGCTCCTGCTTTTTACGCTCCCCCGATAGGATGTCATAAATACTATCCAAGCCAAAGGTTAATCCCCCGCCAGAAAACCCTGCAACTGGAAGCTGGGTTGGCAATCCGTCCCCTTTAGGGGAAGGCAAACCAATCATTTTTTGCAATGCCAAAGTTTTTTCGCCGTTTTTCAAAGAACTCACATCTTTTCTAAGATTCCCCGTAGGTTTGAATTTGCTAATTACCACTTCTTGTATATCGTAGTAGGCGATTTTTAATTCTACAAAGTTTTTGCTGCTTTGAAGTTGTTCGGCAGTCACTTTAACGTCCGTACGATCGGTAACAATTGAAGTAAACCGAATAACATCTCCTGGCTTTGCAGGAATTTTGAAGGTGCCAAAATAATCGGTATGTACCGTATTATGAGCAGTAATATTGGTAACATATACTTGATTGAGATAATATACGGATTTATCTCTAATCAAAATTTCACCGGAAAAAAACTGGGACTGAACTTTAATTAAAATAAAAAAAGTGAGCAGTAAAAAATATTTTCTCATACCGTCGACAAAAGTAGATTATTTCCCACATATTACTCAATTATTTCCCTCGAACATTCGGTTAAATTTTGGTTAAACTATTTTAATTACTGTTAAAGTTATGACCTATCACAGCAAAACAAATTATTCGACTTACAAGATTGTAATAAAAAAAACAACAACCACTTTCATCATATTTTATTATTATTAAAGTACAATATAATAAAAAAAATCCCCGAGAAATTTCTCAGGGATAAATTAATATAAAAATAAAATTATTTTTTAATAAACTTCACTTGGTTTACCTGACCGTCATTATCAACAGCGATCATATAAACACCTTTCTGTAATTGAGAAACCTGCACTTTATTATCAATGATTTTCCCTCTAGATACAGCCTGACCAGCCATATTATAAACTGTATATGTTGCTTTATTGCCAACTTTAGAAATATTTAGCACATCAACTGCTGGATTAGGATAAGCCTGAATAGACTGCGCTTTCACATTATCATGTACCCCAAGAAAAGCAGACAAATTCACCGCATAATCTTCTACTTCTCCGTAGCTAAAAGTACCACAAGGTGTCAGTTGAGGATCGTTATATCTTAATGCCACTCTCATTCCCACAGTCTTGCTACCTGAATATGCATCAGCCGGAACAGAGAACGTATCAGTCACTGGAGTTAATTTATCTGCAGAAGATGAGACAATAATTTCATTATCATCAAAAGTACCGCTACGGTCGAAATCAATCCATACTGTTATTGCATCATTATATTGAGTACTAGGCCAAGTTTTGGCTACAGAAATCACGTTATTACTAGAACCTCTAGCCAGAGTGACCAAACGAGCTGTATCTGACATATAGTTGGAATAGTTGGAAGCACCAGACGTACTATTAACACCTGAAGCACCCTCTGCCGTAATTGTTACATTCGAAATATAACCACGGGTCGAATTACCAGTAGCAGCCAATGAACAGTAAGAAAGGGTTAAGGTAGTAAAGTTTGTCACTGCAGAATAAGTTCCAGTTGTACCTGAACATACAGAAGCGACCTCAACATTATATGTGGTAGCTTCATCTAAACCTGTCAGCGTATAAGCATTTGTAGTAACAGGAACATTAGTCCAGTTGGTATCATCTGCTTTTTTGTAACGAACAATATAACTTGCACTTGCGATAGGATCCCATCCAAACATCGCGGAAGAAGTAGTTACCGAAGAAACTGCAAAACCTACAGGAGCAGCTCCATTACAAGGAACAATTTCAGATACAGTTACCGAAGCTATTGTATAAAATACGTTTCCGATTGCAGATACTCTTACTTTGATAGTAGAATTTGTGGACAAAGTTGGGAAGCTGAAATTTTCACTACCGTCATTTGGTGTTGATTCTGCTAAAACTACCCAAGAAACTCCGTTATCTTTAGTATAATCAATTTTTACATTAGCCACGTTAAAAGGAGCAGCATTAGTTCCTACTACATCCCAAGTGAATGGCCCCGGAGCGTTGTTATACACTTTAGTAGAAGTAATTTTAAATGGTCCATTTGCATGTACCGTTACTTTTTGTAAAGCTTGCTGAGTTTGTTGTTGGGTAACATCTGCATTATTATCTCTCACGGTTACACGGAAACTAGAAGCTCTTGCTACAGATGAAACCGCTTCCCATCCATTAGGGTTACTTAGTACGCCCGACAGTACCGTTTCGAGTTTAGGGAAGAACCTTGTTGGATTAGCTGTTCCCATTATAGATCTGAAACTCGCACCAGCTGTGGTAGTCCCCAAATTATTTTTAGTAATAGCAACTGTTGCATTATCAACTTCTTCCCAAGTGTAAGTCATCGGATCATTTTCCGGATCCGTCGCTTGTGCCGTCAATACGAACGCTGTTCCTTTAGGAATAGTAACGTCTGGCATAGGCGTAATCACAGGGGGGCTATTTGTAATTGGAGTTTCAATATCACAAGTTTTAGCAGTCAAGTTAGCTTGCACCTGAATAATAGAATTAATATGGAAATAAGGATCAGAGTGCGGCTGAACATCAGTTGCTCCAGTAATACCAGCATACCCCATAATGGTTGACCCAGACCCCGGCTCTACATTTTGACCAGTTCCTTCAGTACTCATAGAGAAAGTATGATTTGCTCCTAATTGGTGACCCATTTCATGAGCTACATAATCGATGTCAAAATTATCACCAAATGGTTTTCCATCAGCTGGAGAAGTAAATCCTGAGCCCTTTGCCTTTGATGATGCATTTGCAGGATCCACACAAACACAACCGATACATCCTGCGTTTCCACCTCCGCCAGTCGCTCCGAATAGGTGACCAATATCATAAGCATTATTTCCAATAACGGCGGTCAGTGTTTTTTGAAGCTCCAAATTCCAGGTTCCACCTGAACCAGAAGAGGCAGGAGAATATGGATCGGTTGCTGGATCGGTATAAATTAACTCAGGAAAATCCTGAAGAATTAAGTGAAGACCAAAATCCTTTTCAAAAACAAAGTTTGAACGGGTCATTGTAGCATTAATAGCAGTAATCGCCCCAGCTACATCACCAAAATAACGGGTATATTCTCCGGTAACAGACATCGCCAAACGCATTGTTCTGTATTTTTTATCGGAAGATTTGCTAAAATCAGATGGATTATTACTAAATGAATTTCCTGACATATACAGTTTGTCAATTTCCTGCTTGGAAAGAGGAGACTCTTCAGTCGAACAAGCAAATGCTTTGTCCGCCTCAGATTTATTGGTTTTCGGGTGAACACCATAAACAGTTTTATCAGTATTCTGTGGTTCAATAAACTCATAAACTCCATTTTTCAAAATCATCGACTGAAAATCATTTGGAGCAACGCTGAATCTCACATAAGCAGTTGGATCATCAATACCCACTCCTACATAAGAACCTAACTTGTATCTATCTGCCAAAGACTTTACAACTACTGGCGCACTATAAACAGCAAATCTTTCAATTTTACCATTTAGGGTTGGTAATTTAATTTCCACAGGAACTGTACCCTTCCCAGTTTCTTGCGCATTGGCAAGTTTAGATCTCATGGCATTAAGATCTAATGAATAATAACTAGTAACATTCGACGTCGTACGCATTCTTTCACCTTTCATTGATGTTGGACTCCATTGTGCAATGGCTGCCGTGCTCATCAATCCACAAAGCAAAGAAGTAAAAATTTTCTTCATAAGATTAATTATTTTTTTTAAAGTAATAATCCCCCAAAAGTAATTTTTTTTTATTCAACAGCAAAATATAATCATCAAAAACAAGAGGATTCCATAGAAAACAAGACAACAATATCAAAAATAAATTATCACATTCAAAACATTTAAACCAAATAAATACAAAAGAATTAATACCTAAAAAACAATTAAGAAATTATTTTTAAAAAGAAGCACCTAAAATTACTGGGAAAGCATCCGTTAGAGCAGATATTTTTAGCTTTTTTTAAAAATGATAAGCAATATTCCAAGAAAATCCAATATTAAATTTAGCAGAACTTCTTCCAAATCCTGGGACAATCATTGGCTTTATCTCATCTTGAGTGGTAGAAAACACCAAATATCTAGGTTGCGCAATAGCTTCAATATAAAAAGGAGAATCAAACAACTGTACTCTTCCACCAATATTAATCTCCATCCAATAAGAACTTTGCGAAGATTCTGGGAATGCTTGAGACGCATCGCTTCCACCAAATCCGCGAATGGGAATCGCTTTATATTCCTGATTATAAAAAGAGCCTGCTATTTTTCCGCCAACAAAAAATCCATTCATAGGATTTTCTTGATCGTATGCTAGCATATAAAGTGTTCCTAACTTTAAGAATGATCCGCTGACCACAGCATCATAACCGTTTTTTTGATAAATATTCTTTTCAAAACCAGCATCTACAACAGCATACCAATTTCCTTTTACCTTTGAAGAAACAAAACCCTGGAATAATTTTCGATCTGAAAAAGCACCAATTCCTGCATTTAAAACATCAAAACCTACTAAGAAATTAGGCTCATATTTCCATTGAATTTTAA
The DNA here is from genome assembly GCF_049588135.1 of Kaistella sp. Lineage (GTDB taxonomy): Bacteria > Bacteroidota > Bacteroidia > Flavobacteriales > Weeksellaceae > Kaistella. The sequence goes on along the minus strand of NZ_JBAVFG010000207.1, from coordinate 8,450 downwards.
GAGAATCCTGTTTCTTTTGAGCAAAAATAATCACTAAAAGAAAACTAAAAAAGAAGGTAAAGATGCGTTTTGCTTTCATCGATGATTTGGGTTTGATTTTGTTCTACTCCTAAAACCGCACTGGGCACTTCCAGCACGGAGTTTACATTTTGATACCGTTTTTTTATTCCACACGCTGGCGAAACATATTCTGAAGACGTGGTGTAATTTATTTTAATTTCTGAATTTACGGCAGTTCTCGAAATTCCTACATACATCTTGGTAAACGGTGTTTCATCTACTCGCAAAGGAATTAAAACGGAATCGGTTTTTACAATACTGCCAAAGACCGCAACCGGACCTGTCCCATAATCGACCGCAATGAAAAGTGAATCCATTGATTTCATTTTTCCAGTAGCTTTGGTCTTAAATTTAATCTTCATACGCGGCGTTGCTTCACCGCTGATACAAATATCATCATCACTTCCGCAGGAAAATAGAGAAAGAAGGAATAGTGAAATAAAAATTATTTTCAAGAATTTCATCAATCAAATTTAATTAAATCTTTACTAAAAGTGCAATATTTTCAACGTGATGCGTTTGCGGAAACATATCTACTGGCAAAATTTTCACCAATTGATAGTGATCTTTCATTAAGGCTAAATCTCTGGCTTGAGTTGCTGAATTACAACTTACATAAACGATTTTTTCCGGTGCGATTTTCAGAATCTGCTCAACCACTTTTTGATGCATTCCGTCTCTTGGTGGATCGGTAATCAACACATCTGCTTTCGGATGTTGTGCGATAAATTCATCATTGAAAATATCTTTCATGTCACCGCAATAAAAAGTACAGTTGGTTAATCCATTCAATTCTGCGTGCTCTTTCGCCGCATCAATTGATTCTTGAACTGATTCAATTCCGATGACTTGTTTTGCTTTTCTAGCAACGTATTGTGCAATCGTTCCGGTTCCGGTATATAAATCATAAACCACCTCATCGCCTTTTAAGTCTGCAAATTCTAAAGTTTTGGCATACAGATTTAAAGCCTGCTTATAATTCGTTTGGAAAAAAGATTTTGGTCCTATTTTAAATTTCAAACCTTCCATTTCTTCCATTAAAAATCCTTCACCGAAATAAGTCTGAACATCCTGATCATACAATGAATCATTCTGTTTTGCATTAATACAGAAAAGTAAAGTTTTAATCTGCGGAAATTCACTCAACATAAAGTCAAATAACTTCTGCTGATTTTCTTTCTCTTCGCGGAATAACTGGAAAAGAACCATCCACTCCCCTTTTGAATTCTGGCGGAACATTACGGTTCTTAAAAAACCTTCCTGATTTCTGACATCAAAAAACGCTAACCCATTTTCTACCGCATGTTTTTTAATAGCCAATCGCATTGCATTCGAAGGGTCTTCTTGCAGGAAACATTCTTTCAAATCCAGAATCTTGCTCCACATTCCCGGAATATGAAATCCTAAAGCATCTCTGTTGCCAAAATTTTCTTCGGAACTAATTTCATATTGAGTGAGCCAACGCGCATTAGAAAAAGAAAACTCCATTTTATTGCGATAGAAATAATGTTCCTCGCTTCCGAGAATTGGCATGGTTTCGAAATCTTCAATCCCTGCAATTCTTTTAATATGATTATAAACTTCGTCTTGTTTAAATTCCAGTTGTTTTTCATAAGAAAGATTCTGCCATTTGCAACCACCACAAACACCGAAGTGAACGCATTTTGGCTCCACACGGAAAGGTGATTTCTCTACAATCTCAATCATTTCTGCTTCGAAGTAATTGGATTTTGATTTTTTTACGCGGGCATTTACAATATCTCCGGGAACCGCGCCAGAAACCAAAACGGTTTTTCCTTCATCGGTTCTTCCTACAGCAACGCCTTTTGAACCGGCAGAAACCAATTTGATATTTTCTAAAACAATATTTTTATTTCTCTTTCTCATGACAATTAATCTGAACGCAAAAGTAAGGTTTTAAAATAAAAAAAACGGAAGTTTTCCCGCTTAGTCGTTTTTAATTATTGGTTTTGTGCTCTTTATAATCTAAATTTTATTGGCTATATAATAATCTCTATTTTTCAAGTAAAACAATCCTGAAAGAGAACCTAAAAACAAAAACGACATCGTCCACAAAAATCTGGTCGAAAGGTTATTTTTAAAGACATCAATAATGAGAACGACCGTTGCCAAAAAGTTAGCAATTAATCCAGCGTACATCAAGACTAGACCAAGATTATAAGTAATCCCCAAACTTTCTAAATTAAGAGTTACCGAGAAAACAGTGAAAATTAATCCAAATATGGCGATAGGATACAGGGTGTTTTTAGGAATAAGGAGTTTTGAATTCATCATAAAATTTTTATTAAATATAAAAAAATTCCTGCCATAAAATGACAGGAATATATTTTGAACAATCGTAGGATTATTTAGTTTCAGGCATTGGTGGCTGAACTAAATCATTTTGCAATGTTGCTTCTGGTGCAGCAGGTGCTTTCAGTCCTGTAAATTTATCAAGAGTTGTTACCAATTCCGGATCACCCAAATTAAAGAAAAACTTGCTGCCAACTTTTCCTTCTTTATCGATTACCATAAAAGATGGAAGTTTGAAACCGTAGATCCCTAAGTCTTTAGCAATCTGAGAATTCATACCGCCTTCAGCGTAAGCATTAATTCCTGGAAGTCCTAGAAGCATCGCTTTGTTGGTTTTGGTAAATTGATCTTTGGTGTCATCTAAATTCACATAGATAAAATCCATTTTTGATTTGTAAAAGTTGGTGATTTCTTTTAACACTGGAATGGTGGCTTCATTAATATACGGATTCCAAGAAGCATAAAACATTACTAAAGCTGGTTTTGTTTTGTTCTCGGCTAATTGATAAGCGCTACCATCTTCTTTTACCAATTTTGCAGAAGTAATCGATTCACCCATTTTTGGTCCAGAAAGCACGAATTGAATATGCTCTAAATCTTTTTTAATAACTGGATCTTTAATTTTATCCTGAATCAGTTTATTTATTTTCGCAGCATTCTCAGGCGTCGTTGAAGGATTGATATCACTGTTTGACATTACAAATGCTAACAAATAATCTTTCTCCAACTGTGACATCTCTTTTTTGGTATCCAAAAAGTTAGAAAATAAAACGGAAGAAGTTTCTAGACCAGATTTATTATTAGCCTCTGCATAAGTTTGGAAATCCTTACTTAATTTACCCAATAAATAATTTCTATAGATTGGTTGATTTTTCAACATTCTATCTTTATTTTTATCCAATTTCGCTTCAGCATCAGCAAAGTTTTTAGAAACTTTAAAATCTGGTTTCCCAGTTGCTTGGGCATGATTCATTTCGTATTGGCTCATCAATCCAAGAATACTTGCATTCAATTCATCTTTTTTCCATTGAACTGCATCACTATCTGGGGATGTTTTTTTGGCAGCAGCATCAATACGGCTTTCTAAATCAGTTCTAATTTTTTCAACTTCTTTTAAAAATGTAGCTTCATCTTTGGACACTAATTCACCAACATTTATTTTTCCTGCATATTCCTGGATTGCAGCTAATGATTCCTGGATGAAGTCATTATTTTTCTTCGCATCGCCGGTTACTGTAAATTTTGCAGGGAAAACGTCTGCCTGTCCTGAAATGTTTACCTTCTGACCTCCTTTAAGATAAATCATAGCCTGTTTACCTGCATAAGTCATTATATACATACCGTCTTTCGGAGCCTCGAAGCTTCCGGAAAAGCTTCCTTTGCTGTCTACTCCAATATTTACCAACGGAAGTGTCGCTACGCCAGAGGCTTCTATAAATTCAATTCTTTCTAATGGTGATCCACCGGCAAAATTACCGGAAACCTCCACTTTTTTTGAACATGACATTGCAACGAATGCAACCAATAGCATTATAAAATACTTACTCATCTTTATTGTTTTATTTATTTTAAATTAAAATAGGCAAACCCGCAATTATCTGGGTTTATAAATTGCGACAAAAATAAGGTTTTCGCAGAGTTATTAAAAATTTATTGTTAAGATTTGGGAAAGTTTAACAAAGAAAAACTGCCTTCATTTCTGAAAGCAGTTTTTTATGTTTGTTAAAATAATTTTAACCTTGATCTACACTTGCTGAAAAATATTCTCTGTTCATTCTTGCGATTACTTCTAAAGAAATTCCTTTCGGACATTCTACTTCACAAGCACCTGTATTTGAACAATTCCCAAATCCTTCTTCATCCATCGCTTTCACCATATTCAGCACTCTTCGTTTTGCCTCTACTCTACCTTGTGGAAGTAACGCAAACTGAGAAACTTTAGCACCAACAAATAATGATGCTGCTCCGTTTTTACAAGTTGCAACACAAGCTCCACAACCGATACAAGCTGCAGCATCCATTGCGCTATCTGCGTCTTCTTTCGGAACCAAAATGGCGTTGGCATCCAATGTATTCCCAGAAGTATTTACAGAAATAAATCCTCCTGCTGCCATTACTCTTTCGAAAGCACTTCTGTCAACCACTAAATCTTTAATGATTGGGAAAGCAGCACTTCTCCAAGGTTCGATGTGAATTGTTTCGCCATCCTTGAACATTCTCATGTGCAATTGGCAAGTGGTGATTCCTGTATCTGGTCCGTGCGGACGTCCATTGATATACAATGAACACATTCCACAAATCCCTTCTCGACAATCGTGATCAAAAGCAATTGACTCCTGACCTTCATTGATAAGGTTTTCGTTGAGCATATCCAACATTTCCAGGAATGAAGAATCCGTAGAAACGTCGGAGATTTTGTAAGTCTCAAACTGTCCTTTTGTTTTATTATTTTTCTGTCTCCAAATTTTCAGAGTCAGGTTTAATCCTTTTTGTGCACTCATATTATTAACTTTATTGGAGATTATTTATAACTTCTTGTTTTAACTTCGATATTTTCATAAATCAGATCTTCCTTATGCATGGTTTCCTGATTAATATCGTCTCCCTGATATTCCCAAGCTGCAACATATTTGAAATGCTCATCATCTCTTTCCGCTTCACCTTCTGGTGTTGCGTGATCCCAACGGAAATGTCCTCCACAAGATTCTTCTCTTGCCAAAGCATCTTTAGCCATTAACTGACCTAACTCCAAGAAATCTGCAACTCTGAAAGCTTTTTCAAGCTCCATATTCATTTCGTTTGCATCTCCCGGAACTCTTACATCTGCCCAGAATTCTTTTCTTACTGCTTCGATTTCATGAATCGCTTCCTGTAAACCTTCTGGAGTTCTTCCCATTCCAACTTTGTTCCACATGATGTGCCCCAGTTTTTTATGGAAATAATCTACACTGTGTTTTCCGTTATTCGTCATAAAGAAGTTCACTTTATCTTGAATTCCTTTTTCAGCAACATCAAAAGCAACACTGTTAGTCGGAATCTCTCCGGTTCTAATATCTGCAGCAAGATAATCTGCAATGGTATAAGGAAGAACGAAATATCCGTCTGCCAAGCCTTGCATCAATGCAGACGCACCCAATCTGTTTGCGCCGTGATCAGAGAAATTCGCTTCACCAATAACGAAACATCCCGGGATGGTCGATTGTAAATTATAATCTACCCAAACTCCACCCATCGTATAGTGAACCGCTGGATAAATTTTCATGGGAGTTACATAAGGATTGTCTGCAGTAATTTTTTCATACATCACGAAAAGGTTTCCGTATTTCTCTTCAATCCAAGCTTTACCTAGGTCATAAATCTGCTGTTCTGAAGGATTGTGAAGGTTTTTCTCGATTGCAGCTTCTTTCCCTTTCTTCTGAATTTCAGTAGAGAAATCCAAATACACTCCTTCTTTAGTATCGTTATTTTCAATTCCGTAACCAGCATCACATCTTTCTTTCGCAGCTCTAGAAGCAACGTCTCTTGGAACTAAGTTACCAAATGCTGGATATCTTCTTTCTAAATAATAATCGCGATTTTCATGAGGAATATTTTCAGGTCTTAATTTACCTTCGCGAATTGCTACCGCATCTTCTATATTTTTCGGAACCCAGATTCTTCCAGAATTTCTTAACGATTCTGACATTAAAGTCAATTTAGATTGTGCCGTTCCATGTACCGGAATACAAGTTGGGTGAATTTGCACATAACAAGGATTTGCAAAATACGCTCCTTTTTTATGAATTTTCCAAGCCGCAGAAACGTTAGATCCCATCGCATTGGTCGAAAGAAAATAAACATTTCCATAACCACCGGAAGCAATTACTACAGCGTGAGCAGAGTGTCTTTCGATTTCTCCTGTTACTAAATTTCTAGCAATAATTCCTCTTGCTTTTCCATCAACGATTACTAAATCTAGCATTTCGTGACGGTTGTGCATTTTAATTCTTCCTTTACCGATTTGTCGGCTCATTGCAGAATAGGCACCTAATAATAACTGTTGTCCTGTTTGTCCTTTTGCGTAAAAAGTTCTTTTTACCTGAACTCCACCGAAAGAACGGTTGTCTAATTGGCCACCATATTCTCTTCCGAATGGTACACCTTGCGCAACACATTGGTCGATAATACTTGCAGAAACCTCAGCAAGTCTGTATACGTTTGCTTCTCTTGAACGGTAATCTCCACCTTTGATGGTATCGTAAAACAATCTATAAGTCGAGTCACCATCTCCCTGATAATTTTTCGCAGCATTAATCCCACCTTGTGCAGCAATCGAGTGCGCCCTTCTTGGTGAATCTTGGTAACAAAATGCTTTTACGTTATACCCTTGCTCCGCTAATGTTGCAGCAGCAGAACCTCCTGCTAAACCAGTTCCCACAACAATGATATCAATTTTATCACGGTTGTTTGGCGAAACCAAGTTCATATGATCTTTATGATTTTTCCATTTGTCCGCTAAAGGACCTGCCGGAATTTTTGAATCTAATTTGCTCATTTTTAGAAATTTTAAATTTTAGATTTTAAATTTTAATGTCGATATAAAATTTAAAATTTATTGAGTTACATAATGAAAAACAGCGACAAGTATAAAGCCAGCAGGAATAAGGATTGAATACCAAGTTCCTAAAGCCTTAATCATCGGTGTGTATTTCGGATGTCTCGCACCAATTGACTGAAAAGACGATTGGAATCCGTGTGCTAAATGCAGTCCTAATAATACAAAAGCAACCACATAGAAAATTACTCTTCCGATGTTACCGAACTGTGCATGAAGTTCCGGCCAATACCTTGCTTCATCACGAACACTTCCTACAACATATTTGTAGTCCATTTCGTGCCACCAAAAATCATACATGTGTAAGCCTAAAAATGCTAAAACCACAACTCCTGAAAGAAGCATGTTACGAGACATCCAGGTAGAATTAGAAGAACGATTGTTCATTCCATACTTTATAGGTCTTGAATTATTGTTCTTAATTTCAAGAATAAAGCCCATTACAAAGTGAAAAATAACTGCAAAACCAAGTACTGGCTGCATTAAAAATTGAATAAAAGGGTTGTAACCCATAAACTCCGATGCGGAATTGAATGCATCTTTACTAATAACTGATAGTAAATTGACCGAAAGGTGCATAATTAGGAAAATGAGCAAAAACATTGCAGATAATGCCATTGCGTACTTTCTTCCAATAGAAGAACTTGTTAATCCTGCCATAATTAATTTTTAAAATGAATTTCCACAAAGTTAAAAAAATGTTAAGGTATATCGAGATGAGAAAGATCAGAATCCTTTAGTTTGTAATCCTTCTAAATAAGAAGCAACTCGAATCAAGAATCACAACTCGAATTTAATGCAATACAAAATCCTATTTTAATCGATAATTACTCCCATTTATTTCTACTTTTTCTACTTCATTCGGGATTTTCTTAATTTCAAAATTTTTGGTTCTTCGTGAAGTAAGATACGGCTCTATCACATACTTTTCAATTTTCTCTGGATTAGAATTTTCTTTCAAAATAAATTGAACTTTACTTTCGTTTTTCACAGAAATTATTTTTTCCTTAAAATATTGATGTTCCAAAATTTCATCCATTTCATTTGCTTTAAAATTCAACAAAAATCGCAGCGCCACAAATGTTAAAACAAAATAAGCAACCCGAGAAACATTTTTAATATTGAATTTCAAAACCGCAAATCTTAAAAACCAAACAATCAATAAAGCCACAAAAACCTCCAACAAAGTCATCGGAATCATTTTATAGAAAGCAAAATCCAAATCTGCAAAAAAATGAATGAGCTTTAGAGTTGCCGTTACCACCCAATCATAAACAAAATCGAGCCACCAAAAATGTATGGAAGCACTGATGAGCAAAGTCATTACTAAAGAAAAAATAATCACGATTTCTGAAAACGGAATGATAACCAAATTCGCTATAATTGAAATAAACGAATATTGATGAAAATAATAAATCACCAACGGAAGCGTTGCAATTTGCGCCGAAACACTCACTGAAAAAACGTTTACCATGAAATTCTG
>NZ_JBAVFG010000206.1:0-14820 GCF_049588135.1 Kaistella sp. | reverse complement strand
TAATTTTACTTTGTTTGAGATGATATTTAAAGAATTTAAGACCAACTTTTTACTTGGTTGTTTTCAATAAAGCAAAGCAAAATTCGCTTAAAAATTTCTGTTCTTTAAACAACCTTTTTGTCATAAGCATCAATATTCCTTTGGGAGAGTGTTAAAAACCTTCTTATTAATAAAAATGCTGAAATCGTTAAACCAATTCCCAGAGCAATCCACATTCCATAGGCACCCATTTCTCTGGTTACACAAAGATAATATCCCAATGGGAGAGTGATCATCCAATAAGAAACAAAAGTTAAAATACTCGGGATTTTCACATCTTGCATCCCTCGTAAAACGCCCAAAGACAGAATTTGCAAACCATCTGAAAGTTGGAATAGCGCTGCGATGATTAATAATTTTGAGGCTAAGAGAATTACTTCTATATCTTCTTTTTTAGTGAAAAATGTAGGGAGAACATCTCTTCCCGCAATGAAGATAATTCCACAAAGCACCATGAAAATAAAAACGATTTTCAGATTATTAACTCCAACATTTCTTAATTCCCGATAATTTCTTTCTCCAAACCTATTTCCTGCCATAATAGTAGTCGCAATACTGAAACCAATACATAGATTAAAAGTAAAGGAAGCCATCGATAATGCAATCTGATGGGCAGCAATATCTTTCGCTGAAATCAATCCACAAATAAAAGCGGCAGCGGCAAATGCAGTTACTTCAAAGAACATTTGTAAGGCAGTTGGCAATCCTAATTTGACTAGTTTTTGGAACATTTTCTTCTGAAAAAGTTTAGTTTTCAAGCTGAAATCATCCATATATCTTTTGGTGGAAGGATGTTTTCTCATTACAAAAAATAAGAAAACAACCATAAATATCCTGGCGATAAAAGAAGCATAAGCAGAACCATCAACGCCCATAGATTCCATACCGACTCCTTTAATAAAGACATAATTCAAAACGATATTGATGACGTTTGCAATAATGGTTGCTTTGGTAACGCCTACTGTAAAACTCAAACCTTCAGAAACTTCACGCATCGTTTGAAATGCCATAAACGGCAGAATACTGATAATGGTTATCCGCAAATAACTTTCGGTATCTGGAATGATATTCGTCGGCTGATTGAGATGATATAATAATGGTAAAGCAAATAACATCAGAATAACTAAAGCTAAACCAATCAACATATTCAGTACGAAACCGTGGCGAAAAATACGATTAATCGTCGTGTGGTCATTTTGTGACTGTGCTTCTGCAACCAATGGCGGAATTGCCAAAGAAAAACCCAAAGCCAAAACAAAAACAGAGAAGAAAACACCGTTTGCTAAGGATACAGAAGCCAGTGCATCTGCGCCTAACAGTTTTCCAACCATTATATTATCAAATAGTTGTACAGAAACTTGACCTACTTGCGTTATCATCACAGGAAGTGCTAACTGAAATAATCTTTTGGTGTGTACGGGATTTAAAATTTGCATAATATATAAAAAAATCTGCGGCAAATTTACTGCAAACTTTCTAGATATGTTTTATTTAGAGGCTTTTTGTTTCTAATATGAATAACTGTTAATGGGTATGAATCCATTTTTTTTTGAGATCAATTGCATCTGACAAGAAATAAAAAAACCAAAATACAAATTGGTACTTTGGTTTATTATTATAAAAATTTTATGATTTGGTTAGGCGAAAATTATAAATTTATTTTCTTACAAAATCGACAACATCTTTTTCATTAATCGGGTTTGATCCTAAAATAATCAATCGTTCGACCACATTTCTCAACTCCCGAATATTCCCAGTCCAACTGAAATTTTCTAAGGCTGTAATCGCTTTATCATCAAAGGTTTTCAAAGCAGTACCATGTTCTTCTGAAATAATTTTAGCAAAATGTTTTACCAAAAGTTTAATATCATCTTTTCTTTCATCCAGAGAGGGCACATAAATTTCAATAACAGAAAGTCGGTGGTACAAATCTTCTCTGAATTTCCCAGCTTTAATCTCGTCCTGCATATTTTTATTGGTTGCCGCTAAAACTCTTACATCTACTTTAATTTCTTTATCGCTACCCACTGGCGAAACTTTATTTTCCTGTAACGCACGAAGTACTTTTGCTTGTGCAATAAGCGACATATCTCCAATCTCATCTAGGAAAATCGTACCATTATTGGCTAATTCAAATTTTCCTTGCTTGTCTTTTATCGCTCCTGTGAAGCTTCCTTTTATATGTCCAAACAATTCGGACTCAATCAGTTCTGAGGGAATTGCCGCACAATTTACTTCAATCATCGGTCCTTTGCTTCGGTCACTTTGTGCATGAATCGCATGAGCAACTAATTCTTTCCCAGCACCATTGGGTCCTGTAATTAAAACTCTGGCATCCGAGGCGGCTACTTTTTCAATCATATCCTGAATTTTCTTCAACGCAGGAGACTCACCAATCATGTGATATTTTTTATTAACTTTCTTCTTTAAAGTTGTATTTTCTACTTTTAGATGTTGATTTGTTTTCTGTAAAATTCTTTTATCTAACGCATTTTTCACACTCGTAATCAATCGATTGATATCAATGGGTTTTGAAATGAAATCGTAGGCTCCCATTTTCAAACAATCTACTGCGGTATCGATATCGGCATGTCCCGAAATCATTACAAAAGTAGTATCGGGTTTAATTTGAAGTGCTTGTTTTAAGAGTTCGGTTCCAGAAACTTTAGGCATCTTAATATCAGAAACTACCAAAGCAAAATCTTCTTTCTCTATTTGTTTTAATCCATCTAAACCATCTTCGGCAATAACAAATTCATAGTCAGGTAATTCATCGGAAAGAATACTGTGTAAGACGCCAGAAATGGCTTTTTCGTCTTCAACAATTAAGATTTTTTGCATTATAAAAATTTATGGATTAAGTAAAAATATTGTTTGAATTTCGCAAACTATACTAGCAATAATCGTACCTAATGAGATTTAAGGATATGCTCTATATCCGAAAATTGCGGATCCGATTCTCACAGAATTCCCACCACATTCAATAGCAAGTGGATAATCATCGCTCATTCCCATAGACAAAACTTCGAGATTCTGCGATAAAGAAAGCTGGTCGAAAAGATGTTTTAGAAGTGAAAACTCTTTCTTAATTTGGTTTTTATTCTCTGTAAAAGTTGCCATCCCCATTAATCCAGAAATAATAATATTTGGAAATTTACCATTGAGGTAATCTAAAAATAACTCTTTAGCTTCATTGATTTCCAAACCATATTTGGTGTCTTCATCTGCAATTTTCACTTGCAATAATACTTTGATTTTCCGTTGATTTTTTCCTGCTTGTTTATCAATTTCTACGAGAAGCTTTTCCGAATCAACACTTTGAATAGTATCGATGAATGGAGCAATATATTTTACTTTATTCGTTTGGAGATGCCCGATAAGGTGCCACTGAATATCTTGTGGAAGTTGCGGATATTTCTCGATCAATTCCTGAACTTTATTTTCACCAAAAACTCTTTGTCCTAAATCATATACCAACTGAATCTTTTCTACAGGATGAGTTTTTGATACTGCAACGAGTTGCACATTTTCGGGTAAGTTGCTTTTTATTTTTTGATAATTCTCCGCAATGTTAGAAGATTCTTGCATTCTTTTAATAAGGATTTATTGATAGTGAAAAATAATAATGACCAAATGGAAGTCGAAATTTAAGGATTTAATCCTTTAATAACAAAAATTGATTGTAGAAAGGTAAGTTTAAAAAATGGTGAAAAGGACATCAAAGATTATTTCAAAGAACTGCAAAATGAAGGGAAAGAATTAGAACATCTTGTTGAAGGGATAAACTAAAGTTTAATGAGTATATTGTAGGTTCAACTTCGGTTATTGATTGTGAAAATCATACTGCATTTCATTTATATTAAAAATTATAAACGTATTCGAACCCCGCAGTTTTGTTTATATAAATAGGCGTTACAATGAAGTTTCCATAATGCTTAAGCAAAATCTCATCATATAAAAGGTAAGATAGCATTGGCAACAGCATCATATTGTTTATTTTGAAAGAGTTTTCTTTTGCAACACCTTGCACTAAAAATTGAGAAATAAGTCTTCATTGGAATGTGAAATTGGGTGAAATAAAAAAGGCAATTCATCAACATGAATTGCCTTCTATCAAATTTTAATCTTTCTCAACGACTAATTTCTGAAAGTTCCCATTTTGATCAAACAAAAGGTCGCCGCTTTTTACTTCAGCTTCATAAACTACAGATCCGTCAGCTTTTACAATTCTGGCTGCTTCTTTTATTTTGCCATATTTTTTTGCCGCAACATAAGAAATTACATTTTTCGGTAATTCGGTTACGCTCAAAGAAGTTTCGGTTTCTTCCTTCACGCCTTTTGCGTTATAAGTGGCGGAAGTTTCCTTGCCGTTTAACTTAAATTCTGCTTCATAAGTTCCGTGTTCATCATCCCATTTTACATTTTTAACCTGTGGGAAATCTTTCTTGAAAGCATTTTTTACAGCTGCCGGAACTTCTTCGCCTTTTTTCATTTGTTGTGCAGTGATGGTTCCAGCTCCAAGTGCTAAAATCAGTGATAGTACTACGATTGGCTTTTTCATTTTGATTTATTTTTAATTTTAGGATTGAATTTATTTCAATCTCTAATACAAATATGATCAACCAATCTGTAGAGAATCTGAATTTTTATCTCATTAAAAAAGTTTAACATTAAATTAATATTTCTTGCTACTGACCAATTTCCAAAATATGAAATAAGTTTTCTTTTAATGGCAAACGTCGCGCATTTTTGTCAACAGCAGAACCGAATTCTGACGTTGACACATAGATTTTTTGCGTATTTTCGTCCAAAGCAATTGTTCTTGCGCCCACTTCGGTTTTAATGTCGTTTAAAGCCACTATTTCATCCTTCGATTTTTCTAAATAACTCGACAAAACGCCAGAATAAGTGGAAGCAAAAATCATATTCGATTTCGGGTCGAAAACCACGCCGTCACAACCTTTTGCAAGGGGCAAACTATTGACGATTTTTCCGTTTTCAGCATTGAGAATTACCAAATGTTCTTCGCACGCAGAAAATAATCGGTGGGTTTTGTTGTCAATCGCCAAACCACTTGGACCAGTATCTTTTCCTAAAGAAAAATAATTCAGAACTTTTCCTTCCGCTAAATTAATTTCCGCAATTTTCGATTGATCTTCAATATTTACATAGATTTTTCCTTTTAAATCACTGACTAAATATTCAGGATTTCCGCTTAATTCAATTGTTTTTTCTACCGTTAAATTTTTAGGATTAATGATGCTCAAACTGTTGCTTCCTGCATTAGCAACGATTATTTTTTTAGAATACTCATCAAAAATGACGGCATCGGGTTTTTTACCAACTTCTATACTTGCTACTTTTGCATTGGTTTTTACATCAAAAACAAAAACCGTATTCGATTTTCCATTCGTAATGTAACCTCGGTTTTCTTGGTCGAAAGCAATTCCGTGAACGCCATTTTGGTTTTCAATGACTCCTTCAGAAGCCGAAGTTTTCGGATTAATAATATTCACTTGTGTAGAATGACTCGCATAAACGAAGTGATTGTTTGGATTAACTGTCAAATAATCCCAACCGCCGTTTCCAGAAACTGGGATGGATTTTAATACTTTGAAAGATTCGTTTTTTGACTGCGCTTTTGTTTGAATAAAAAGTGCAGCAAGTGCTAATAAAAGCAGTTTTGTTTTCATTCTGTTTGATTTAAAATTAATTAAGATGCTGTTTCTGAATTTTTATCTGAAGATTTTTCTTTAAAATTGAATTGATTGAGAAGCGTCGGAAAAACGATGAGCAGCAAAGGCAACGCAACTAAAAAACCACCAATCACGGCAATTGCCAAAGGTTGATGCATTTGTGCGCCGGTTCCAATTCCCAAAGCGAGTGGCATCAAAGCGATAATTGCGCCCAAAGCAGTCATTAATTTCGGGCGCAATCTGGTACTGATGGCGTAAATTAAAGCATCTTCTTTGGATTTTTTTTCTAAAGTTTCTTCAAACTGCAAATAGGTGAAAATGGCGTTTTCGCCGATAATCCCGACCATCATGATTAAGCCTGTATAACTTCCGACATTCAGCGGCGTTCCGGTTAAAAACAATAAAATAAAACTTCCGGAAATTCCTAAAACGGAAACCAATAAGATGAGAAAAGCCACTTTTAAATTTCTAAAAAGAAATAAAATCGTAGTGAAAACCAGCAAACTTGAAACAAATAATATTAAAAGCAATTCGCTGAAAGATTTTTGCTGTTCCGCATAAGCACCGCCGTAAGAAATGCTATAACCCGTTGGAAGTTTGATGTTTTTACCGATTTCTGTTTGGATTTTTTTAATCGTTCCGCCCAAATCGCCGTTATCCAAACGTGCGGTTACAACGCCCATATTTTGCAAATCTTCGCGTTCTACTTCTGCAGAACCTTTTAAAATAGAGACTTGCGCAAATTCTTTCAGCGGTTTCAATTGTCCGTTGGGTAAAGAAATCATGCTGTTTTCGATTTCCTGAAGCGATGCGTTCGATTTATTATTATACAAAATCCGAATCGGCGTGAATTGGTTTTTATCAAATAAATCACCGACCGTATTTCCACTTAAAATGGTTTGGGTTTGGTATTGAAAATTCTGTGGCGAAATTTGATATTGCGCTAAAACAGAGAAATTCGGGTTAATCTCAATCGAAGGTCCTGCAATGATAATCCCATCGAAAACATCGGCTGTTCCCTGAACTTTTTCTACAATTTTAGAAACCTGCTGCGAATATTTTTGGAGCGTAGGAACGTCATTTCCAAATATTTTTATTTCAATAGGTTGCGCGCTGCTCATTAAATCGCCGAGCATATCCGTAATAACCTGCCCGAAATCGACGGTTAAAGGCAAACCGGTTGCTTCAATTTTACTTCGGATATCATCGGTAACTTCTGCCGTTGTTTGGGTTCTGTCTTTTTTTAAATTAATTAAATAATCGCCACGATTGGGTTCGGTAATAAAAAATCCCATTTGCGTTCCGGTTCTTCGGCTATACGCTTCAACTTGCGGATTTGCTTTAATGATTTTTTCGACTTCGCGAAGTTCGCGATCGGTTTCTTCCAATGAAGTTCCGGGCGGCGAATTGTAATCCAAAATAATACTTCCTTCGTCCATATCCGGTAAAAATCCGGTGGAAATATTTGGAATAATGAATGCGGTAATAACAACCAAAAGTACCATAAACAGATAAGAAAAAACAGGTTTTCGGATGAAGAATCCTACCCATTTTCTTTCTTTCACCTCGTGATGAATTTCCTCTTTTTTGGGCGTTCCTTTTTTAGATAAAAACAAATAAATAACGGGCAACAAAAGCCAAGTCACGAAAAATGAACTCACCAAAGTGATAATCATCGTGTTCGTCATCACTTTAAAATAAGCACCCGCAACACCGCTCATCAACATAAAAGGTAGAAAAATAACAATTGTACTCAATGAAGAACCGACCATCGCTTTCAGCAAATAATTGACGGCTTTTTGAACTAAAATTTTGCTATTTTCCTCCGGGAATTCTTCATGAGTTCTATGGATTTGTTCTACAATGACAATCGCATCATCGATGATTAAACCAATTGCAGCGGCGATTGCGCCCAAAGTCATAATGTTAAAAGTCGCTCCAGTTGCATACAAAATAACCATCGTTAAACAAATCGTAACCGGAATGGTAATTAAAATCGTTGCACTTGCTTTCCAAGATTTTAAAAATAAAATGGCGACAACTATTGCTAATAAAAGTCCGATCCAAAGCGCATCTGTAACACTTTTTATGGAACTGTTCACAAAATCGGCTTGCACATAATACGGTTTTATAACGACATCTTTTGGCAACGTTTTTTGCAATTCGGCAATTTTAATTTCCATCGCCGCGGAAACATCTACAACATTTGCGTTCGGTTGCTGAACGACCGCTATCAGAATACTTTCGGTTCCGTTGGCGTTTACTTTGATGTATTGTTTTGCGCTGTGAACTTCAATTTTGGCAATATCTTTAAAATAAACAATTCTATTTCCATCATTTTTTAAAACCACATTTTGAAGTTCATCAATATTGCGGATTTGGGAATTGGTCAGCGTTAAATACAGAAAATTGTAATCTGAAGAAAAACCGTTGGATTTGATGAAATTGGTTTCATTCAGCGCAGTTTCAATGTCTTTCGGGTTTAAACCCAATCTTGTCATTGTTCCCTGGTCGAGAATTGCCCAGAATTCTTTGTCTTGTCCGCCAATAATTCGAATATCACTCACTCCGTCAACCTGCGATAGAAAAGGTTTTATGGTATAAAGCGCGAGTTGTTTCAGCGCAATTGGCGAAAGAGAAGTCGCATTCAAAGTGTAACCCATCACCGGCAAAATCGCGGGATTCATTTTTTCAACCGTGATATTGATGTTGGGCGGAAGTTGGTTTTTGATTTCATTAATTTTCGCTTCAATTTGTTGTTGGCTCAAATCAATATTGGCATTCCAATCCATGAAGGCAGAAATCTCGCAACTTCCTCTGCTCGTGGTGCTTTTCAGCAGTTGCAAATCGGGGATTTGTTTCACCGCATTCTCCAAAGGTCGAGTTACGGCAACCGTCATTTGGTCAATTGGCTGTTCGCCGGCTTCTGCAATAATTTTTATTTTCGGAAAAGTAATCTGCGGAAAAAGGGAAGATTTAATTTTGGTGTAGGAAAAAACGCCGCCTAAAATAAGAAGCAGAATCATCACCAAAAGCGGATTTTTATATCTTACAAAAAAGGAGTTTTTCATTGTATTTTAATCTTATTTTGTAGAATTAAGGTTCAATTTTAACCTTAGCATTGTTTTCTAAACCGTAATTTCCAGAGGTGATAATTTGGTCTTTTAAACCAATGTTTCCGGAAATAATTTGCACATTATTGTTGTTTTCAACGCCTTTTACGATGTCTATTTTTACGGCGGTATTTTTATCTTTTAATTTCATTACCCAAAATTTAGTCTGCGTTTCATCGGTTAAAACTGCACTTTTTGGAACATAAATTCCGGTGTCATTTTGTTGATGTTTTAAATTAATAGTTACAATTAAATTCTCTGGGATCGAAACATTGTCATTCGGTTTTACCAAGACTTTTTCGGTTTGAGAAATGGGATCAACACCAGGTAATAATTTTGCAATATGACCATAAATTGTTTTTCCGTCGGGTAAATTAATTTCTAAATTCTTATTATTGATGAGCATTTCGTGGTATTCATAGGGAACATTCATCACGAAACCAAAACTTGAAGCATCGGTAATTCCTGCCAGAATATCGCCTTCCTGCACATAATCTCCAATTTGATGATTTAAAGAATTCACAAATCCACTTGCGGGACAAGTGACCGTTGTAACGCCTGAAAAGCGAAAAGAGGGATCCAGTTTATTAATGGTGTTTCCCAATGCGCGCGATTCTTTGGTTTGCACAGAAAATAAAAACTGACCTTTTCGCACCGCATCGCCCAAATTAATTCTCACATTCGTGAGGTAACCTGTAGCGTTGGATTTCACGTCAGATTTCAATAAATAAGTCGCCGTTGCATTAATGGAGATATCATTGTTAATGGAAAGGGTATCTGTCGGAAACGCCACCGTAACTGGTGTTGCCGAATTGATGACGGGTTCTTGCGCAACGGTTTCCGAATTTTTCTTGCACGAAATTATTAAAATCGAAAACAGAAAAACGGTTATTATTTTAAGTAATTTCATTATTGTAGAATTATATTTTCATATTGATTTTCAAGTCTTAAAACTTGCATTTGGTACTGCAAAAGTCCACTTTTCAGAGTGGTGTAATTGGTGATTGCCAATATGAAATCGACCATTTTTACGTCGCCTGTTGGCAATTGTTTCAGGTTGGCTTCGATCAAAGTTTTGGCATATTTCATTTGCGTATTCGCCAGATTTACCATTTCCTTATATCGCACGATTTGATTTTTAATTTGAGATTTTTGCTGCTCAAATTGTTTCTGGTAAAATGCGGTATAATTTTTCCGAGTGTCTAATTCTATTTTTTTCTGTTCCAAAGACAATTCCCTTTGATGACCGTCGTAGATTGGAACCGTTAAAGAAAGCCCTGCGCTGATTCCGAAGTTTTTGTACGGCGTTTGGATCAATGCGGAAGAATAACCGCCATCGGCAAAAACCGAAATTTTCGGTTGGTAATTATAATTGATGAGTTGAATGTCGTTTGCCAGTTTCAAACTGTCTGTTTTGAAAGTTTGGGCATAAATACTTTCTTTAAAATCAGATTCAATTTTAGCATTAAAAGTTGGTGCTTCTAAATCTAACAACTCTTTTTCATCGTTTCCAGAAAGGAATTGCAACAATCCAAAATTATTTTGAAAATCGGTAGAATGTTGTTTTTGGAGCAGTTCATTTTGTTGTTGCGTCACTTTAAAAGTTAAATAATCGGTTTGCCGAAAAACCGATTTCTGGGTTAAAGTCTTTAAAATTAAATCTTCCTGCTGAAAAATATGGATGATTTCCTGATCGATTTTCGTTTGCTCCTGGTTTTCATACGCCAAAAGATACTGTTCGGTAATTGCTTTTTTGAGATTAAGCGCAGACAAGTTTTTCTGATTTAATAATTGCTGTACCGCAAGCGAAAAGGAATTGAGTTTGGCTTGATAGCTCTTTTTGCTGACGAAGTCTCGAGAAACCCTGCCTAAAAGCGCGAGATTCTTTCCGTTGATGGTAGAATTCCCGTCATAGCCCCAGTTTTTTATTTGTGGCGAATAAGAAGCATCTGCGATTCCATTGACTTTAAAACCATAATCACGTTGCATTTTGATGCTGTCTAAAGCCGTGATGCTGATCTGATTTTTCAAATCCTGTAAATTGGGATTGGCTTGCTGAGCGGTTTCTAAATAGTAGTCGAGCGTATTTTTGCTTTGTGCTTTGTACCCAGAATGAACCAGAAACAAAAGCATCAGCAGAACGAGTTTTATTTTTTTCGGGAAAGCCATTTTTTACAACATCTGGTAATTATACTCAAAATTACTATTTAATTCTGTGCAAAATCTGAATTTCAAAAAGATTCTAAGGCAATTTTAGAAATTATTCCCGATTTAATATAAACTGATGTTGGTGCGCTTCGAACTGATATTTTAATTTCAAATGGAATGCGGTTGCGATTTCTTTCGCGATTTCCAAACCCAATCCTGTTCCTTTTTCCTGCGTGTTTTGGCGTTGAAATCTTTTGAATAATTTATCCTGATCCAAAGCCAATCCTTCTGATCTATTAGAAATCTTCATTTCGTTTTTATGAATGGTGATTTCTACTTCACTTTCTTTGGTGGCGTATTTTAAAGCATTAAATAGTAAATTTCCCACTAAAACTTCAGCAAGACCAAAATCGATTTCTACGATGAGTGCTTCGGAAATATCTTTTTTTAGGGTGAGGTTTTTAAATTTAATCTGTTCCTGATAATTTTTAATAAAAGAATCCACAATTAGATTAAAATTGACGGGCTGAATATTCGTAAACTGTTTGTTTTCAATTTTAGAAAGAAGTAAAAGAGCCTGATTCAGTTTGCTCATCCGTGTGGTGGCGGTCGAAATATCGTTTAGGATTTCTGCCTGTTGCTCGGAAATGGAATCGGTTTGCCAGAACAATTCAATATTATTCTGAACGATTGCGAGTGGCGTTTGCAGTTCGTGGGCAGCGTTTTCGGTAAATTCCTTTTGCGATTGATAGACTTTTTTGTTGTTCTCCGATAATTCGTTAAGCGAATGATTCAAATCATTGAGTTCACTTATTTTGCCGGGTGCTAAATGTAAACCTTCGGCATGATCGACGCGGAAGTTCTTTAATTGCTCCAAAGTATGGTAAAAAGGTTTCCAGATTCTTTTTTTTACCTCAGTATTGATGAGCAATAAAGTAGCGGTAAGTGCCGCCAAAACGGAGAGGAGCAGATAAAGAATGCTTTTCATTAAATCTTCGCTTTCGACTAAAGATTGGCGAATTTGAACATTAAAAGTGCCGTTTGGTGTTTTCACAGGAAATTCCAGAATACGGTAAGATTCCGTTTCTTCATCTAGCTTATTATAAACATCATCGGTGAAAATTTTGTCTTGTAGAAGTTGTTTGGGGTTTTGTTCAATGGTGATTCTGTCATCAAAATTTACAAAATTACCGGAGGATAAATGTTGAAGTTTTTCGGTAATTATTGTTTTTTGATCTGCTAAATTTTCATCAATATTATGGGTTAAAACATTTTGAATCGCAAGATAAAAAAGGGGGATAGAAATCAGCATGACCAATATCGTACCGCCGATGTAGCGCAGAGAAATGTAGTGCGTCAGTTTCATAATGCTTCTAATTTGTAACCCATTCCGTACACCGATTTGATGTAATCTTGCGCTCCGGAAGAGGCTAGTTTTTTCTTAATGTTTTTGATATGGGCGTAAAGAAAATCAAAGTTATCGAAAAACTGAATATTGTCTTCTGCAATATGTTCGGCGATGGCGTTTTTAGAAATAGTTCGGTTTTTATTGACGGAAAGATAGAGTAGGATATCAAATTCTTTTCGGGTGAAATCGATTTGTTTTCCGTGGTAAGTAATCAATTTTGAATCGGTGTTAATCTCCAAATCATTGACGATGATGGAGGTGTTTCCCTTAAATTGTCGTCTTCTGATTACAGCAGAAATCCGTGCGCCTAATTCGGAAAGGTGAAATGGTTTTGCCAAATAATCATCGGCACCCAGTTGTAAACCGTTGATTTTATCGTCTAAAGAATTTTTTGCGGAAATGATGATAACGCCATCGGACTTTTCATCTTCTTTCAATTGTTTTAAAAGATGGAGACCGTTACCATCGGGCAAAGTAATATCCAACAAAACACAGTCGTATTCGTAGAGTTCGAGTTTTTCTTGCGCTGTTTCAAAATTGTTCGCTAGTTCGCAGATGTATTTTTCATTTTTAAGATAAGTTAAAATACTTTTGCTCAGTTGTTCTTCGTCTTCAATCAATAGAATTTTCATAGGAATTTTTTGGAAAATTAAATTTTAAATCTGAATTAAATCTGAATTCTATTCATTTTCAGTTCCAGGGCGAGTTCGGCGGGTTTCATGGTGTGATTTTTTTTAAAGATTAAAGGTAATGCTTATTTTCAGGATTTTATTTTAAGCTTGAAATGAAAATCGGTTTCTTTTTTTTTAAGATTCATCTTAAAAAAAAAGCCATGGGAAAAGTACATTTTTTATTGGGTATCAACGGAAAAGTGGGTGGTTTTGTGTTTTATGAACTGAACGGTCAGCAGATGGTACGCAAAATAGCGGAGAAGAAAAAAAGCACGAAAACAGAAGGTCAGAAGATTGTGTTGCAGCAAAATACAGAGTTTAGTAAGGCTTCGGTGCATGAATATTTATAGGATTTTTGCGAAAGTTTGACACTTGAGTTAAAGTTTATCCAAAGGAGATTTTACTTTGTTGATCAATTGGTTGGCAACATGGGTGTAGGTGAGTGTTGTTTTGATATCATTATGCCCAAGAAGCTTTTGAATCAAAAAAATATCGGTTCCATATTCCAACAAATGAGTTGCGAAGCTGTGACGCAAACTGTGGATTCCAACTGTTTTAAAAATTCCTGCTTTTTTCATGGCATTTTTGAAAACCGCCTGTGCGCTCCTTACGGAATATTTGCCGCCATATTGCCCTTGGAAGAGGTATTCTTTGGGATGAAATTCCTTATAATACATGCGTAAATCCTGCAAAATACTTTCTGGCAAATTCACGTATCGGTCTTTTTTACCTTTGCCTTGTTGGATCAAAACCTGCATTGTTTTGCTGTCAATGTCCTCTATTTTCAAGTTTACAATTTCACTTACCCGAAGTCCCATTCCATAGCAAAGTTGTAAAATTAATTTGTGTTTGGGATTTTCTGTTTTCTGTAAAATCTTCTGAATTTCAGTAGTATTCAACGCTTTGGGAAGAAGCAGTGGTTTTTTGGGACGCGGGATATCAAAAAACATTTTTTCTTTGTGCAATACTTTTTCAAAATAAAATTTGATGGCATTTATTCTGCTGTGAAGATGGTTTTCCGAAATATTTTGCTCGTTAATACAGTATAGAAAATAACTTTTCAGGCGTTCTTCTGTTAAATTTTCTACGGGGAAATCCTTTAAAATATAGAGCAATTGTGCAAACTCATTCACATAGGTTTTTATTGTGTTTTGGCTTAAAGCTCTCAATTTCAGTTGATTGATAAAATTTTGTAATGCTTTTTGATTATTGGGCTGAACTTTCAACAAAGCATCTTTCCCAATAATTTTGATTTCTAAACCAAAAAGTTCTCTGTTGAATTGATTGTCTGCGATATACCATTTTTTTTCGGTGTTACTCCATCTTGGTTTGGTTACAGATTTCAACATTTTTATCAATTCAAAATCTTTCGGAAAAATGACCCACAAAATATTTTGCTCCCGATGGCAATCGGGTTCTACAACAAAAAGAGTTTTATCGAAAAGAAGCGTTTGTTGTTCCATAAAAACCAGTTGCGCAAAAGGAATATTCTGAGTTGCGTATTTTACTTGCGTATTTTTATTATTCAAAGGTAATGAAAATATAATGTACTGATGTACAGTGTATTAAAATGTTAAAATAAATTTGCTGAATCAAGAAACTTGCGTATATTTGAGAGTTAGAGCGCAATTTTATAAGCCAGATTGGTTTTTTTGTTGAAAAGTTTGGTTTATAAAGCAGGGATTAAAAGAGGCAAAATAGAAGATTTTGCTAGGCAAACTTTCAAAGAGATCTTTGTCTGAAAG
>NZ_JBAVFG010000205.1:0-11611 GCF_049588135.1 Kaistella sp. | reverse complement strand
GCTTTAATTTAAACCATAAGAGAAAATTAAGAAAATATTTACGTATTAAAATATTCCCAAACTACTCCACCACGTTTTTTTCCTAAAATTTCCTCCAAAGTTTCTCTTGAAGATTCTTTTACTCTTTTTACCGATTTCAGTTTCGAAAGCAAAAGTTCAATCGCTTTTTCGCCAATTCCGGGGATCTCTTCCAACTCCGATTTGATGGTTGAATTTTTTCTGCGAGTTCGGTGATGTTTCACGCCAAAACGGTGCGACTCATCTCGAACACGTTGAAGTATTTTCAACGTTTCCGATTTTTTATCTAAATAAAGCGGAATCGAATCTTCTGGAAAATAAATTTCTTCTAATCGTTTTGCAATCCCGATAATCGTGATTTTTCCGTATAATCCCAGCAGTTTCAAACTTTTCACGGCAGACGAAAGTTGCCCTTTTCCACCATCGATTAAAATCAATTGCGGCAAAGGTTCGTTTTCATCCAAAAGCCTTTTGTAGCGGCGATAAATCACTTCTTCCATCGTGGCAAAATCGTTTGCTCCTTCTACCGTTTTTGGGTGAAAAATTCGGTAATCTGCTTTGCTTGGTTTTCCGTCTTTAAAAACCACACACGCCGAAACGGGATTCGTCCCCTGAATATTCGAGTTGTCGAAACCTTCAATATGACGAGGTTCTGTGGGCATTCTGAGCAGTTTTTGCATTTCTGCCATAATTCGGTTTGTGTGTCTTTCGGGATCTAAAATTTGTACTTGCTTTAATTTTTCGACACGATATTCTTTTGCATTTTTTTCGGAAAGTTCAATGATTCTTTTCTTGTCGCCCACTTTCGGAACGATGAGTTTCACATTCGGGATTTCTAAAGTTAAATGGAAGGGAATTAAAATTTCTTTTGAATCTGAATTAAATTTCTGGCGAATTTCGATCATCGCTTCTTCCAAAATATCTTCGTCGCTTTCCTCCAATATTTTTTTAATTTCTGTCGTAAAACTTTGAATAATATTTCCGTTCTGAATTTTAAAATAATTCACATAAGCTGCGGTTTCATCGCTCGTCATCCCGAAAACATCTACCTCATCAATATTCGGATTTACCACCGTGTGTTTGGATTGATAATCATCCAGAACATCAATTCTTTCCTTAACAATTTGTGCATTTTCAAACTCCAAATTCTCAGCGAATTCCATCATTTGATTTACCAAAAATTCTTTTGCTCGGCGGAAATCTCCTTTAATAATTCCACGGATTGCGTCAATTTTTGCGTCGTAATGCTCTTGCATTTCGAGCATTTCGCACGGACCTTCACAGTTTTTAATGTGATATTCTAAACAAACTTTGTATTTTCCTTCAGCAATTTTTTTCGGTGAAAGATTCAAATTACAAGTTCGAATTTTATAAAGATGTTTAATGGTATCGAGTAAAACCTTTGCTGGACGAACTTTCGCGTAAGGTCCAAAATATTCGGAACCATCTTTAATTCGATTTCTGGTCATAAAAACTCGCGGAAAATCTTCATTTTTAATGCAAATCCAAGGATAAGATTTGTCGTCTTTCAGCATTACATTATAAAAAGGCTGATGCTCTTTAATTAAATTATTTTCAAGCAAAAGTGCGTCGTACTCGCTATTTACGACGGTTGTTTCTAATCGAAAAATTTTCGCAACCATAATTCTGGTTCGGTAACCAGCCTGATTTTTATTGAAATAAGAAAGCACTCTTTTCTTCAAATGTTTGGCTTTCCCAACATACAAAAGCTGATCATTCTTATCGTAATACCGGTAAACTCCAGGATCAGATGGCAAAGTTTTCAATTGAAGTTCGAGATCAGCATTCATTTTACAAAAATAAGGAAAAGTTAGTAGCATTTCCTTATAACGAATAATGTTTTAAACTAGTTAATTACAGGGATATTTAATGAATTTTTCAATTTCATATAATATTCAATTTCATTTTAAAAAAATAAACTTTACCTTTAAATCCGTTTTATTACCACCTAAGAAATAAATAGTAACGAACAAAAAAAACTAAAAACACCTTATAGAATGAAAACCAAACTAACGGTGCTGACATTAGTGTTAGCGCAATGTCTCTCGGCACAACTCGCAGATTACAATGTCTTATCTGAGCAGGCAAAACTTGATCAAACTCAGATTGAAGAACTCAGCAAACAGGTAGATTACTACAAAAAATTTCTTAATTTATCAAAAGTAATTAGAACTTCTACCTTCGAAAATATTCAAATTGAGCTTAACGACATTCGAGGATTAAAAAAAGAAGGCAAAATTATGGTAGAATTCACTTACAAAAACATGGGAGCCGAAATGCGAAAAGCCCTTCAGTTTGAAAAAGCAATTATTGTAGAATTTGAGGGTAACCAATACCAAACCCAACAGGTTTTTCTTACTCTGGATGGTAAAATAAGAGTGAATGATTTATTACATGGTATTCCTTATAAAGGGGCTATGTTCTTTCATAAAAGCAATCGCTATTTCCCAATTATACGCGCACTAGTTTTATATATTTACACAAAAGATCAACTTTCAAATCCCGAACCAATTGTTTTTGAAAATATTCCTGTGATTTGGGAATAAAAATCAAATACTTCTAAATAAAAGCTATCTGTTTTTTATCATGATGCAATTTTTTAAAATAAAGGGAGTTTCATTTAACAAGGTTTTATGATTATCACTAATTATGGATATCCTAAAAAATATTTATTATTTTTCAAAAAAAAGCACAAAAGTATTATAGATACAATACTTTTCAACAAGAATAAAAAATTGTCCTAATACAAAACCAGTCTGGCAAAAAAAAGACAGACTGGTTTTTAAAATATTCTGAAAAAATTTAAGCTTTTACAATTTCTGGAATTATAAGAGCTGTTATTTTTCTTTTATAATCTGCCAATTGGGACTCTACGGTTTTAATATTATTTTTAAAGAAAGCCGTTTCCGAAAATAAAGTCTCGTAATAATTCACGCCTTCAATTAAATTGGATTTAAAGGTTTTCCATTTTTTAACTTGTGCATTGGTAAAGTTTTCGGAATATTCTTCAATCTCATTTTTCAGATAATCGACGTACATTTTCAATTCATTGACGAAGATGTTTGGTCGATTTGGTTCTGACATTACATTTTCGTTGCCGTAAATATGTTTTACCATATCAGAAAGGGAAACTTCTTTGTCGAAATATGCAAGATTAGGACCTGGACAAACCACCACCCCTTGCTTCTCCCCTTTAATTGGAATTTCACTTTCGAGGTAAGAAGAATTAACTAAACCAACACAAAGACAAGATTTTTCGGTGATTTTTGATTTCCTTTTATCGTATTCTTTCAAAGATAAATCCTCTTTACCCCCTTCTAAATCGTTTAATTTAACCGTTTGATATTTTCTTGATGCCGTACAAATTCCTTCGGATCCAAATTCTTTACTCAAAGCCAAATACTTTTTCGGGCAAGAACTTCCGGCTTTTTCTTTATTAATTTTTTCCTGTTTGAAAAACTCATTCGTGCTTCCTTTAATGGTGTTAAAAGGAATTCCGAGCGGAGAAATATTACTTAGATAAAAATCTTCTTCTTTGGATTTTGATAATAAATCGCGGGTTTCTTTATCCACAGAAGTCGCTTCGGGAACGAGCAAAAATGGCGAACCCCAACCAACACTATCGACTTGGTAATTCTCCAACAAAAACTCATGTTCTTCGGCAGTTCCTACTCCACCTTGCACGGTGATTTTCATTTCTAAAGGTTGTGCTGGAATAGAAATTTCCTTTTGTGCCAAAGCATTTACCATCAATTCGTGGGCAGAAGCAATCAGTTCATTTTTCTTTTGCTTGAATTCTTCCATGATCGGACCGAGCAGCAAACCATCGGTTGCAAAGGCGTGACCGCCACAATTTAAACCCGATTCTACACGGTATTCGGAAACCCAAAGTCCTTTTTTCGCCAAGAAATTTCCTTGAATCATCGCTGAACGAAAATCGCTTACTTTCAAGATAATTTTCTTTTTCAGTTCTCCATTTTCATTCGGAAAAAAATCGGGGAAAGATTCAAAATAACTGTACAATCTTGGATTCATTCCCGCAGAAAGTACGATCGACGATGACAATTTACTATTGGCAAATCCTCTCAACGAAACGTGAGCATCATTATAAATGACTGGTAATTGTACTCCTTTTTCGAAATTATCTTTATCTACTTTGGTCATCACATTCACATCAATACTCCCGGGTGAAAGATGGCTTTCTAAGAACTTTCTCACGTTTTCGGTGAAATTTTCTTTTTGTTCAGCGAGATTTTCTAAACCTTTTTTGATATCGGATTTATTGGGAAGAATGTCGATATATTCGTTGAGCGCTTCTTTGCTTTTACTTAATTCCTGCTTGAAGTTTTCGAATTTCATATTTACGACATCATGCATCATATCGAGGTAAGCGGTAATTCTTTTGGCTCGATAATCTTCAATTTTGTTTGAAATTGTGGTGTAGCTGAAATGATTTCTTTTATGATAAAGACTATTCATTTTTTCGATAATTTCGTCATCGATAATTGAAACCACCGAAGAGATTCCGTATTGTGCAACCCGAATCGGGCTGTCAATCGTATAAGCCAATCCCATTACTGGAATATGGAAATTGTGTGCGGGCTTTTTCTTATTCATATTTTTTATTGGTCTCTTGATTTGTTAAAATATTTTAAACAACCATCAAAATTAGAATTAAATTTTTAATTATGTATAGGATACTATTCTGCATTCGTTATGATTTTTGTCAGCAAATAAAAAAAATGTTCAACTATTTTCACAGATTCTTAAAAAGGTGTATTTTTAGACAAATTCTTATCAATGAAAATTTACGGTGTAGATACTTTTACAATTACTGATGTAATGGCGATTTTAAATAATCCCAAACAAGCAAAACTCAATAAAGAAGCAAAACAAAAAATTCTTAAATCTCAGAAAAACGTTCAACAAATCGTTGCCTCAGATCGCACGGTTTACGGAATCAACACTGGTTTTGGGCCGCTTTGCGATGTGAAAATTTCGGAAGCAGAAACTGCGCAACTTCAATATAATTTAATTATTTCCCATGCTGTTGGTGTTGGGAAACCGATTGCCAAAGATTATTCGAGAGTGATGATGATTGCAAAGATTCATGCGTTGTCAAAAGGATTTTCGGGAGTTTCTTTGGAAGTGATTGAGCGAATGATTGTAATGCTTGAGAAAGGTATTATTCCTGTGGTTCCGGAGCAGGGTTCCGTAGGTGCCTCAGGCGATTTGGCGCCGCTTTCTCATTTGGTTTTACCGCTTTTGGGTTTAGGAAAAGTTTGGCAAAACAATGAAATCGTAGCAACTGAAAAAGTCTTAAAAAAGCATGGTTTAAAACCACTACAACTTGGTCCAAAAGAAGGTTTAGGCTTAATCAATGGAACGCAGTTTATCTTGGCACATGCAATTTTAGGTTTAAATAAATTCGACTATTTACTCGACTTGGCTGACTTAACTGCAGCGGTAAGCTTAGAAGCGTATCGCGGTTCGGCAAGTCCATTTAAAAAGGAACTTCATGATATTCGCCCGTTTGATGGCAGTAGAAAAGTAGCTTCAAGAATGCGAAAGTTTTTGAAAAATTCTGATAATCTAAAAAGTCATGAATTCTGCGATCGAGTGCAAGATCCTTATTCGATGCGTTGTGTTCCACAGGTTCATGGTGCGAGTAGAAATGCGTACGAACATTTAAAAAATTTAGCAGAAACCGAATTGAATTCTGTAACCGATAATCCAATTGTTTTAAGTGCAGAAGAATCGATTTCTGGTGGGAATTTCCACGGACAATTATTGGCATTGCCTTTAGATTACTGTACTTTGGCAGCCGCTGAACTCGGAAATATTTCCGATAGAAGAAGTTATCTCTTATTAGAAGGACAATATGGTTTGCCTAGACTACTCACCGAAAGTTCTGGATTAAATTCTGGTTTTATGATTCCGCAATATACTTCTGCGGCTTTGGTTACGGAGAATAAAACCCTGTGTTTCCCGGCATCCGCAGATTCTATCCCAACAAGTTTGGGACAAGAAGATCATGTTTCGATGGGAAGTATTTCTGGGAGAAAATTTAATCAGGTTTTGGGGAATTTAGAAAATATTCTTTCGGTAGAATTAATGTTTGGGGCGCAGGGATTAGAATTCCGAAGACCTGCAAAATGTGGTAAGTTTGTTGAAAATGCCTATTCATTAATCCGAACAAAAGTAGCTAAATTAGAAGAAGACCGCTTGATTGGCGAAGATATGTTGGCGATTGCAGAATTGATTAAAGAGAGAAAGTTTGAGGTGAATTAAACTACACTAATTGATTAATTTCGGAATTTATTCAAAAAATCATATTTATTATTTGTTTTTTATTTTCAATCTTTCCTATTCGCAGCTCACGTATATAGTTTGCGATAGTAATTATGATGGTATTTACAATTTTTCAGCAGAGGATAAAGAAAAAATCATAAAACTTTATCAAGAAGAAAATTACAACCTTTTAAAAAACACCTATATTGCAACAACTCATTTGTAGCGGAATTTTTTAATAAATTAAAATTTGAATCAAATATTTTTTTTAATACTCTAAACCACTTACAAAACGAAAAACGATTCACAAATTTTGTGAATCGTTTTTTTATAGTAAAAGAAAGTGTTATTTCACAATCATTTTTGTAACCGCAACTCCTTTGTCAGACTTCAACTGAATTAAATAAATTCCGGCTTTTAATCCGTTGATAGAGATTGAATCATCGCCGTTATTTTTAGCAACTTTCACTGTTTTCACCAAAGTTCCTGCTAAATCATAAATAGCAATCGCACCATTTTCAGCATTGGTATAACGAATATTCGCATTTCCATTGGTAACTGGATTTTGAGTTAATTTCAAAGAAACTGAATTTTTACTTTGTTGAACTTCGTCTGTCCCCAGAGCCGCCGCATTACCAAAAATTCTGAAACCTCCTGGTTCAATTGTAATCGGTATAGTGGCATTCGTAACTGGAATCGAACTGCCATCCATTAAATTCACCCAGTTGCCAGTATAAGGGAAATCAGGGATAATATCTTTCGACTCCAAAGTAAAGTTTGCCAAAACAACCACATTTTTTAATGCACTTGAAGTCGATGTATTATTGATAAAAATTCTCGGCATTAAGTTTCCAGATTCAATAGTGAAATTCGTGGTATTGAAAACGTCATTCGACAATCTCAAAGCAAGAATTTTCGCCCAAGTATCGTAAACCGATTTTCTGGCAGCATCTTGATTATAAGCCAAACCAAACGCTGATGGTTTTGGATCTAATTTACAATCTCCAGGAGTCGCATCACTTTCTGTATTTACAGTACCATTTTCGCAAGTATAGATACTTTTATCAAAACCTAATTCTGCAAATTGCCAAATCATTTTCGGACCCGGAACGGTTAAAAAAACAGCACCATAAGCTTTTTGTCTTTGAAGCGCATTTGCCAACTCTCTTACATTATAACCTCCTGCTGAACCACCAAAAGTGATATTTTTATACATCAATCTTTCTTCATCATGGCTTTCACCATAACTCATGGCTCTTCTTTCCGTAAATCCGTGAGTTTGATAATTTACTCTGTTGAAATTACTGTTTGGCGCAAAACCCATGGTATTTTCATTGTATGGAGTAGTTTCTTTGTCCCACATCATCACGCCTTTTCCTTCTGTTACTTTATAATTTGCCCATTGCGCTTCTTCGGAATCGGTTCCTAAATGTTCGAAAATAATAAATGATGTAGGATCATAACTCCACTGGTTATCGGCATACGCTTTCAGGATATTCACCCGATCTTGCTGGTATTTATTGGTACAAGCATCATCGCCAGCCGAACACGCTTGGGTAAATCCTTTGGTTAAATCCCAACGGAAACCATCTACTTTATATTCTTTAATCCATTGTTCAAGAACACGATTTACGTAATATTTTGTAGCAGAACTAGAATGATTGAAATCATTAAATACACTATAAGAATGTTTCGCAACCTGATTGAAATACGGGTTATCAGCAGCAGGATCTCCATAACCATCTCCATCGGGATCGATCATCCACATTCTGGTAAGTGGGCTTCTTCCCGTGGCGTGGTTTAAGGCAATATCCAAAATTACGGCAATTCCGTTTTGGTGGCATAAATCAATAAACTCTTTGAATTTTTCAGGAGTTCCGTACGCTTTATCTAAGGCATAATGAAATCCTGTGTTGTAACCCCAAGAATTATTTCCGTCAAATTCCATTACGGGCATTAATTCTACCGCATTGATATTTAATGATTTCAAATAAGAGATTTTATCAATAAGGGATTGCCAAGTTTTTTCTGTGGTAAAATCCCTCACCAACAATTCGTACACGATTAAGTTTTCTTTTGCCGGTTTATTAAAATTGGTAATCGTCCAATTATACACAGGTTTCGCCGTTTGAATCACAGACACATCAAAACTTTGTCCTGCAGGATATGTCGGAAGATTTGGGTAAACATTTGCATATTGATTAATCCAAGGATCATCATCTGGTGATAAAACTAACGCTGAATAAGGATCAGCAACTTTAATTCCGTCTGCCGTTCTATATTGAAAAGTATAAACCTGTTGAGGAGTCAATCCTGTAACTTCCAACCAATAAAGATCAGGATTTACAGTATCTTTTTTCATTAAATAATTCGCGCTAACCGACCAATTGTTAAAACTTCCAATAACATGAACATACGCTTTTAAAGGTGCATAAATCGCCAAACCCACTTTGGTAGGATCTGCTGGATCATACGTAATTCCTTGTCGCATATAGGTCGGCATTGCCTCACTTTGAACCGGAATAGAAAGGGCGACCGTAAAAGTTTTACTCACTATGGTTCCAGTGGCAATATCCGTGGCAACAACTTCCATCGCAGCATCTTGTGTTACAGTGTAAGGGAAATTTAAAATAGTAGATGCTGAGGAACTTGTATAAACTGAACTTCCATTTGCTTTTACAACAAAATTCGCAGGCAAAGTCGATGTTCCTGTGATATTTAGAATCGTTCCCGAACTCATCACATTCGTGCTTCCCTGAATAGGATTTGTTAAATTAAATTGGAATTTACCAACATTCAACAAAATATCCTGAGATTGCACAGAACCATTAATTGTCTTCACTAGAAATCCTATTCTAGAAAGCGGATTCGCTCGGTTTCCGTAAAAAGATCTCACAGTGTTCATCGTGAAAGTATAAGTTCCATTGTTCCCCGAACTCGAAACATAAGTTAATTTATTGGCAGCGTTAGAAGCAGTCCAGGTTCCGTTGGTTGAGCAATCTGCTTGTGAATTATTTGAATTGAAAGACCATGCCCACAAATAAAGTGCGTGTGAAGAACCCACACCAAAACCAGTTTCATTTACCGTAAAAGTAACGGTAATTGTTTCTGTTTCATCAAAGGTTGCGGGATTTACAGCGTAAGAAACAACCTGTTGTGCGACTGCAAAAATCGGAAGCATCAATGCCAAAAATAGGGCGTAAAAATATTTCATCATACTAAATTTAAGATAGTAAAAATAGGGAAATCTTGTTGATATAAATGATTTCTTATTTTTTTTAATGAAAATGAGGATCAAACCTAAAATTCAAAATTTACTTTTAAATCAAACCTAAAAGTAGATGCCATAACAAATCCTGTCATCCGTTGAAAATTTCACAAATAATTACACTATTCAATCAGATAAAATCATAAATTTGGACTACAAATAAATTTTAACATTATGAAAAGAAAATTAGCCGCCGAATTTTTCGGCACGTTTTGGTTGGTATTCGGTGGTTGTGGAGCAGCGGTATTTTCAGCTGGCGTTCCTAATGTAGGAGTTGGATTATTGGGTGTTGCATTAGCTTTCGGATTAACTGTTTTAACAATGGTTTACGCAGTAGGACACATTTCTGGCGGACATTTTAATCCTGCAGTTTCCTTTGGTCTTGTTGCAGGTGGCAGATTCCCAGCCAAAGAATTAGCTCCTTATGTCATTGTACAGTGTCTTGGCGCACTTGGCGCAGCAACTTGTCTTTATTTAATTCTCAATGGTGCTGGTGCTTTTTCCAGAGAAGGAGCTGGCGCATTTGCTTCTAATTTTTATGATGAACCCGTTTATAATGGACGAGCTTTTAGTTTGGGAGCAGCATTTTTAGCCGAATTTATATTGACTGGATTTTTCGTATTTGTTATTATGGGTGCAACCGATAAATATGCCAATGGTAAATTTGCAGGAATTGCAATTGGTTTAACTTTGACGATAATTCATTTGATTTGTATCCCGATTACAAACACTTCTGTAAATCCCGCAAGAGCAACTTCACAAGCGATTTTTGTGGGTGGACTTGCAATTCATCAACTCTGGCTATTTTGGGTCGCTCCAATTCTGGGCGGAATTACCGGAGGTTTAATTTATAGATTTCTACTTCAACGTGAAGAAGTTGTAGTATAAGTTTGCATCATTTTAATTACAAAAAATTCCTTAGATTTTTTCTGAGGAATTTTTTTTGAATTAATAATTACGAAACCAGCAAGCTACATCCTCGAATATCAGAATGATCGATTCTTCCTAAAACCTGAAATTGTTTTCTGTCGCATTGAGCAGAGACTGAAGATCCGCGAACATCGTTCACGAAGCGTTTGCCCAAATCCTGAGTTGCAATAAAACTACATGAATGACGATTTGCCAAATCAATAATATTAATTGCACCCGTTTTTCCATCATCCACATAAGAAAAAGGATCTTCGGTATTTCTGATTAAAATCCGCATCCAGTTTGGAGTTTCATAAATGTTTTTCCCTAAAGAATACGCCTGAGAAAGCAATTCCGTCATCGAATATTCTGAATAAATTTTTTCTGTTCCGAAACCTTTAAGAAAAATATTCAGCAGTTCATCTTTCGTCATTTCTTCTTTTCTGCCTTTCATCCCGCCAGTTTCAATGATAATGAGTTGATTTGATGATTCGATGATTTGATGATTCTTTTCTACGAAATCCAAAAAATCTAAAAGCGCAAAAGAAACGCCGAACAAAATTACTTTTTTATTTTCCTGTAAAAGTTGCTGCAACAATTCGAACAATTCCTGATGGTTATAGAGAAAATATCCGTTTTCTGGTTTCCCCGATTTCTTCATTAAAAAATCAACCATATAAATTAAAGAAGAATGTGGGTTTTCAGAATAATTAGGTAATAATCCGAGGAAAATATAATCTTCTGGCTTTCCAATAAATTGTTCAAAACTCTTGTAAATACTTTCTTCATACCATCCAAAATCTGCAATATAATGTTTGGAACGGTTCATCTGCGTTGTCCCTGAACTTTGAAAATAGCTTTCCGTTTTGTCACTCTGAGCGAAGCCGAAGACTTGATCTAAAACCAAATGATTTTTAAACATTTCAATCGGCAAAAAAGGAATTTTTTCTAATTCATCAATTTCACTCGGATTCACTCGAAGATAATCGCAAAACTTTCGGTAAACTTCTACATTTTCATATTGATAACGAAAAGTTTCCAAACATTTTTGCAGGAAATCGGTTTCAGTTTTTATGTTGAATATATTTTTAAGCACAGTATTTT
>NZ_JBAVFG010000204.1:0-4138 GCF_049588135.1 Kaistella sp. | reverse complement strand
ATATATTTCTTCCATTCTGCAGCAAGTTCAGCCTGATTGACAGGATTTTTCTTTTTCTTCGGTTCTAAAACAAGGGTTTCGTCTTCATCTAAATTAATCGGTTTACTTAAAATATCTTGAGTGATTTTATCAATTTCATCAACTCTTTGGTACAAACGATCAACGGTTAATTTATAAAACCTTAAATCTCCTTGATTAAGATAATCATCAAGTTTCGTATAATGCTGTGCAAATTCTGCCATATCGGATTGCAGAAAATATCTTTTTGAATTATCTACCATTTCAAAATAATGCTTGTAAACTTCTTGCGAATAAGCATCATTAATAGGTTTTGGCGAATAATGCAGGTAACTGAGCGTATTTTTCACGCTTACCATAATGGTCGACATTTTCTCGTCGTCATTTTTGGGAGTGTTAAAACAAAACACCAAACTCGTAAGCGGAATAAAAAGCAGTAATCTATTGAGGTTAAATTTTTTGAACATATAGTTGTTAAATAATGTAATGTGTAATTTGTTGAAACTAATCCATAATTGTTACAGGATTTTTCAATGTATCAAAATTAATACCTTATTTACAATAAAATAAGATTTTTAAAACATTTTATTGCGTTATTTCAAATTTATAACAAAAAAAGACAATTGTTTAAAAATAATATTGGAATCCAAACTTAATTCCGAATTTTCTTGCCTCGGGATTTTCAAGATAGTTTCCTCGCCAATTGAAATCTACTCTTAGAATTCGTACGTTTCCAAAACCAATATTTTCAATACCAAACCCATATTCATAATAAGGTTTTTTTTCGGGTGCTGATAAATTTTGATTTCCAACATTCATTAAAATAGAACGCTCAGTCAGGTTTCCAAGAGCCGTTCTGTAAAAACCGACTTCTCTTAATTTTAATTTTTTAATCAAAGGAATATAAGATAAGATCTTTCCGTTAAAATGATGTTCTGCCTGAAAAGTTACATATTGATCCGCCACAAATTCGTAGTAATTCAGCAAAGCAAAAGTATTCGGCATCAAGTTATAAGACTGATTTCCGGGAATTATATTTTGTAAAGCCAACGGAAGTTTATTAAAATTTTTGCCTGCTTCTACATTCAACAGTAGTCTTCCGAAGCTTTTTAAAAGAATCGGTTGAAAATAATACAATTGCAGTTTGCTATAATTAAAATCTGAGTTAAAAACGCCTTCTAATCCCTGCGTATATTTCAACATTATCGTGGGTGCTAAAGTGCTGTGTTCATAACGATCTACGCCATATTGCGAAAAAACTGCGCCTGGTCTTGCGGTAACACTTAGCACTAATTTCGAATCATTCAGTTCAGAATATTGTTGATTATTTTTATAAAAATCTAAAGAAAATTTTTCTGGTAATGCAGATTTAGTCGTTTGGTTTGTGGCATCTAATCGCACTGTGAAATTTTTAAATGGATCAATAGCCGCAAAACCACTCACTTGATTCACGGAACTTAAATAAAAATTACTACCCGAACTCAAAACTCCGGAAGAAGCGAAAGAGCGCGTCATAATTCCCTCGTCTCCTGTAAGTTGCGCACCCAATTGCAAAATATCTCGACGCGTCCCAACTCCCAAAGTGAACCGATTATTTCGGTTAAACATTTTTCTAAATTCGAAGCCATATTTTAGCTGATGATCTTTAAATCCGTAAGCGGTATAAAAAGCTGCCCGCCAAGTGTCATTTGCAGAAAAGTAAGTTCTTGCACCAACTCGCAACCGAAATCCCTCGACTTCATTAAATCCAATAACTGAAAAAATGTCGCCAAAGTCGATGGCTTTAAAAGCATTGTAATATCCGGAGGAAACCACTTCGTAAATTCTGACTGCTTTTTTAAACTGAGGAACATCCTGAAGCTCATCCATCATCGTATAAACATTCGCTTCCGATTTCGATAATTCTTCTTTTCTGTTTTCCTTCCAGTATGCCTCGTCTTTGTTAAATTCTGAATCCGTTAAAGAAGTTACTTTGGTATCAAAAACAGCATCATTTAGTTTCTGATCAAAAAGATAATCGGAAAAAATCACGGTTTTCTTGGCAATAATGCTTTTCGATTTTTCCTTCTTTCCAAAAATCGACATCTGTATTTCCTGATAATTTTTCTTCGGCAAAAAGATGGAATCGCTGGGATTGTCATATTCTAAATCGTAATAAAAACTATTCACAAAATTTACATTGATGCTTTTGGTTGATTTTAAAGTTGCTTTTACTACTGCATAATTCACTTTAGAAATATAAATCACGCCATACATCGACAATACCTCTTTTCTTTTTGGCTCATATTTAATTCGATAACAATCATTTCCATTAATATTTTCTTCACCTAAAAGCTGATAATCATACGCCGAGAAACCATCAGTAGCAATCGGGCTGGTAAATCCAATATTGAAAAAATTCAGGACATTATCATAAATATCAATTTCTTTATAAAGATTTTTGGCGGTATTTGCCATTGCGTCACTACTATTAAGACCTGAGGATTTATTCGCCAAAATCTCCCGCTTTTTTTTTCTCGTAGGTTGGTTTCTACCGAAATTTTTATAAAGGGTTTCATTAAAGTAAACCGGCAATGACAATTGATTGGCTTGATCTAAAGTATCTGCATATTTAAAAATAAAATCAACTTTATTGAAAATCTTTTTATGGGTAAAAGTAGAATCCAGATTAGCCAAATCCAACTCTACTTTTTCGTATTCTTCAAACTGGTAATCCTGAAACTGAGAAAGTCCGTTGCTTTTTTTACGTTTCCAAACTTCTTTTAAAATCTCGAAAGCAGGATTATCTTTCTTTTTTAATTTCTTAGAGGCCTGAATTTGCACTTCATCAATATCAGTTTCTCGAACCTGAGAAAATGAAAAGACAGAAGCCAATACAAGGAAAAGAAAAATAATTCTAAAATATTTCATAAATAATAACAGTCAAACCTCGCTTAAAATTCACGACTTAAACAACTAGCAAAAGTAATGTAAAAATTCAGGTTGTCTTGTAACCTCTTGCTTCTAATTAAAAAAAATAGTATTCGAAGTCTTTCTTTTCATACAATGCTAAAAAAACATTAAACTTTATGAAGAGTACTCGGTTTTCCTTTTTAAAGAATTATTTTTGTGAAAAATCATCTTAAATTTATGAAAAAACCATTAATATTAGTCACCAACGACGACGGAATTACCGCACCAGGAATAAGAAATTTAGTAGAATTTATGAATGAAATCGGCGAAGTCATCGTTGTCGCACCCAATTCACCACAATCGGGAAAAGGCCATGCCATCACGATTGATTCCACTTTAACATTTGAAGAAATCAGTTTAGAAGGTCCGCAAAAAGATTATTCGCTAAGCGGAACTCCCACTGATTGCGTGAAATTTGCTTTAGATAAAATCCTTACCAGAAAACCCGATATCGTGGTCTCAGGAATAAATCATGGTGCCAATTCTTCGATTAACGTTATTTATTCCGGAACCATGAGCGCTGCTATTGAAGCTGGTGTTGAAGGATTGCAGGCAATTGGTTTTTCTTTACTCGATTTTTCTTGGGATGCCGATTTTTCCCAAGCCAAAGAACACATTCAGAATATCGTTAATAAAGTTTTAGAAAACCCTTTGCCAAAAGGCGTTGTCTTAAATGTAAATATTCCGAAACTTGTAAAAGAAGAAATAAAAGGAATAAAAGTTTGCAGACAAGCACATGGAAAATGGGAAGAAAATTTCGATGAAAGAATAAATCCCCATGGTAAAAAATATTATTGGCTTTCAGGCTATTTCAATAATATGGATTCTGGAGACGATGCCGATGAAACTGCTTTGGCAAATGGTTATATCTCCATTGTTCCCGTTAAATTTGATTTGACTGCTCATCAACATTTACAGCAACTTCGAGAAATTTTGGAATAACTTTTTGGGAACGATTTCAAAGACACCAAAAACACAATTCACTTATAATCAATAAATTATAAGATTTTTAATTTTAATAAACTTACGTATATTTCAGAATTAGAGCGCAATTTTATAAGCCAGATTGGTTTTTTTGTTGAAAAGTTTGGTTTATAAAGCAGGGATTAAAAGAGGCAAAATAGAAGATTTTGCTAGGCAAACTTTCAAAGAGATCTTTGTCTGAAAG
>NZ_JBAVFG010000203.1:0-29060 GCF_049588135.1 Kaistella sp. | reverse complement strand
CACGAACAGAGTTTATACGAATTTTGTTTCCAAGACGTTCTTTGTTAAAGGCTATTAATAAGAATTTTAGAAAGAACTTCAGCAATAATTAAGACGATTGCGAAATAAATATAATATTGCCATTTTTTTAGATTCGTAGCAGTTCTGAATCCATTGACTAACAATGTGATGGAGTAAATAAGGAGAATCATTAATATGGATGAAGCTGCGAGAATGGAAACCAATTCCATGGTGTCGAATTTTATATTTTCTAAATGGTCTTTGTTGGCTAAAACCTTATTAGTAATCTTATTAAAAAGAGGAATATTAATGAATATACCTGAAATGTAAATGGGAATTCGGTAAATCATCGAAATGCTAAAAATGTCTATAATTCGAGTTTTGGCATTGATGATTTTTCCTAAAATAATTAACAAAACGGAAACTGCCAAAATGTTGATGGCATTCTCCTTTAATGATTCCATAAATGTAGTGGCTGAAGGATGCGCATCAAAAACACCATCATAAGTTACAGAAAAGGAGTTTCCAATAAAGCTTCCTATGATTACAGACAAGACCCCGACAATTAGTAAATGTTTTTCAGAGAATTTTAAAAACGGATTGAAGATGTATTTCCAGTTCATATTAAAGGGTTTTTAATTGTTTGATTTTTTCGATAAGATCATCCATTTTATTTCGCATGGTCGGATAAGACAGTTCTGCCTGCTTTGCCATTTCTTTGATACTCCCGCTGGAGAGAAAAAATTCAAGAATAAAATCCTGCTCGTCTCGACTTAATTTCAGATAAAGTGGTAAATCATAATTACCGCTTACGTTGGTGTTGCAATGGTTGCATTTCATTTGACTTACGTTAAGTGAGCTTTCGCAACTTGGACAAAATATGGGTAGTTTCATTATTTTTTCTGATATTTTATTTAATAAAATTAAAAATTAGTTTAACAAAGTTAAAAATAATGTTGATATTTAAAAGTATTTCTTTATTAAATTGTAAATAAATTAATTCAAATAAAATTTGAATTGCTGAAAATCTCTAATTCGATAGGAAATTTTTATCTTTGAAAACCTAATTTAGATCGCGGAAATTTGGGATCAGATACAACTTAAAATTTATAACATTATGAAAACCTACGCAGATATACCCGAAGAAAATGCACAATTGGAAACCTCGAAAGTAATGCTCGTAACCGTTCCTTACGATGGAACTTCAACTTGGGGAAAAGGTGCTGACAAAGGCCCGGAACTTTTTTTGGACGCTTCCGAAAATATGGAATTGTATGACATTGAAACAAATACAGAACCTTATTTAGAAGGCGTTTTTCTCGCAGGAGAAATTACCGAAAAATCTTCGCCAGAAGAGATGACAGAAGCAGTTTACCAAAAAACAAAAGAACTTTTGAATAACGACGGAAAATTATTTACCCTTTTCGGTGGCGAACATTCTGTTTCTATTGGTTCGATTCGTGCGGTTGGTGAAAAATATGAAAATCTAACGGTTTTGCAATTAGATGCTCACACCGATTTGCGTCCAGAATTTCATGGATCTACTTCTAATCATGCTTGTGCGGTTTATGAAGCGAGCCAGAAACATAATTTAGTCCAGGTCGGGATTCGTTCCATGGATGTTAAAGAAATGGAATATGTAAATAAAGAGCAGTGTTTTTGGGCACACCAAATTGCAAATAACGAAAACTGGATCAATGATGTTTTAGAAAAAGTTTCAGGGAATGTTTATATCACGATTGATCTGGATGCTTTTGATCCTTCCATTGCGCCATCAACAGGAACTCCTGAGCCAGGCGGTTTGCAGTGGTATCCAACTTTGGAATTGCTGAGAAAAGTGTTCGAGAAATGTAATGTTGTCGCTTTTGATATTGTAGAATTAATGGATTCTCCGATGCCAAAACCTACAGCGTTCTTAGCTGCAAAATTGTATTACAAAATGTTGGCGTATTATCATATCAATAACAATTAAAAAATTAAATATCAATATCATAAAGACCCATAGAATGCTATGGGTTTTGTTTTTTAACGCTCCAGTAAAATATCATCTACATCTTTCATTCTGTTCATCACAGATCTTGCATAAGAACAATGTGGATGCACTTTCCAGTTGTTTTCTCGGGCGAACTTAATGCTTTCTTCGACCAGATATTTTCCCATTCCTTTTCCTTCGAATTTTGGATGGACTAAGACGAAAGAAATAATTAATTTATTTTCTTCGGGGAAAATGGTGTAAGTTAATCGTCCAACTTCTTCTTCATCATTATTTAAAATTAAAACGCCGCCATTTCCGGATCTGTTATTTTCGTATTTCATAATATGCCATTTTGTTGTTTAAATTTATGAAAAATAAATGGAAAAGTGATTTTATAATTTTAACTGATCTTGTTAGGACGCAAACTCTGCAGCCCGACTTGAGTGGAGCTCTTTTTATGAAACGAAGTGGAATAAAAAAGCGGGAACGGAAGGCGGAAATTGCTGCCATAAAAAACAATAAAAAATTAAAAAAGATTCTGCTTTGCCGAATGTCTGCCCAAATAATAAAATTTATTTAAAGATCTTTTCCTGTGTAGAAATTATAATCTTTGATGATGACATTGATGAATTGTCGTTCGGTCATTTTCGTGGGATCGATTTCTAATTTCAGGATTTCTTTAATTTTGGTTGAGAGTTTTGAAACCACTTGTCGGTCATCAATTTTCAAGGCTTTTTGGTAATTTTCTTTAATGATTCTCACGTCGTTATCGGACAGTGCGATGACTTGCGGGAAAAGAGGAATGTAATCTTCTTTGAGGTTTTCGAGGATAGTGTGTGAAATATTGACACGATTTTTTAAAGAAATAACCGCCGTCCCAGAAGCGATATCGCCCAGCCTTTGGTTGTTTTTTGAAACAATGGTGCTGACTAAACCGACCACGCCAGAATTAGACCAGATGTCTACCAGTCGGAAAAACCAACGCATTAAATAATCGCCAAAACCAGCTTGGAATCCATCGATTTTTACCACTTTTATTTTGACGAGTTTTTTTCCAAAAGTTTGACCTTCCATAAAGCTTTCGCAAACCAAGGTGTAAATGTAAATCGGAAAAGTGAGGATAATGACGATCGCTGTTTGCGACCAATTGTCCATTCCATCGAGTATTGAAGAGAGTTTTAGAATTCGAATAAACACCAAAAAAAGAACAAATAAATAGGCTGCAATAATTAGAATATCAATGAAGAATGCTAATATTCGTTCGCCAATACTTGCTGTATTGAAATTAATATTTACATTTTGTGAAGTATTTATAGCGATCAGCGACATATTTTTATTATTTTAGCATCAGATGAGAGAGGTTGCATTTATCAAACAAAATAAAGAAAAATGGTTGGGAATCGAGCAGGTTATCGCAGGAAAAGTTAAAAAAAATCCGGATGATCTCTCTTCGCTGTACATTAATTTGGTGAATGACCTGTCGTTTGCGCAAACTTATTACCCGAAAAGTAAAACCACGATTTATCTCAATTATCTTTCTTCCCTTATTTTTCAACGAATTTATAAAACGAAAAAAGCAGAACAAAATCGATTGTTTGAGTTTTTCAAAACAGAAGTTCCGCTTTTGGTTTATCAGTATCGCAGGTATTTGTTTTATGCGTTCGGATTTTTTATTCTGTTTACGCTCATCGGTTTTATTTCTGCTTATTACGATAAAGAATTTGTAAGGATTATTTTAGGTGATGAATACGTGAACAAAACGATTGAGAATATCGAAAAGGGAAATGCAGTAGGCGTTTATCAACAAGGTTCTGATTGGGGAACGTCGATTTCGATTATTTTTAATAATTTGAAAGTTGGCGCAATTCTCTTTATTTACGGCGTTTTCGGTGGCGTAGGAACTTTGTATGCGTTATTGCAAAATAGCATTATGCTGGGCGCATTTCAATATTTTTTTCACGAACACGGTGCATTGAAAGAAAGTGCAAGTGGAATTTGGCTTCACGGTGTTTTCGAGATTTTCAGCATGGTGGTGGAAGCGATGGCAGGTTTAATTTTAGGTGCATCCATTTTATTTCCGAAAACCTATTCGCGTTTTAATTCCTTTAAATTAGGTTTTAAAGATGCTTTCAAAATATTTTTAAGTACCGTTCCATTTACCATTGTCGCTGGGATTATCGAAGGTTATGTGACAAGATATGCGTTGGTAATGCCGGGAATTATAAATGTTTTTCTTATTTTCGGTACTCTTTTTTTAATTGGTTATTATTATTTTATTTATCCTTATTTAGTAGCAAAAAAAATACAATTACATGATGCAATTTTACCAGAAACGGGACTTCGGAACCTTCATTAGTGATACTTTTGGTTTTTTTAAAGAACACGGAAAAAACTACTTTAAAAATTATCTTTTAATCAACGGGATTCTTTTAATTCTAATGGTTCTAATTTTTGTTATTGGTTATCGCGAATTATTCTCGCAAATATTGGGTTCTAATACCAGCGGACAGAATTATTATTTCCAAGCTTATTTTCAGGAAAACCAAGCGATGCTTATTTTGGTTTCCACCATTGTGTTTTTTCTGTTTCTGGCGGTAACGATGGTTTCCTATTCCTACCCGATTTTATATCTGAAAAGATTGAGTGAAACCGGTGATAAAAACATTAAAGCCGACGATATTTTAAGTGATCTGAAAAGCAATATCGGGCGGTTTCTGAAATTGTTTCTCGGACTGTTTTTTATCGTAACTCCGTTGGCAATGATCGTTTTCGGACTCTCGGTGATGTTAATGTTTATCCTGATCGGATTTTTGCTGATATTTTTAGTCGGACCCACTTTGATGAACATCGTTAATTTTTTAATGTTCGATTATTTCAATACCAGGAAAG
Source organism: Kaistella sp. (assembly GCF_049588135.1). GTDB lineage: Bacteria > Bacteroidota > Bacteroidia > Flavobacteriales > Weeksellaceae > Kaistella. The sequence goes on along the minus strand of NZ_JBAVFG010000203.1, from coordinate 24,196 downwards.
GCTTTTTCGAATCTTTGAGTTATGCCGTAAGAGCGCAGTTTTCTTATAAAAATGGCCGGGAAAAATCTCCTTTTTGGAAATATTGGGGCTCAACCATTGTGATGTATTTGATCATTCAAACGGTTTCGTCTATTTTCACGATGATACCGATGATGTTTGTTTTTGGCGGGATGATGACCGTTCCTCAATCGGGAGAATTACAGCAAAACCCTTTTGAAGGGCCGATGGGAATTTTTATTTTTATCATTTACGGAATTTCCCTTCTGTTTTCTTTTTTAATGATTAACGTTATTTTTGTAAACTCCGGGTTGCAGTATTATGACAGCCGCACAGACCTTCATCGGAATTTGGATTTATCAGAAATCGACACGATTGGCACCAATGAAATTTAGAATATTTTTCTTCTTTTTTGTACTCCTAATTTTCGATGGAAATTCGCAAGAGCTTCCACCACCGCCGATGTCTAATTTTAAAGATTCGGTAGAAACCATTGAGAATGGGCAATATTACACCGATTCTCTTTTGCTTGAAAAACCTACGACTGATAATAGTGTTTTTCTTAAAAGTTTTCAGGAGAAATTTCAATCCAAATACAAAGGTGCTGATTACGATTATACCACGATAAAACCGCAGGAGTCGCTTTGGCAAAAAATAAAAAAAAGTCTGAGAAAAATTTGGGAAGCCATTTTCGGAAAAGTCGATCCCAATAAAACCTCTTCTTATGCAGAAACCATCATTCGGATTTTTGCAGTCATCGTCTTCGGTTTTGTCCTTTATTTTTTAATTAAATTTTTACTGGGCAAAGACGGAAATTTCTTTTTCAGCAAGAAGAATAAGAAAATAAATATTGCCAATCAGGATCTTCACGAAAATATCCACGAGATTAATTTTAGTGAAAGCATTGAAAAATTCGAAAAACAGAAAGATTACCGTTCCGCAGTTCGTTATCAATTTTTATTAATCTTAAAGAAATTAGCTGATAAAAAACTTATCAATTGGAATCCTGAAAAAACCAATAAAGATTATTTGTCAGAACTAAAAACGGATGATTTAAAAAACAGTTTCAAAGAACTGGCTTATATTTTCGACTACGTTTGGTATGGTGAATTTGAGGTTAACGAAGAGAGTTATCATAATTTCAAGCAGAAATTTTTTAATTTTAAGATATAGAAAAACCTTGAGAGGTTCTTACAAACATGAATAAAACATTCAAATTATACGGTGTAATTTTCATCATTGTGGTGGCGGTTTTGGCGTTGCTGGAATTGACCAAATCCGATGTTACCGATTGGCGTAAGAATTTCGATGTTAATGAAAAATCACCTTTTGGTTTGTATGTTTTCAGTAAAGAAGCGAATCACCTTTTAAATGATAAGGTAAAACGAACCGATATTTCGCCCTATGATTTCTACAAAACTCAAAAATTAAAACCTCATAATATTTTAATCATTCAATCACAAATTGATTCAGAATCCTGGAATAAAATTCTTCAGAACGTAGAAAACGGTTCAGATGCACTGATTATTTCTGATTCTTTTAATAGAAAAATTGCGGATTCGCTTGGTTTTTCGCCTTCAAGAATAAGTTACGAAGATTCTAATTTGTTATTATTGACCGATGAAAAATTTGTGCAGGATTCTTTGAAAGTAGATAAATTGCCTTCTGGAAAAGGTTTTGAGTTAATTCTGGAGACCGATGAGATTTTAGGAAAAGAAGCAAGCGATAGTAAAATGGCGAATTTTATTAAAGTTAAACATGGCAAAGGTCATCTTTATTTGCACTCAGAACCGTTGATATTAACGAATTATTATTTGCTAAAACCCGGAAACGAAAAATATGTTCAGGATGTATTTTCTTATCTTCCAGATCGGGAAACGGTTTGGTTTTCTGGGGCGAATAAAAATGTAGCCGAATCGCAGTCCCCTTTGAGATTTATTTTGTCGAAACATGCATTGCGTTACGCTTGGTGGTTGTTATTAGGTGGGCTTTTATTGTTTATCATTTTTAATGCAAAACGCAAACAGAGAATTGTTCCCATTATCGAAGCCAAGAAAAATAAATCCGTAGAATTTGTAAAAAGCATCGGAAATTTATATTTACAGGAAGGCGATTTCCACGATATGATGGCGAAAAAAGCACAGTATTTTCTCAATCACGTGAGAATGGATTTGTTGATTGATACTAAAGATTTAGATGAAAAATTCATTCATCTTCTTCATTTGAAAACCGGAAAAAGTATAGAGGAAATCACGGAAGCAACAGCGTTAATCAAAAAAGGACAAGATCCTTATGCAAGCGTGATGCAAGCAGATTTAATAAAAATGAATAAATTGTTAGACGAAATTTTGCAATAAGATTGCTTTAACTTTAATTAAAATAAACGACCATTGAACCCAATATAATTATGGAAAATTTTGAGACTCAAAATCAAGAAAATACAAATACAGAATTTCATTCCCGATTGGATATGACCGAACTTCAACAAAGTTTGGAACAGGTAAAAGCAGAAATCGGGAAAGTCATTATCGGACAAGAATCGATGATTGAGCATTTGTTGGTCGCACTTTTGTCGAATGGTCATGTTTTGATCGAAGGCGTTCCCGGAGTTGCGAAAACCATTACTGCGAAATTATTGGCAAAAACGGTAGATGTCGGTTTCAGCAGAATTCAGTTTACGCCTGATTTAATGCCTTCGGATATTTTGGGAACTTCGATTTTCAATGTTAAAAATTCTGAATTTGAATTCAAAAAAGGACCGATATTTTCCAGTTTTATTTTGATTGATGAAATCAACAGATCACCTGCGAAGACGCAATCTGCATTGTTTGAAGTGATGGAAGAACGCCAGATCACGATGGATGGGAAACAATACGAAATGCAGGAACCTTTTTTGGTGGTTGCAACGCAAAATCCGATTGAACATGAAGGAACGTATCGCCTTCCGGAAGCACAACTGGACCGTTTTTTATTTAAAATTAATGTCGGTTACCCAAATCTTACTCAAGAAATAGAAATCATTAAAAATCAGCATGAAAATAAACTGGAAGATAAAACCGATGCCGTACAGAAAGTGATTTCTGGAGCACAATTGAAGAGCTATCAACAATTGGTAAAAGACGTTGTTGTGGAAACTCAACTTTTAGAATATATCGCAAAAATTATAGTAAATACGAGAGAAAATCAATTCCTTTATTTGGGCGCTTCACCGCGTGCAAGTTTGGCGTTATTGACGGCTTCGAAATCGTTTGCTTCAGTTCGTGGACGAGATTTTGTAACGCCCGAAGATATCAAAGAAGCCAGTTACGCTGTTCTTCGCCACCGCGTGATGGTTTCGCCAGAACGAGAAATGGAAGGTTTAACCGCCGATGAAATTATTCGTCAGATTTTGGAAGCAATCGAAATTCCGAGGTAATACATTTTGTGGTGACAATATTAAAACATTAAGAAATGAAAAACCTATACCTTAACAACCGTCTTTTCTTCACACTTTTCGGTGTGGGAATCACTTATGTTCTTGCGTTTTTCTTTCCGGTTTTCATGTGGATTGCGCACGGTTTATTGATTGTCGTGGTGATTGCTTTCATTGTAGATTATATGCTTTTGTTCAATCAAAAAAATGCCATTCAGGCACAAAGAATTTTACCCGAAAAGTTATCAAATGGCGATCAAAATTCAGTAAAAATTGATCTTAAAAATAATTATCCTTTTCAGATTAAAACGAAAGTAATTGATGAAATTCCTTTTCAATTTCAGAAGCGGGATTTTAACATTGAAAGAATCATTAAACCTAAAAAAAATGTTCTTTTTGAATATCTACTCGAACCGAAAGAACGCGGAGAATATAGTTTTGGGAGTTTGAATGTTTTTGCGCAATCAACTTTAGGATTTGTTTCTCGGCGTTTTATTTTTCAAAAAGATGCGATGTTGCCAAGTTATCCGTCGTTTATTCATTTAAGAAAATATGAATTAATGGCGCTTCAGAACGAATTTCTTTTGGGTGGAATTAAAAAAATCCGAAAACTGGGACACACGATGGAATTTGAGCAAATCAAAGAATATGTTCCCGGCGACGATGTACGAACGATTAATTGGAAAGCGACTTCGAAACGAAATCAATTGATGGTGAATCAGTTTCAGGATGAAAAATCACAACGGATTTTCATGTTGATCGATAATGGCAGAACGATGCAAATGCCTTTCAACGGGTTGAGTTTACTCGATTATTCGATTAACGCAACGATGGCTTTAAGTCATATTATTCTGAAAAAAAATGATCGCGCAGGAATGATGACTTTCTCCAAAAAAACGGAACATAAAGTGGCTGCCGATAATAAATCGGGACAGTTGAAAAAGATTTCTGAGTCGTTGTATAATATTCAAACTACTTTGTTTGAGAGCGATTTCAGCAGGTTGTATCAGGACATGAAATATACCATTGGGCAAAGGAGTTTGATTTTACTTTTCACTAATTTTGAAACTTTAGATGCGGTAAACCGTCAAATGAAATATCTCCGCGGAATTGCGAAAAACCATTTGTTGGTGATTATTTTCTTTAAAAATTCTGAACTTCAAAGTTTAATCAATACCAATCCGGAAAATATTCAGGAAGTGTACGACGAGATTATTGCCGAAAAATTTGAATATGAAAAGAAATTAATTATTCAGGAACTTCGGAAATATGGGATTTACACGGTTTATACTTTGCCGGAAAATTTGAATATCGAAGTCATTAATAAATATCTGGAAATTAAAGCGAGAGGAATTTTATAATTAAAATCCTTATATTATACTTTTAAACGTAATTCATCTTAAATTTACAACATTATGAAAATAACACTCAACAGAATCAACGACGATTATTTATTTGAATGCAAAAATTCAATTGGCAATACGATTCTTTTAGATAATATTTCACAATCTGAAGGAACGAAAGGCGTTTCTCCGATGGAAAGTTTATTAATGGCAGTCGCAGGTTGCAGCGGAATCGATATGGTTTCTATCCTGAAAAAACAGAGACAGGAAATTACTAAGTTTTCTGCAGAAGTGGAAGGTGAAAGAATTCAGGTTGACGAGGCGAAACCGTTTAAAACCATTTTGGTTAAATTTTTTGTTGAAGGAAATATAGATCCCAAAAAAGCAGAACGTGCCGCTTCACTTTCTTTCGAAAAATACTGTTCGGTTTCTAAAACCATGGAACCGAATGTGACCGTGAATTATGAGGTTTTTGTGAATGGAGAGAAAGTGGGAGAATAAAATTTATTCCTTTTTCCATAAAAAAAGGCAGCATTTCAAAATGCTGCCTTTTAGTTATAATCTATCTCGGTCTCGAACCCATTCGCGGTTGAATTAATTTTGCAATCGTCGCCGTCCAACCGGTTTGGTGAGATGCACCAATTCCTTCGCCGGTATCACCGTTGAAATATTCGTGAAACATAATGTAATTTTTAAAGAATTCATTATGATCTAAAAGTTCATTTCCACCGTTAAATGCACGATTTCCGTTTTCATCTTTCTTAAAAATAGAGTAGAGTCTTTGACTTAAATCGGTGGCGACAAAATCGAGATTTTGCATTTTACCACTTTTTGCCGGATATTCGATTTGCAAACTGTCGCCATAATAATAATGAAAACGTTGCAAACTTTCCACAATTAAGAAATTGATAGGAAACCAAATTGGTCCGCGCCAATTGCTGTTTCCGCCAAACATACTGCTGTCGCTTTCCGCAGGGGTATATTTCACTTTGAAATCTTTTCCATCGACCGAAAAAATATACGGATTTTTTTCGTAAACTTTCGACATGGATCGAATTCCGTAGGGTGAAAGAAATTCTTCTTCATCAACCATTCGTTCTAAAATTCTTTTGAGTCGAGTTTTTCTAAGTACACTCATCAAATGTTTTCGGCCTTGTCCTTCCACTTCCCAATGCGAAACCAGATTGGCAAGTTCGGGCTTGTTGTTCAGGATCCATTCCATTCTTTTACGGAAATTGGGTAGTTTTTCCAGCAACGAATGTTCTACCACTTCCACCGCAAACATCGGAATTAATCCAACGATACTTCTCAACTTTAATGAAATAGAATCGCCATTATTCAATTGTAAAAGGTCGTAGAAAAAGCCGTCTTCCTCGTTCCATAAACCATTTTTGGTTTCCCCCAAATTGTCCATTGCTTCTGCGATATAAAGATAATGTTCGAAAAACTTAATCGCCATGTCTTCGTAAATCGGATTATAAAGCGACAATTCCATTGAAATTTTCATCATGTTCAAGGCATACATCGCCATCCAACTTGTTCCATCAGCTTGTTCTAAATGATCGCCATTTTTGAACTCCATGTTTCGGTCGAATGCACCAATATTATCAAGCCCAAGAAAACCGCCGCCAAAAACATTATTTCCGTTTTTATCTTTTCGGTTCACCCACCAAGTAAAATTCAATAATAATTTTTGGAAAACGCTTTCCAAAAAAGGAATATCGGGTTTTTCGTTTAATTTTTCGTCAATTTTAAAAACTCGGAAAGTGCTCCAAGCGTGAACAGGCGGATTTACATCGCTGAAATCCCATTCGTAAGCAGGAAGTTGACCGTTCGGATGAATATACCATTCCTTCGTTAATAATTTTAATTGATGTTTCGCAAAGCCAGAATCCAAAATAGCAAACGGAACACAATGAAACGCCAAATCCCAAGTCGCAAACCAAGGATATTCCCATTTGTCGGGCATTGAAATTACGTCCTTATTCTGCATGTGTTCCCATTCTTTATTTCTCACATGATGGTTGAAATTTCGTGGTGCTTCAAATTTTGGATCTCCTTTCAACCATTTAGAAACATTGTAATGATAGAATTGCTTATTCCATAATAATCCTGCAAATGCCTGTCTTTGAATCATTTTTTCTTCTTCATCGGTCATCTCCTTTTGTATTCCGTCATAGAATTCATCGGCTTCTTTTTGTCTTAAACTAAAAATATCGTCGAAGTCAAAGAATGCATTTTCCATGTCGTGCGGACTCAATCGAAAATCGAAGGTTTTGCTTCCTCCTGCGTCTATTTCTGTGTTGATGACGAAGCAGGCTTTTGTTCCGGTTTTGTCTGGATTTATTGAGGTTTGATCATTGTGAATTAAAAAATTATTAATGCCATCTTTATAGTATTTCGGTTCAGAACTTGCACCATGAATTTTTGCAGGATTACTTTCGTTATCACAAAAAAGTGCTTCTGTATTCTGATCTCTTGCATATAATTTAATGACTGATAAAGAGTCATGATGAATTTCAATATCACCATTTGCTGAAGATTTTAGTTGAGGTTTGTATTCACCATGACCCCAATTCCAATTGTTTCTAAACCAGATGGTTGGCAAAATTACTAAGGGCGCTTTATGTCCACTTCTATTTTTTGCAGTAACACGAATCAAATAATCATCATGATTAATTTTTGCGTATTCAATAAATATATCAAAGTAATTATTATCATTAAATATTCCAGTATCAATCAACTCAAACTCAGGGTCGTGCTTCGATCTTCTTCCGTTTTCTGCAATTAAATGGTCATAAGGAAATTCATTAATCGGATATTTATATACCATTTTCATGTAGGAATGAGTAGGCGTATTATCCAAATAATAGTAGAGCTCTTTTAAATCTTCCCCGTGATTTCCCTCATGATTACTCAATCCAAAGAAACGTTCTTTAATCATTTTGTCTTTGCGATTCCAAAACGAAAAAGCAAAACATAACCGTTGTTTAGTGTCACAAATTCCTGCAATACCATCTTCACTCCAGCGATAAGTTCTGCTGATTGCATCATTATAGGTAGTGTGTCCCCACGCATTTCCGTTGTGGCTATAGTCTTCGCGGACTGTTCCCCATTGTCTGTTGCTCACGTAAGGTCCCCATTTTTTCCATTTTTCATCGAGCATTCTTTCTTTCTCCGTCGTCATTTTAAATAATTTCTGCTGCGAAATTAAGAAATAAAATTTTTTCCAAAAATTTGTGAGGTTATATTTTAATGCTTTCCTTTGCACCGAAATAAGTTCATTTACATATTGAAAATGTTATTAAGAAAGGTGGAGAGATTAGACTCAATGAAACCTTGGCAACCCTTCGGAAACGAAGAAGGTGCTACATTCTATCCCAATTTGGGAAGAGATAACAGAACCATTTTTTACCTTTTTCGGGTAGCATTTTCAATTTTAATTTTTAAGAAAAATTGGAAAATTCGCTACAACATATCAAACTCAACAATCATCAATTAATTTCAGGGAAAACTCTGGATATTAATTTATCGTATCAAATTTTCGGAGCCGAATTATTTTCTGCACCAATAATTTTGGTGAATCATGCATTAACTGGAAACTCCAATGTTTCTGGTGAAAATGGTTGGTGGAAATCTTTAATTGGCGAAAATAAAACGATTAATACAACGAAGTTTACGATACTTTGTTTCAATATTCCAGGGAATGGTTTTGATGGAGATTTAATTAAAAATTACCAAGATTTTACCACCAGAGACATTGCTCAAATTTTTCTTTCGGGATTAAATCATTTAAACATTGAAAAACTTTTTGCTTTAATTGGCGGTTCAGTTGGCGGTTCTATCGCTTGGGAAATGTTGGTTTTAAATAATAATTTGGCAGAAAACTTCATCCCGATTGCTTCCGATTTTAAAACTTCTGATTGGCTTTTTTCGCAATGTTTAGTTCAGAAATTTCTACTTGAAAGTACCGAAAAACCTTTGCAAAAAGCAAGAATTCACGCCATGTTATGTTATCGAACACCTGAATCTTTGAACACCAGATTTAACAATGAATTTGATGATGAAAAAGAAATTTTAAAATCCCATGATTGGCTGAATTTTCACGGTAAAAAATTGAACGAACGATTTAGTTTAAATGCTTATCGCTTAATGAATCATTTGTTGATGAATATTAAAGTTGATGAAGAAAAACTCAAAAACATCAAAGCCAATATTCATTTAATTGCGGTGGATTCTGATTTGTTTTTTTCCGCTTTTGAAATCCAAAAATGTTTTAAAAATTTAATTAAAACCAAAGAAAACACCTTCTATCACGAAATAAAATCAATTCACGGACACGACGCTTTTTTGATGGAATATGAACAACTTAATCACTTATTAAACAATATTTTTAATGATAACTAAAAACGAAATAAAGATTTTAAAAAACAAATCAATCATCAAATTCGAGGGAAAAGATTTCTTAGGTGAAGTTGGAATTGATGGCAGAATCTTTAAAGCATTAACTTACGCCAGAATAAGCGTTGGCGTGATTTCTCAACAAGCAGTAGAAAACGGAATTTCAGTTTTGGTCAATGAAACCGATTCCGAAAAAGCAGTAAATTGTTTGATTGATGAATTTGAAATTGAAAGAAAATCTGGGAAAGTAAGCCAAATCTTCAGTATTAATCATGTTTCTGTGATAGGATTTGTTGCCAAAGATTTCAACAAAATCCTTTCTGAATTCGCTCGAAACAATATCTTTCCGTTGATTTTGAATCAAATTGCCGCCGAGAATAGAATCAACATTGTGGTCACTTCTTCGCAAGATGAAAAAGCAAAGAACATCATTGAAGCAGAAATTTTTGCAAAACCGAAAACGGTTCATCTCGCAATTATTGGTCACGGTCATGTCGGAAAAACTTTGATAGAACAGGTTTTGGAACGTTCTGAAGAAATTAAAAAAAGAAAAAAACTCGATTTAAAAATTGTTGCCATCGCCAATTCCCGAAAATTAGCTTTCAATAAAAAAGGTTTCGGAAACGATTGGAACGAGGAAATTCTGCTTGCAGAAAAACCATCAAATATTGATGAATTAATTGAATTTTCAAATGAAAATCAGCTCGAAAACCTCATTGTTGTTGATAATACCACGAGTAAAGATTTTGTAAAAAACTATCCGATTTTGGCGGAAAACGGTTTCGATTTGGTTTCTTCAAACAAAATTTTCAATACTTTGCCGATTTCTGAATACCGAAATTTCAGACATATTTTAACCAAGAGAAATAAAAAATATTTGTACGAAACCAATGTTGGAGCAGGTTTACCGTTGATTGATACGATAAAACTTTTGCACCTTTCTGGCGAAAATATTACAAGAATTAAAGGGGTTTTCTCCGGTTCATTGAGTTATATTTTCAATAATTTTTCGGTGCGAGAAGATCAATTTTCAAAAATTATTAGCGAAGCAATGGAAAAAGGTTTCACAGAACCTGATCCTCGCGAAGATTTGTCAGGAAACGATGTCGCCAGAAAATTGCTGATTTTAGCGAGAGAACTCGATTTAATTAATGAATTCAGCGATATTAAAATTCAAAATTTAATTCCTGAAAATTTACAAAATATTGAAAAACCCGAATTTTTGAATCGACTTGATGATTTGAATGAAGAATTTGAAACCATAAAAATAGCTCAAGAAGAAAATCATGTTCTTCGTTTTGTGGGCGATTTGCATGGCGATTTACAACAGGAAAAAGGTGAGTTAGACGTGAAATTAATTTCCGTTCCCGCCAATTCCGCGCTCGGACAATTAAAAGGTTCCGACTCTATTTTTGAAATCTATACCGAAAGTTATGGCGAAAATCCAATTGTAATTATGGGAGCTGGAGCTGGAGCAAAAGTAACTGCTCGTGGTGTTTTCGGAGATATTTTAAGGTTAAGCGAGATTAAATAATAAAATTTCATGAACTTTAAAACGAAATAATTTCCAACTATTTAAAATAAAAACTTTTGTGCCTTTGTGGTTAAAAAAAATATTATGACAGAAAACTTTGAAACAAACGCAATCCGAATTCAATCCGAACGTTCCCATTTTGATGAACATTCCACGCCGTTGTATTTAACTTCCAGTTTTGTTTTTCAGGATGCGGAAGATATGCGCGCAAGTTTTGCCGAAGAAAAACAGAAAAATTTATACAGCCGATTTTCAAATCCAAACGTCAACGAATTCACCGAAAAAATCGTAAAAATGGAAGGTGCAGAAGCCGGATATTCTTTCGCAACGGGTATGGCTGCAATTTATTCCACTTTTGCGGCTTTGTTGAATTCTGGCGATCATATCTTGAGTTGCCAATCGGTTTTCGGTTCCACGCACACGCTTTTTACCAAGTATTTCCCGAAATGGAATATTGAAACCACGTATTTCAAAGCCGATGAAACCGACATTGAAAAATACATAAAACCCAACACCAAAATTCTCTATCTCGAAACTCCAACCAATCCCGCAATTGAAGTTTTAGATTTGGAAGTGATGGGTGAAATTTCGAAAAAACATAACCTGATTTTTGTTGTAGATAATTGTTTTGCAACGCCTTATCTTCAACAGCCGATAAAATATGGAGCAGATTTGGTCGTACATTCCGCAACGAAATTGATTGACGGACAAGGTCGTGTTTTAGGCGGAGTCACCGTCGGGAAAGCAGATTTAATCCACGAAATTTATTTTTTTGCCAGAAATACAGGACCTGCGATGTCGCCGTTCAACGCTTGGATTTTGAGCAAAAGTTTAGAAACTTTGGCAATTCGTGTCGAAAAACATTGCGAGAATGCTCAAAAAGTTGCAGAATTTTTGGAAACGCATCCGAATGTTTCTTTGGTAAAATATCCGTTTTTGAAATCACATCCCAATTATGAAATTGCCAAAAAACAAATGAAATTAGGCGGAAATATCGTCGCTTTCGAAGTAAAAGGCGGCATCGAAGCCGGAAGAAATTTTTTAAATAATATAAAAATGTGTTCTTTGTCTGCAAACTTGGGCGACACGAGAACGATTGTTACGCATCCCGCTTCTACAACGCATTCCAAGCTTTCCGACGATGAAAGAAACGAAGTGGGAATCACCGCGGGTTTGGTGCGCTGTTCCGTTGGTTTAGAAAATGTGGAAGATATTATTTGCGATTTAAAACAAGCGTTAGATTAAGACTATGGTTTGCCCTGAAAGGGCTCTGTCAATAGCATTGGGTGCAGCCAATGAAGAAAACGAAACGAATTTAGAAAAGCCCTGAAAGGGCGAAATCAATAAATTTAATATGAATAAAGTTAGTATTAAGGAGCAAAACGATTGTGATTAAAAACACAACTCGTCCCGCTTTCCGCTCTATCTTTTTTGCTTTTAGAACTATTTGTTATCAAAAGAAAATTTAGGGAAAAGCAAAAAAGGATGCCGCTGCAATCGGGGCTAAAATCGAAGTTCAGTTCTTCGATTCACGAAAAAAAAAGAGTGGCAAAACCCTGACAAGGTTATCAAAAAAATATAGAAAAATGAAAAACTCACAACAACTATACAAAGCACTTTCCGAGAGAATTCTCATTCTCGACGGCGCAATGGGAACCATGCTTCAACGCTACAAATTCGAAGAAGAAGATTATCGCGGCGAAAGATTCAAAAACTGGGAACATTCTTTGAAGGGAAACAACGATTTGCTTTCTCTCACACAACCACAGGCGATTGAAGAAGTTCACCGAAAATATTTGGAAGCTGGGGCAGACATCATAGAAACTAACACCTTTTCTGGGACTACCATTGCGATGGCAGATTATCACATGGAGGAATTGGTTTACGAACTCAACTACGAATCAGCAAAAATCGCCCGAAAAGTTTGCGATGAACTCACTGCAAAAAATCCTGAAAAACCAAGATTTGTTGCGGGTTCCATCGGTCCAACCAACAAAACCGCAAGTTTAAGTCCGGACGTGAATGATCCAGGTTTTCGCGCAATTACTTTTGATGAATTAAGAATTGCCTACAAACAGCAAGCGGAAGCTTTATTAGACGGCGGTTCCGATATTTTATTGGTTGAAACAATTTTTGATACTTTAAACGCAAAAGCCGCACTTTTCGCCATTGATGAAATTCAAGAAGAAAGAAATATCGAAATTCCAATCATGGTTTCGGGAACGATTACCGACGCTTCGGGAAGAACGTTGAGCGGACAAACCGCCGAAGCTTTTTTAATTTCCATTTCACATCTTAATTTGTTGAGCGTTGGTTTAAATTGCGCTTTGGGTGCGAAACAACTTACGCCTTATTTGGAAGAATTGGCGAATAATTCGGAGTTTTATATTTCCGCTTATCCAAATGCGGGTTTACCGAATGCTTTCGGTCAATACGATGAAAGTCCCGAATTTATGGCGGAACAAATCCGCGAATATGTTGAAAAAGGTTTAATCAATATTATCGGAGGTTGCTGCGGAACAACGCCGCCACACATCAAAGCGATTGCTGATTTGGTGAAAAATTATGAACCGAGAAAAATCAAAGTAACAATATAATAATTTAAAAATGTAACAATCAATTTGGCGAAAATTGGTAAACTTTTACATTGATAAGTTGGTAAATTAATTATGAAATATCTAAAATTATCTGGTCTCGAACCATTAATTATAACCCCGGAATCCAACTTTATCAATGTTGGCGAACGAACGAATGTTGCCGGATCCAAGAAATTTCTTCGATTAATTAAAGAAGAAAAATTTTCAGAAGCGCTCGATATTGCCCGTCATCAGGTTGATGGAGGCGCACAAATCCTCGATGTCAATTTCGATGACGGACTTTTAGACGGAAAAGCCTCCATGATTAAATTTTTAAATTTAATCGCTTCTGAACCTGATATTTCCAGAATTCCGATTATGATTGATTCCTCAAAATGGGAAATTTTGGAAGCCGGTTTGCAAGTTGCTCAGGGAAAATGTGTTGTGAATTCCATCAGCTTGAAAGAAGGTGAAAAAGAATTTATCGATCATGCAAAAAAAGTAAAAAGATACGGCGCAGCGGTGATTGTGATGGCTTTTGATGAAACCGGACAAGCCGATAATTACGAAAGAAGAATTGAAATTTGCAAAAGAAGTTACCGAATTCTCACCGAAATTGTGAAATTTCCTTCGGAAGATATTATTTTCGATTTGAATATTTTCCCTGTCGCAACCGGGATGGACGAGCATCGCAGAAATGCCCTCGATTTCATTGAAGCCACAAAATGGGTTCGCGAAAATCTCCCGAATGTTTCGGTGAGTGGTGGCGTTTCCAACGTTTCTTTTTCGTTTCGTGGGAACGATAATGTTCGGGAAGCCATGCATTCCGTTTTTCTGTATCACGCCATCAAAGCAGGAATGAACATGGGAATCGTAAACCCAACGATGCTCGAAGTCTATGATGAAATCCCGAAAGAATTGTTAGAATTGGTGGAAGATGTGATGCTTGATCGAAAAGACGATGCAACAGAACGGCTTTTGGATTATTCAGAAAGAGTAAAATCCATCAAAAAAGAATTTGTAGAAGAATTAGAATGGCGGAAAAATCCTTTACAGGAAAGAATTACGCACGCTTTGGTAAAAGGAATCGACCGTTTCATAATAGAAGATGTGGAAGAAGCAAGAAGCCAAACTTCCCGACCTTTAGACGTTATTGAAATCAGTTTAATGACCGGAATGAGCGTTGTTGGCGATCTTTTCGGAAGTGGAAAAATGTTTTTGCCTCAAGTTGTAAAATCGGCGAGAGTAATGAAAAAAGCCGTCGCATATTTACAGCCATTTATTGAAGCAGAAAAAGACGAAAGCCGACCTGCGAACGGAAAAATTTTGATGGCAACCGTAAAAGGCGATGTTCACGATATTGGTAAAAATATTGTGAGCGTGGTTTTGGGTTGCAATAATTACGAAATCATCGATCTCGGAGTGATGGTTCCGGCTGATAAAATTATTCAGGCTGCGATTGATCACAACGTGGATGTGATTGGTTTGAGCGGTTTAATTACGCCGAGTTTGGACGAAATGGTTCATGTGGCAAATGAACTGGAGCGTAAAAATTTGCATTTTCCTTTATTAATCGGTGGCGCAACGACTTCTAAAGCGCATACAGCAGTGAAAATTTTCCCAAAATATTCGCAATCCGTCGTTCATGTGAACGATGCTTCGAGAGCGGTTGGAGTTGTGAGTCAGCTTTTAGACCGAAATAATGCACAATATAAATTAGATTTAAAGGATGATTACGAAGATTTTCGTCAGAAATTTTTGAACCGACAAATTGAAAAAGAATATGTTTCCATTGAAGAAGCAAGGCAACAAAAATTTAAAATCGATTGGGAAAATGAAGAAATTAGCACGCCGAATTCTTTAGGAATTCATGTTGTTGAAAATCA
Source organism: Kaistella sp. (assembly GCF_049588135.1). Lineage (GTDB taxonomy): Bacteria > Bacteroidota > Bacteroidia > Flavobacteriales > Weeksellaceae > Kaistella. The sequence continues at coordinate 9,047 of NZ_JBAVFG010000203.1, read as the reverse complement.
GGATTTAAGAGAATTGCTTGGTTTTATCGACTGGTCGCCGTTTTTCAGAAGTTGGGAATTGCACGGAAAATATCCGCAGATATTAACCGATGAAATTGTTGGCGAACAAGCCACAGAATTATTCAAAGAAGCAAAAGTTTTACTCGATAAAATTCTCGACGAAAAATTATTTACCGCAAAAGGTGTTTTTGGAATTTTTCCTGCAAATTCAAACGAGCAAGATGATGTTTTGCTTTATGATGAGCAAGGAAATGAAATCTCACAATTCCGAACTTTAAGACAGCAACTCAAAAAATCAAAAGGAAAAGAATATTTGGCATTAAGCGATTTTATTGCGCCGAAAACTTCCGGAAAGCAAGATTATATTGGAGCTTTTGCAGTGACAACAGGATTTGGAACCGAAGAATTGGCAAAAAAATATTACGACGACGGCGACGATTACAACGCGATTATTGTAAAAGCTTTGGCAGATCGTTTGGCAGAAGCATTTGCTGAGTTTTTACATCACAAAGTGAGAACAGAGTTTTGGGGTTATGCTTCCGATGAAAATTTGGAAAATGAAGATTTGATTGCAGAGAAATATTTGGGAATTCGTCCCGCTCCCGGTTATCCGGCTTGTCCCGATCATTTGGAAAAACCTACGATTTGGGATTTATTAAAAGTAAAAGAAAATATCGGTTTAGAATTGACGGAAAGTATGGCGATGTTCCCGACTGCAGCGGTTTCTGGCTATTATTTTGCCAATCCGAAAGCAAAATATTTCGGTGTTGGAAAAATTTCTGAGGATCAGTTGAAAGATTACGCCGAAAGAAAAAACATCGATTTGGAATATGCCAGAAAATGGCTGAGTCCGAATTTGGCGGAAAATTAAAATTGATATTTTACAATAAAGTGTAAAGTTTTGGAAATGTAAAGCCACGAAGTGGTAAAATCAATAGCATCGGGTGAAGCCCGATGAATAAAGTGAAATAGCATAATGCGAAGCCCTGAAAGGGCGAAATCTAACAACAACAAATAATAAATTTAAAACTGAGATTTCCCGTTCTTCGGAATGATAATCTCAACATAAAATATATCTAAAATGAAAGAAGATTTTGATTTTATCGCTTTATAGAAATTTAGAACTACTGAAGAAGGTGGCAGAATTCGTTATGCATCATCAGTATACAGACCACAACTTTCCTTTGACTTTGAAAAAATGACAACTTCAGGAAGACAAATTTACATTGGAAAAGAAATTGTTTTACCCGGAGAAACTGTTGAAGCAGAAATAACGATGTTATCGCCACAGTTTTTTGAAAATAAACTTTTTGAAGGTTTAGAATTTAAGTTTATAGAAGGAGCAAAATTAATTGGTACAGGAAAAATATTAAAAATTGCAAACAAAGATTTAGAAATAATTTAAACAGAGCGATTGCTTCGCTTCGCTCGCAATGACAAAATGAAAATAACAGAACACATAAAAAACGCCAACGGAAAAACTTTATTTTCTCTCGAAGTTGTGCCACCGCAAAAAGGCATCGGGATTGAAGATTTATATAAAAATATCGATCCTTTGATGGAGTTTAAACCGCCTTTTATTGATGTGACGACATCTCGGGAAGAATATATTTACCTCGATAAAGGAAACGGTTTGATGGAAAGAAAAATCACAAGAATGCGTCCCGGAACTTTGGGAATTTGTTCAGCGATTCAGCATAAATATAATGTGGATACCGTTCCGCATGTTTTGTGTGGTGGTTTTTCGCAGGAAGAAACCGAATATCTTTTGGTAGATTGTATGTATTTAGGAATCGAGAATGTGATGGCTTTGCGTGGTGATGCGATGAAAGGGCAACAATATTTTGAACCCACAATTGGCGGACATAAAAATGCCATGGATTTGGTACATCAAATGAACGATTTGGGAAGAGGAAAATATCTTCACGACGAAAAAATTTGCGATGATGTGAATAAATTCTGTATCGGAGTTGCAGGTTATCCGGAAAAACACATCGAAGCGCCATCAATGAATTATGATTTAAAATGGCTGAAAGAAAAAGTAGATGCTGGTGCAGATTATGTGGTAACACAAATGTTTTTCGACAACAAAAAGTTTATAGAATTTGTGAAACAAGCGCGGGAAATAGGAATTAATGTTCCGATTATTCCGGGAATAAAACCAATTGCGACAAAAAGTCATTTGCAAATGTTGCCGAAAGTTTTCAAAATAGATTTGCCCGAAGATTTAATTTCTGCAGTAGAAAAAGCAAAAAACAATGAAGCCGTAAAACAAATCGGAGTCGAATGGACAATTAATCAATGCAAAGAATTGTTAGATTTCGGTGTTCCGGTTTTACATTTTTATTCGATGGGGAAGAGTGATAATATCAAGAAAATAGCGAGAGAAATTTTCTAAAAAAGAACACGGCGGAAAATGAATTTTTCGCCGGTTTTGATCTTTATTTTAATTTTTGAAGAAAATGATATTCGATTGAAATCAATCTAGTTTATTGTATTTCCTCATTAAATTTTCATAAAAATTTTGCGGCAAAATCCATTTCAAAGGAACACCAATTTTTTGCCCGAATTTTCCGAAATAATAATGCGCTTTCCAAGATTTTTTTTGAATCAATTTCTCGATGTATTCCGCAACTTCCGAAGGTTCTGTTCCGTCATCAACGTGGGAATTCATCAGAGAATATACTTTTTCAAATGTTTTTTGATACGGTTCTGAAACTTTCGTTTTTACCCGATTTTCGGCAATATTGGTTTTAATGTCGCCCAAATGCAAAGTACAAACTTCGATATTCCAGGGTGAAACTTCGTAGCGAATTGCCTCTGTCACTTTATCTAAAGCCGATTTTGAAGCCGAATAAAAGCCACGAAACGGAAGTCCCATTTCACTTCCAATACTGGAAATATTAATTATTTTCCCTAATTTCTGTTCACGCATTTTTGGCAGAACTGCGGTCATCATTTGTACGGAACCAACCAAATTAAGATTAAATAATTTCAGAATTTCCTCTTGTGAAGAATCTTCAACAGCGCCCACCATTCCCATTCCGGCGTTATTAATCAGTACATCAATTCTTTTCTCTGTTTTTAAAACTTCGAGAATTGCATTTTGAACTTGAGGGTTATCGGTAATATCAGTGGGAATAGTTGTGAAAAATTCCGATTCCACATTTTTTCTGCTTAGTCCAAAAACCATATGTCCTTTTTTTCCAAAATATTCAGCTAGAGTAAATCCAATGCCGGCAGAGGTTCCTGTGATAAGTATCGTCATTTTGTTATTTAAAATTTAGTTGGTGACTTGGGCAAAATCATCCCAAAACTGCGGATAGGATTTTTCTACCACTTTTTCATTTTCAATTGTTAGCGGGGTAATCAGGCAAAACGGCGCAAAACTCATCGCCATTCGGTGATCGTGGTAGGTTTCAATTGAAATATTTTCATTCGGCTCGAAAAACTTAACGGAATAAATAGAATCATCTGTGATTTCTGAAATGCAACCTATTTTAAAAAGTTCATTTTTTAGGGCAATTAATCGATCGGTTTCTTTTACTTTCAAAGTTGACAATCCTGTGATTTCAAAAGGGATTTGTAATGCAGTAGCCGTTACACAAAGTGTTTGCGCAATATCTGGGCAGTCATTCATATCCAAAGAAATTAGTTCAGGCAAAACGAATGAACTTTCTGGCATTAGCGAAATTTTACTTTCTGAACCTTGTGAAATTGTATTCACTCCGAAGAAATTCCAATAGATTTCTTTGATAACAGAATCACCTTGAAGGGAGTGAGGGCGGAAGCTTTTAAGGTTAATAGATTTTCTGCCAATTGCCGCTAAAGAATAGAAATAGGAAGCAGAACTCCAATCACTTTCACAAATGCATTTGGTGATTTGCGAACTTTTATCACTTTGGATATTTGGAAGAATTTTGATGATTTGATCTTCCCATTGGTTGTTAATTCCTATATTTCGCAGGATTTTTAAAGTCATTTCTAAGTAAGGTCGCGAGGTAATTTTCCCCACTAAATGAATTTCTAAACCGTTTTCTAATTTTGATCCAATCAACATTAATGAAGAAATAAACTGACTCGAAATATTTGCGGGAATTGCGACAGAACTTTTCTCTAGTTTTTTGCCAACAATTCTTAAAGGAGGAAATCCTTCTTGTTCCGCATAAGAAATATCAGCGCCCAAATTGCGCAAAGCATCAACTAAATGTTGAATTGGTCTTTGTTTCATTCGGTCAGATCCCGTAAGAATTGTAGTTCTTCCTTCTTGGATGGAAAGATAAGAAGTTAGAAAACGCATCGCAGTTCCAGCATGATGAATGTCGATAATTTCGGTGTTGCTTTCTAATGCATTTTGTAAAAGTTGGGTGTCTTGAGAATTTGAAATATTTTCAATTGTCAGATTTTCAAATAGATAGCTTAAAATCAAAAGACGATTCGAAATACTTTTCGAACCGCTAATTTCTATGGTTTCATTATCTTTTAAGGTTGATTTTTCCAGCCTCATATCTATGCTTTTATCTAATTAAATTTTGAATTGTTGATTCTTATTTCAGTTTCTCATTGTTTTGATGTCGATCGAAATCGCGTTCGGTTTTATTTTTCATTTTCTTGTCGAAAGCGGCTTGTAAATCGGTTCCAGTTTGGTTTGCCAAACATAAAGTAACGAATAAAACATCGGCTAATTCTTCGCCTAAATCTTTCGTTTTGTCGCTTTCTTTTTCGCTTTGTTCGCCGTATCTCCTAGCGATAATTCTGGCAACTTCGCCCACTTCTTCGGTGAGCATTGCCATGTTCGTGAGTTCATTAAAATAACGAACGCCAATGGTTTTTATCCATTCATCAACTTCGTTTTGGAGGTTGGTTATTTCCATTTTGTAAGAGCCAAGTTAAAAGTTATAAGAGCCAAGTTACCGATTCTTATTGATAAGCGCCAATTGTTGGTGAGGCGGTTCTCGAAATTTTCACAATATCCAAAGGTGTTGTTGCTGCAACGGTAATGTTTCCTTTTCCTTTTGCTGGAGAATCATCTTTCACTCTTAAATTCATTTTATGTGTGAAATAATTCTGAAATTTTGGATCTTGATTTTTAATAGAAGCCGCATCTACATTATAAGTTGCAGTACTCCCGTATTTCAATAATGAGTTCTGGAAGCTGTAATTAAAAGTTTGTCCAGAAGTTGGTTTAAAAAGAACCGCATTGTCATTATCGGTATAAATAATTGAGTTTTTAATATTCAAAGTTAAAGCACCTTGTTCGATCGAAGTTCCATTATCGTATTCATTGGTTGCATACAATCCTAATCCTGGAAGTGCAGAATTCAAGTTCCAGTAATTTGCTAAAGTAGAATGGGTAATATTATAAGTACCACCTTTAAAAATCACAAAATCAGCATTCCCGCAATTATTCATTACCAAATTTTTTGCAGTAACATTGGAGTTAATCGCCATAATCCCAAATTCCTGATGGGTATGAAAAATAGAGTTTTCAATCGTAGCTGTTGTTTGATTCAGTTCTAGACCAATTGTTCCACCGAAAACTTTCGCATAATTCATATTCAAAATAGAGTTGGTCTCCATCGAAATTCCCTGCCAGTTTTTAGGAATCGTGTCATAGCGAGTGTCATTACGATCGCCTCGGAAAATAACTTCTTCACCTAAATCACCATTAATGTTTAGTTTCGCATTTTTAGAAATCTTCAACCCACTATTTTTATGGAAATAAATTTTAGTTCCTTTTTGAATATTCAATGTAGTTCCATCTGCCAAGGTTAAATCGCCAAAAATAATCTTCGCTTTATTATTGGTCCAGTTGGTGTTTGAAGTCAAAATATTCGGATTTGTTTTACTTTCAATATAAAATTCAGCATCTTGAACGACCGAAAATAAAGTCACATGTTGGCTTCCAGCGGGAGTTTGAACATTAATTCGGTCTTCGGCAATCGCTTCTGGTGCATTCGCAATCGGGGCAATTTCTACGAAAATATATAAACTATCTTTTTTTCTCAACGGAATATTGCTAAAATCTGTTCCCGGTTTTCCATCAACATTAATTCGGTATAAAGAACCAGCTCCATTTTCAAGAGAAATTTTCGGGATCAAGATATCTTTATCTTCATTATTATAGATTTTCACAGCGTAAGTTTCCGAACGAACTTGATTGTAAACCGTGTCGAGGAAAAGAGTATCTTCTGAGAAACGTAATAGTTGAGATGGACTTTCGAAGTTGATGTCGTCTCTATTACAGCTGATCGCAGTTAATAAAGTCCAAAAACCGAAAGCAAGTATAAGTTTAAATTTGTTCATTTATATAGGAATAGATATAGGTTTCAAATTTAATTAAAAATGTCGAACAGAAAAATTATTAATTTAGTTGATATAGTATTTGGAGATTAGAAAAATATTTGTACTTTTGCGGTCTAAAATTTAGCAGAGAAATACCATTACTATTTCGAAAGCAAAGCTTTAATTATTAATAATAAAATAAGTTATGAAAAACGGAATCCACCCAGAAAATTATAGACTTGTTGTTTTCAAAGATATGAGTAACGACGAGATGTTTCTTTGCAAATCTACTGCAGATACAAAAGATACAATTGAATATGAAGGTTCAACTTACCCATTGATTAAAATGGAAATCTCTTCAACTTCTCACCCTTTCTATACCGGAAAAGTGAAATTAGTTGATACTGCAGGTAGAGTTGACAAATTCATGAACAAGTACAAAAAATTCGCAAAGTAATTTTCGAATTTTAATGATAATTAAAGTCTTTCAAGTTTTTTGAAAGACTTTTTTTATTGTATTTTTGAAGTTCCTATTCAAATTATTTCCTATTCAAATTTTCAAATTAAATGGTTCAGCTCGTATTTTCAGATGCCCAGTTTTGGGAAGATTTTTTACCGCTTACTTTCACCAAACCCGTTGCAGAAATGCGTTGCGGAATTTTCACCTTCTCCGAAAGATGGCAGAAATTATTAGAAACCACCGAAGTTTCTTATCTCACCGAAGATTATTTACAGGAAAAATTTAAAAAATACGAAGCAAAAGAAAGTCTTTTCATTGTTTCTAATTTTTTGCCGAGTGAAAATCTTTTGGCTCAAATTAAAGATTTAAAATTAGGAGAAGCTTTGGTTTATAAAGACGAATTGCTCGCAGTGAGAATCAATATGGACAATTTTTCTTTAAGTCAAATTTCAAAAATGACGGATATTGAGGAGGAAATTTTATTCTTTAAACAGCCAACAGATTTATTTTCCTTTAATGAAAAAGCCATCGATTTCGATTTTGAATTATTAACGAAAGGGAGAACTTCCGCAAAACTTTCGGAAACCAACGGGTTTTTGGGCGATAAAAAAGATTTATTCATTGAAGAAGGCGCTTCCATAGAATTTTCTACTTTAAATACCAAAACCGGGAAAATCTACATCGGGAAAAATGCAGAAGTAATGGAAGGTTGTAATCTTCGTGGTCCAATCGCGCTTTGCGAAGAATCGAAATTTAATTTAGGCGCAAAAATTTACGGAGCTACCACGATTGGTCCGCATTGCAAAGTTGGCGGCGAGGTGAATAATATTGTGATTTTCGGATATTCCAATAAAGGACATGATGGATTTCTTGGAAATTCGGTGATTGGCGAATGGTGTAATCTCGGTGCAGATACGAATTCATCGAACCTTAAAAATAATTACGCCGAAGTAAAATTATGGAATTACAGAACCAAAAGATTTGTAAATACAGGACTACAATTTGCGGGATTAATTATGGGCGATCATTCGAAAACTGCGATTAATACTCAATTAAACACCGGAACAGTTGTTGGAGTTGCTGCCAATATTTTCAAAAGTGGTTTCCCACCAAATCTCATCGAAAATTTTTCTTGGGGCGGAATGAAAGGCGATGAAAAATTCAAACTCGAAAAAGCGTATGAAGTTGCAGAATTGGCGATGGGAAGAAGGAAAGTTGCGTTTACAGAAGAGGATCGAAATATTTTGAAACATATTTATATGGAGTATTAAGAATTTCCCCGAATTTTAAATAGTTACAAACATCTGTGCGAAAGTGCAGATGTTTTTTTTTGTTGTGATTTGAAAGGACTTCTGTAACAGTCGTTAGAAATTAATTTGCATTATTTTCTGCGTTTTACGGAAAACCGTAATGAGCCTTTAAAATAATGTTTTAACTTTCAATCAAAATCACAACTATGTTTAAATAAAGCAGAATTTGGAGGTTTGTATTGTGATGAAAGAGAAATGAATAATATTAAAAGTAAATTATTTAATAAAACACTAACAAAATGAGTAAAACTTATTCTTAAATGAAATAATATTTTTAACTTAAAGTCCAAGAATAATTACTTAATGCCCACTCCACCATGACCGTTGAAGAAATTTATGATATTGAAGATATTAGTGTTAGGTCTTTAAACCTCTGTAAATACAATGGATTTAACTCTATTGATGATTTGATAGATTATTATATGATTCATCGATCTTTTTTAAAACTTCGTAATTGCGGTCGTAGATCTGATGAAGAATTAATTCAAGTCTGTATAAAATATAAAGCATTACGAAATTGTGAAACGCAAAATAATCCAAAGCCCTCCTATGCGAACATTATTTTAAACTTAAATAGACTACAAAGAGATGTGATTAACAGTTTCATAAAAATAAATTCAGATAGTTTAGGTGTAAGGAGTAAGAATGGGATTTCTAGATATTTAGACAACAATTTTAAAACTACCAATTTTGCAGAAAAAATATTACTCTCTGATAAATTTAATCTAAATGCTATTCAAAATATTGGAGCAAGTAGTATTTTAGAATTAGAAATTTACATTTCTATTATAAAAGAATTTATAGTTGAAGTTAGCCAATCAAGTAATGAAAAGCAACTATTAGCTTTAAAGAACAATTTTTTAATCCAAAATACTTTTGCAATATCAAATATCCCAAATAAAATTTTAGAATCTGAATCTATTTTTCAACTTACTGATTTTTTATTAAATAACGACGCTTTTTTTAATAACCACTACACTTTTATATTTAAA
>NZ_JBAVFG010000202.1:0-5903 GCF_049588135.1 Kaistella sp. | reverse complement strand
CAATAAATCTTATAGTTAAAACATTGAGTCATAAACTTTTGTTAAAAAAACAAGAATCTTTTATGAATCTTATTTCTTCAAAATTTAATCCTAGAAAAGAGCAGCTCTTTTCAAAACTGCTCTCCTTCATTATTAACATTAAAATCTAAAATTATCGGGCTGTAAAACGCTGACCCGAGTTTCTTGAACTAGAACTTGGAGCTCTGGATTCGGAATTTTGATTGTTTCGATTTCCAGAATTAGTTTCTATCTTTCTGGTAGGTACATTATTTCTTGGGCTTTCTTCTCTGTCACTTTTATTATTTCGAAAACCTCCATTATTTACCCGATTTTGTGACTCGGTTCTCCCATTTTCATTTCGGGTATTGGATTCCTGGTTTCTAATTCCATTGTTACCTATATTATTATTTTCAGGTCTTAGAGAATTATTTCTTGTATTATTTTCAGTGTTAAGACGATCATTTCTAAATCCATTATCCCGCATTCCATTTGTATTTGTCGCTTGTCCTGTTCTGGGAACGGGTTGAAAACCGATATTCTGTCTTGGATTACTTTGATGATATTGAACTTTATTCACTTTGTAAACATTGATGTTGACATTTCGATACCGCGGAACCACGTAAATATTTCTCGCATAATGTCTTCTGTTATAATTCTGATAATATACAACCGGATTGTAACCGTGATAATAATTATTCTGAAAAACCACGAAAATATGAGGTCCTAAAATTCTTTGAATTGCATAAAACCGATCGTAATACCATCTATCAGGATTATATTGATAATAAGAATTCCACGCAGCGTAAGAAGGAAAACTATTGTTCAACATCGTAATTTGCTGTACTTGCCAAGGCGACAATCTGTACGTTGCAAAAAACTGATTCCAGTTAACATCATAAATACTTCGGCGATAGTCATTATAATAATCTTTGTACAAATTACTCGTATAATAATCGGCTGGATATTGATAGTAATAGTCATCGGGGAAATAAAATTCATCTTCGGAATCACCATAATTATTAACACCAGAACCGTAATTATTATTGGGATAAGAATTCGGATAATTTTGAGCGGAAACCAATGCCATCATAAACACTGATAAACCAAGGAGTATCTTTTTCATTAAAAATTTCTTTATTAAATTAATTGACTACTATCAAAATAACGTGCCATTATTTGTATTGAATGTAATCTTTATTAAAAACCAAACAGTTATTTTTATCACCGTTGTATTGTTTTGATTACAAAATAAAAAAGAAGTTAAAACCTTAGTCTAACTTCTTTTATAAAATGCTGATCGACAAGTATTTAAATTGTGTTCTCAACTTTTAAGCATTGATTTTTAAGCCAAAAGCAAACTGCCATCATCTACTTAAATCTACTTTCAAATTCTATTCGCATCAGCAATCCAACTTGCAATTTTCTGATTAAAAGTTTCATGGTTTAAAAGTTCCTCCACATTCAAATGCATTCTGTATCTCCAATAATGAGGGAAAACCGCAGGATTATTAATCCGCTCTTCGTCCATATTTGGATTGGTTAATTCTTTATCGGTTGCCAGAAATTCCTGGATTGGAAAAATCGCTAACATAGCATCATTAAAAAGATGTTGCTTCATAATCATCTCCGCCAACTGAGGTTCTAAATTCCATGGTGCAGTGCCATACTGACCAAGTTGTTCATGGAAATATTTCTGCGTCAAGTCTCGATCTTCGTGCCACCATTGTCGCAACGTAGAACTATCATGGGAACTTGCAGTCACCACATTCATATAATCGGCGTGTCTCGGATTGTACCACAGAATATTATCCGACGGCATTCTTTGCACTTTTAGAGCAGTAATTCCCAAAAGATCCATCACTTGCGGAACCGAATCAGGAACCAAGCCTAAATCTTCGCCACAAATCAGCATGTCTGTCGCATTCAAAATCATTGGCAATTTCTCCATCGCTTTTTCGTACCACAAGCCATCTTGTCTTTTGAAGAAATAATCGATGTATAAATCAGATAATTTTCGTTTTTCTCCACTGTTCAAATATTGATAAGACTCGGTTTTTTCAATATTAAATCTTGGGTGATAAACCGTTTCTCCATTTGCAATTTCTTCGGGTAAGAAAAGTACGTTTGCGCAAAGCGAAATCAATTTTTCATCTGCCCACTCGCGCGGATTTTCTTTAAAATAATCTGCCAATTTTCTTTGCGTATCAAATGCTTCTTTGAAAGAATAAGTTCCATCAAAATGATTGTTCATAAATTCATTTTGAATTAAATCTTTTTCTTCACCAAAAATATTTTCAAGAATTTGATCATTGATAAAAGGTTTGCAATATCGGTCTTCATTAAATAGAATTCCTCTCGCTGAAAACTCTTCCAATTTTACGGGAATTGCAGGATAAAAATACCCCAAAATTCCTTGTGTTGCGCTCATCGGCATTCTCCAAATTCTGAAAAATCCAAGAATGTGATCAATCCGCATCGCATCGAAATATTGCTCCAACGCTTTGAAACGATTTTTCCACCAACGGTAACCGTCTTCTTTCATCGCTTCCCAATTGTAAGTTGGGAATTCCCAGTTTTGTCCCAATTCGGTAAACTGATCTGGCGGTGCGCCAGCTTGAAAATCCATCCCGAAAAGTTCAGGTTCTGCCCAAGCTTCCACGGAATATCTATAAATCCCAATCGGCAAATCTCCTTTGACAGAAATCCCCAATTGATGCGTATAATCTATCGCATCTTTCAACTGCAAATGAAGTTGATATTGAACCCAAGCGTGAAGCATTGCAGTTTCATATTCTTTACTTTTCGCAGTAAAAAAAGGAGAAATTTTCCCAGCGATATATTTCTTGTGGGTTTTCCAATCATTAAAATTGGGCGTTTTATATTTATCTCTTAAGACGCAAAAGGCAGCATAAGGAACCAACCAATCTTCATTTTCTTTAATGAATTTTTTAAAATTTTTGTCCTTTAGAATTTCGTCTTTATTCGCTTCGAAAACAGAAGTAATGAATTTCCATTTCCCAGAAATCATTTGTTCGTAATCAATTAAACTTAAAGCATTCAACTCAATCTTCTTTTCATTAAATTCTTTCATTAAATCTTTCGGCAATTGAAACTCTAAATTTTCAATCGACAAATATTGAGGATGAAGCGCATACACCGAAATCGCCGCATACGGATAAGAATCAGTCCAAGAGTAATTCGCAGTTGTATCATTAATGGGTAAAATCTGCAAAACCGAAAGATTGGTTTTCGAAGCCCAATCTGCCAAGTTTTTCAAATCGGGGAATTCGCCGACACCGAAACCGTTTTCTGTTCTTAAAGAAAAAACGGGGACAGCTACGCCAGCTGCATGATACATTTCGTGAGACTTGAATTTGAAAAAATGATCCGCTTTTATTTGAAGAATATTTTTATCGGTATTCGGTAAAGCCCAACGGTTGTCCCCATATTCGATATCGAAAACGTCACCAGAATCGGTATTCATCAGACCATATTTATACTGAATCATTTGATTTTGCTCAATTTCAACTGCCGCTTCCCAAATTCCGAAGCTGGTTTGCGACATTGGCACGGTCTTTAAATATTGCCAGTTTCCGAGTGCTTCACAATTTCCTAAAATAACCACTCTCCAATTCGGGTGGTAAATCGGTGCTTCCAGACGGAAAAGGTGAGTATGTTTTTTTAAAACCGAAATTTTTTCAGCTTTAAATTCACGGAGTTTATTTTTTAGAATTTTATTATTGAGGTAATTTTCAGGAAAGTTTTTGGCGTTCCAAAAATCATAAATATTAAACTCATCATAATTGTGAGAAAAATTCAACTGGTGCAAAGAAAATTCTTCATTTAAAATAAGACCTTTATTATTAACCAACTGATATTTATAGCAAATTGATTTCGAAAAATAATCTACTTCTGCAGTCCAGTTTCCGTCGTCGGTATATTTTAAGGCGTGCGTTTTTTCATCTGTCCCATCTTCTAGGACGCAAACTTGCAGATTCTCACCGACTTCCGTTCTGAAATTAATATTAAGATAGAGTTTCATAAAAGTTATTCTTTAATGATTGCAATTTAGGGAATTTTTGATGAATTATTGAAAGGGTCTCCATTGTTTAAAATCTTATATTCATAGCTTAATAATTGAAAATCAATCCATTACAATAAGAAATCTTAAATATGCTAAAAATCATTAAAAACGAGAAAAACGCAGTTTGGAGAAATGAAAAAACCTTCCCTGTTCTAGGAAGGCTTATGATTAAAAAAAGTTTTTAATTAATTTTTTTATGAAATTGAATAACTCGTTCCTTCTCTTCCGTCTTTCAGCTCGATTCCTTCGGCTAAAAGGCGATCGCGGATTTGATCGGAAAGTTCAAAGTTCTTCGATTTTCTAGCTTGATTTCTTAATTCAATTAAAACCTGCAAAGTTTGATCGAGTTTTTCATTATTATTTTCTTCGATATTTTGAAGTCCTAAAACATCATAAACAAAAGCGTTCATCAAGGTTTTCAATTCCTCCAAATCTTCCGCAGAAATCCTTTCTTTTCCATCTTTTAATTTAAAAATAAAATTCACCGCTTCGAAAAGATGCGAAATCAAAATCGGTGAATTGAAATCATCAGTTAAAGCTGCGTAGCATTTTTCTTTCCAATCTCTTAAATTCAATGTTGAAGATTCAATATTCAAAGTTGAATCGTGCGAACCTTGAATTTTAAATTCAGAATTTTGAATCACTTTCATCGCTTCCATTAAACGCTGAAACCCTTTTTCGCTCGCAACCATCGCTTCATTGGAAATATCGAGAACGCTTCGGTAATGCGCTTGCAAAAAGTTGAAACGAACGATTGTTGGATGAAATGGTTTTTCGAAAAAATCATTTTGCCCAGAAACGAGTTCCATCGGTAAAATATAATTTCCGGTAGATTTGCTCATTCGCTGTCCGTTCATTGTGAGCATATTCGCATGAAGCCAGTAATTTACGGGTTCGGTTCCATTACAAGCTTTTCCTTGTGCCACTTCACATTCGTGGTGCGGAAATTTCAGATCCATTCCGCCGCCATGAATATCGAATTTTTCACCTAAATATTTCGTTGACATGGCGGTACATTCCAAATGCCATCCCGGGAAACCTTCTCCCCACGGGGAATTCCAACGCATGATATGAGCCGGAGAAGCGGCTTTCCAAAGGGCAAAATCTTGTGGGTTTTTCTTTTCATTTTGTCCGTCTAAATCTCGGGTATTGGCAAAAAGTTCTTCGATATTTCTGCGGGAAAGTTCGCCGTAATTTAATCCACGTTTATTGTATTCTAAAACATCAAAATAAACGGAACCATTGCTTTCGTAGGCAAACCCTTTATCTATTAATTTTTGAGCTAATTCAATTTGCTCTAAAATATGTCCGGTTGCAGTCGGTTCAATCGTTGGCGGTAACAAATTGAAAGTATCTAAAACTTTATGAAAATCGACCGTATATTTCTGCACGATTTCCATCGGTTCTAATTTTTCTAAACGCGATTGTTTCACGAAACGGTCGTTATCCACATCGCCGTCATCGGTTAAATGTCCGGCATCGGTAATATTTCGAACGTAGCGAACTTTGTAACCAAGATGCATTAAACTTCTATAAATAAAGTCGAATGACATAAAAGTTCGCACATTTCCGAGGTGAACATTGCTGTAAACCGTGGGTCCACAAACGTACATTCCAACATTGTTTTCGTGGATTGGTGTGAAGGTTTCTTTTTCACCGGAAAGGGAGTTGTATATTTTTAAATTCATTTTTTTTGTTTCAAATTTTAAGTTTTGGGGTTTGTTTAAAAATAAAAAATCCTAAAATTAAACAAATACTATAAGAAATGAAAAAAACATAATTTTACACATTATCTTATTATTCTACACAGATAAAACTC
>NZ_JBAVFG010000201.1:0-1769 GCF_049588135.1 Kaistella sp. | reverse complement strand
TGATAGTATTGATTATGTTCTGTCATTCCTTTTAATATTATTAATCGTAATGCAGATTAGTAATTATTTCATCAAAAGCTCGATGCATACAGCGATTAACATCTTTGTTTCTGCATTAATGTTCACCTTGAATCCTGTGTATGGATTTGTTTGGCTAGGAATTTCTATTGTGGTGGGATATAGCCGAATTGTTATAAAAAGACACAGCCTTGCGGAAGTCCTAAGTGGCATAATGATCGCAAGTATCATTTCTTTTATTTACCTTTATACTTCTATTCAAATTCAATAATATATTATGAAAATAAGTCATTTAACGACGGGTGAAGAAATTATAATGAATATTTTATGGCGACTCGATTCCGCATATATGCGGGAGATTATCGAGCAATATCCTGAACCGAAACCACATCCAAATACAATTTCAACTTTTTTAAAAATATTGGTTGAAAAAGAATTTTTGACCACCAGAAAAGAAGGTCGTATTTTTCAATATAATGTTGCAATTCCTTTCAAGGACTATCGAAAATACTTATTAAATATTTTTTTAGAAGAGTATTTCAATAACTCCTCTTCTGAGCTAATAAAATTATTACATGAGGAAAATCTTTTAAAAGATGCTGACTTCGAAATAAAAGCGGCGACAATTTTGAACCCTGAAAAAGAAAAGGATTCTGAACTCAGTGAATTTCTGAATGATATTACCGCACCGAAAAAGAAGAAAAAGAAAAAAGAAAAGGACGGTAAAAAGAAAAATAAAAAGAAGAACAAATAGCTTTTCAAAGAACCTAGCCAATAAAAAAATCCTTTTTAGAGAAATGTTTTTTCATTTAATAATGAAATACAAAAAAAAACATTTATTTCCTTTTTCTTCACTTTAGAATTAATAAGTTTTGGCTAGTTTCATTAAAAAAAACGGGCTAATTCCGATAGCTATCGGGATCGTTCCTATTGATAAATTAATATTATATTTTAATTTTCTCGTTTCCTCACCGTTCTCTGTTCAATTCTTTTTTCGAATTTTTCGCCTTGGAAAATCCTTTGAACCATAATTCCGGGAATGTGAATTTCGTTGGGATCCAATTGTCCTGGTTCTACCAATTCTTCCACTTCGGCGATGGTGATTTTTCCGCTTCCTGCCATTGGAGCGTTGAAGTTTCTGGCGGTTCCTTTGAAAATTAAATTTCCTGCGTAATCGCCTTTCCAAGCTTTTACAATAGAAAAATCGGCTTTGAAAGCGTGTTCCAAAATGTGCATTTTGCCGTTAAAATCTTTTGTTTCTTTTCCTTCTGCGACTTCTGTTCCGTAACCTGCAGGAGTGTAAAAGGCAGGGATTCCGGCTTGTGCCGCACGACATTTTTCGGCTAAAGTTCCTTGTGGAGTGAGTTCTACTTCGAGTTCACCAGAAAGCATTTGTCTTTCAAACTCGGCATTTTCGCCAACGTAAGAAGCAATCATTTTTTTGATTTGTTTTTTCTGTAAAAGCAACCCCAAACCGAAATCATCAACTCCAGCGTTGTTTGAAATACAGGTTAAATCAGCCACGTTACTTTCTACCAAAGCGTTAATTGAATTTTCTGGAATTCCGCAAAGTCCGAATCCTCCTACGATTACAGTCATTCCGTCGCTTATTCCGGTAATGGCTTCTTGTACGTTTTTTACTCTTTTATCGATCATTTTATTTCTTAAATTTTGGTGGTTTGAAATTACGAAATTTTTGGGAATTTGAAATTTTAATTTCCACGGATTTTTCTATTTCCCACAGATTTCAC
>NZ_JBAVFG010000200.1:0-8910 GCF_049588135.1 Kaistella sp. | reverse complement strand
ATTTTACGCAGGTTTGGGAATGTGGTGGGGTCTTTTTATCCTGACAAACAATTGAAATGTGAATGATTTTTTTTGGAAATTGTTTGGGTGGTGTCGGTTTACGTTTGTTCTGGGAGTTGGATGTAGTTATTTTACGCTGTATTTGAAGTAGGGTGGGGTTATTTTACACTATTTTCAGGAGTAGATGGGGTTTATGTAGGTTTTTCTTTTTCATAGGTCAAACTTTTGAGTAGCGGAAAATTTTCTTCCAATATCTGTATTTGTATTCACAACCGAAGACAGTTATTTTCTTTACGTTTGATACCCCAGTAATTTCCTAATCTGAAAAAAGAATCTCTCTATTAACCGCAAATCCTCCGTTACGATTTCACCATTACCTTTTAATTCTTTATCAAATGGCAATGTTTTATTATAAGACGTTTTCAAGCGTTTTGGCAGAATTACATCAACGTAATAATTGCCTTTTTCATCAGGTGTAAGTGAAATATTCTGAACTTTTCCCTCGATAATTCCGTATTCTTGAAAGCGGTAATTATCAAGTTTTATTAAAACTTTCTGTCCCGTTTGCACTTTTCCTGAATTGGCAGAAGGAATCTGCATTTTTCCAATTAGAGATTCTGTATTTTCAGGAAGTATTGACATTAGCACATCTCCTTGTTTTACAAATTGATTTTCTCCCCAAAACCGCTGAAAGCTTACAGTACCGTCCGTTGAAGAAATGAATAAATAGCTTTGTTCCCATTGTCGCAAGGATTTTCTTAATTGTTCATATAATTGCAGAGTTTGGGAAGAATAATTAATCTTATCTTTTTCCGTATTGATAGATGCTCCGCTTTTTGTTTTATTTAGCCCGGAAATGGCTTCCTGAATTTGAGAAAGAGAAATATTGATGTTTTTAAGATTTTGTTCTGCCTGAAGGAATTTTATTTTTTCATTTTCCATTTCAACTGCTGCAATAACGCCTTGATTAAATAGCTCTTGCGAACGTTGAAAATTCTTTTTTGTTAATTCATATTTGGCAACTTCAATGCTTCTTTGCTGTTGAAGATTGGCGATTCTTCCTCTATATTCAGAAAGGCTTTGGTTTGCGGCAAGGTTTTCCGGGGCATAAGGTTGTAATCTTGTAAATAATCTTTCATCTTGAAAAGCTTTTGCAAAACTATTGTAATCGCTCTGTATTTCTCCCAATTTAAAAGTCGATACTTTTTGAAGTGGGAAAGATTGTAACTGATTGGTTGATAATGAATCTATAATATCTTTCAATTCCAAAATGTCGTGATAATTTGCCGTAGATTGAAGTACCATCATTACCTGTCCTGTTTTTACTTTTTGATGGTCTTTGATTAAAATTTTTTCAATTTTAGAATTGGTTCTGGCTTCTAATTTTTCTGGTGGATTTTGGGAAGTGATGATAACACTTGCCGGAACAAATTCTGGATATTTGATGATATAGCTCATTACGAGAATCAATAGTAAAATAATGAAAATAATAGTATTTCCCCACCGAATCATCCAATGGGGTGGTTGTGAAAGAATGTCTTGAACACTTTCGCTGCGTAGTTCAATATTATCTAATATATCTTTTTGGGATTCCATTGTAAAAACTTAAATTTTAAAATGACCTAAATACGTTAAGACTATATCTAAAGATTGTTTTTGTGTTGTTGCTCCGTCATGAATACAATTATCTGTTGGTGCAATGTAATATTCATAAGGTTTTTGAGAAACGCTCTCGCAGTTAGCAAAATTTGTTGCAATGCTCAAGAACTCTACGGGGGTATTTGACATAGTGCCAACAAATTCGTTAAGAAGCGAATTTGTTTCTTGTACTTTATTTTTATTAATGAGAAACCGTTCAAATACTTCTTTCTCAGTTTTACAATTAATCAAGTTTAATTCTTTGAATAGATTTTGTATGCGAATAGGAAGTATTCCTAAATAAATTGTATTGTAATCTTTATTAAATGCTTCTGTGCTTATGATTTTATTTTCTTCATTTGAAAGGCATCTCCATTCACGTTTAGGGAGATAAGCATCATCTTCGTAGTGGCATTCAATTTCGCCATCAATTAAAGAGACTTTCAAAGAAATCAAATCTTTATGATGAATAATCCCTGAATTAATTTCGATAGTATTGCTGAAATCAATCGAGTGGTGTAATAATTTTATTCCTGATTTTAGCTTCATATTAATATTTATCAAAAATTCCCGTATAAACAATTGTAATGTCGTGTTTTTTATTCCCCAACGTACTCCCATCGTGAATAAAATTATCCGTAGGTGCGATATAATATTGGTAGGGTTTAATTTCCAATCTTATTATTGGATAATTAGGATTTTGTTCAAAAAATTTTTCAACAATATTACTTGCTGTGATTTCTGTATTTTTTATCAAATTAGAAATTTGTCTTAATGATAGATTGACATAAAACAGATATCGTGATTCCTCACTGATATTTATAGAAATTCGATTATCAGATTTATATGCCGAATACGGTGTGAAAATTCGACTTTCATCAATATGCAATCCAGTATAACGAACAAATTCTTTATTAATAAAATGAAATGTGGTTGTTTCGTGATTAGGTTGTCCTTTTGTAATCCTGTGAAATCGAAATTTTGGAATTGACGATTTTGTCCCGAGAAAAATTTCCAGTTTATTATTAAGCTCTGTAATCGATTTTTCTTTACTCCTCAATGTAGAGTCAATATCAAATAAACTATTACAATTCGATAATTCCAATTTGCGAATTGTAGAGACAATATCCTTTGGAATATTTCCAATTGCGATTGTTTTGTGAAAAGGATTACTAAAATTATTGGTTACTATTTTTTTGAATTCACTATCAGTAATTAGTCTCCAATCTTTTTTGGGAATAAAGGAATTCTTCAGATAATTTAAATCACTGACTTCACAGCTCCGTTGGATACCAGAATTAATTAGTAATTGATTTCTGAAATTTTCTTCAATCCGATTAACAAGTAATATTCCTTTCTTTAACATTTGATTTAAAAGAATTTAATTTATTTTTAATGTTTTTATCTATTTTAGAAGAAGTAGAGTTATTAATCTCGTGTACCATTTCTGCATAATCCAAAGAATGGATTTCCAATGAATTGCTTATATCATTTGGTAGAGAAGACAGAATATCATTTTGTATAAATGAAACAAGTTTGATCGTATCATAACAATATATTGTAGGGTTATCAAATCCATTATCATTAGAATATCTATTTCCTAAAAAACCGCCACCACATATGTTTGAGAGCAAACAGTTTATACATTTTTCATTAAGCATACTATGACTATTAAAATATACGTCGAACAGAGGGTCATCATGCAAATCCTCAATGTTATTATTAAAAATATTGAGATTATTTCTAGTAATTCCCTCATAACAAGCCCTGATAGAGTCTGAAACCTCCAAAGCACCATTTGTTTCCAATACTGCAACACCATTTGTTAATGTTCCTAACATTTGATCTCCAATTTGTTCTCCCATAATAAGCTCTATCAGTGTGCGGAAGAAACGAATCATCGGTCTATTGGTATCAGCTTTCCAAATTTTAAACACTTCAATAAGCCAATCAGCGTAGGGTGTATGATCTATTGTATTAACCTTATCACTCAGAAAACCATTAGGTAAATTATCGTAGTGACCATCGGGTAGTAATAAATTGAAATTCTGAACATCCAAGTTTTTTAGCTCATCGTAAAACTCTTCTGGAGAGATGTCTAAATTAACAACAGATAAAATACTGTTAAATCCATATTTCTTTCCCCTTTCAATCGCTGTCATTACTTTATCATGAGACCCCTTTCCATTATGGAAGACTCGATATTTATCGTGATGTTTTTTAGGACCGTCCATACTTATCCCAACCCTTATATTGAGATTTTTAAAAAGTTGACACCATTTATCATCAAGAGTTACTCCATTAGTCTGCAATGCGAAATCGAATGTCACATTTTTAATTGTTTTAGTGAAAATTTCGACAGACTTCTTGTAGTTATCCATTGACCACAATAACGGTTCTCCACCATGAAAAACTATTTGTAAGTATTTTACATCGTTTCTTATACAATATTCATTCAGTTTCATTGCGAATATTGTAATCGTTTCAATTGACATAAATTTAGGTTGTGATAAATAAGTATTATCTCCTAAATTATACATATAACAATAAGAACAATTTAAGTTGCAACGACTGGCTACTTTCAGAACAAATGATGTTATTTTTTTCATATTAAAAATTGAATAATACTCCGTCAGCAAAAAAAACTGACGGAGAATGGAATGAGAAAGAGTTAAACTCTTAAAAACTGATCTGTTTTATTGTAAGCAGCAGATGCCCCATCAATTTTAGAAATAGCAACATTACAATTGTCAGGTGCAACATTTCCTCCAAAAATTGATTTATACAGATCCATTTTCTCATTTTCAGAAGCCTTAATCGTTTTCTTAATAAGAGATTTGTTATCTAAATCAGAAACTAATTTTACTTTCTTTTTCATAAGAGTTGAATTTTGGTTAATACTATTGCCATCAGTTAGGACATGGCGACCGCCCTCATTTTAAAATGAACATATTTAAATAGTGTTATTTTTTTTCAGCATACTCCTGATAAAAATATTTGTTAGGTACCAAATAGACCACATTCTGCTGAAAATCCAAAATTGTATTAAACCGCTTTAATACTTCATTTCCCAAAAAATGAGCATTAAATCCGAGAGGATTAGAAGTAGAAAGCAACTGTACAGGAACATTTGTAAGACTATATTTCCCAAAATTTATTCGTTCATTTAATAAGGTAACTACCTTGACATCTTCATTACGAGAGTTTTTCAGCCTTGTTTGGGCGATGACATGGAGTTTCTCATCTGGGTATTTTTGCTTTCTAGCAATATCTTTATCTATTAAAACTGTTCTTTGATAACCAGTATCAAATAAAAAAATATTTTCAAATTTTTGCTTCTTAATTTGTAATTGAGTAGTAATAAAAAAATGTTCCCGAATAAATTTTAGATTAAAAGATTGATATTTTTTATCTATTTTGCTTTTTTTATCGTACAAAATCAATATATTTTTATCATAGTCAATTTCAACAATTTTTTCATCGAAAATATCCCATCCCAATAGTCCAGAAGCTCCTTCAGGAATTTCGCCAATTGGGTAAATTTGCTGATCATTCCATATCATATTTCCAATTTGGAATTGATTTTTAGCAAGATCACGCATTGTTATTTTTTCTTTGGAATCATTCGGATTGTACTCTTTTTTTATCACCTCTTTCGTTAAATGAAAACCCGAAGCACCAGTATCGAATACCAGATTTAAAGTGTCTTTCTTATTAAAAATGGTTTTCAATACGATATTGTTTTTATCCGTAAGAACAAAAGAAACTGTATCGATATCTTTTTTAGTATTTACGATACTTTTTCTTTTGGGTGCTTGAAACCTTGTATAACAGGAATCTTTATGTTTATATAAAACAATGAAATCAAATTTCTGTTCTGGTTTTAATTTAATTTCAATAGAATCAATATCTGTTATCAGCTTTATACTCTTGCGTTTAGTTATTTTACCAGTGTTATAAGTATCAGGTTTTATAGTCGAATCAAGGTTCCACACTGTTTTTGCTAACCCATCCTCAATGATGGAAACCTTTAATGTATTAGATTTTATTACAGGAATCTTTTTTTGAGCAAATCCCATAATAATTGCGAATAGACTAACGAATATTATTAATTTTTTCTGTATCATTTTATTAGTTTTATGAACCAAGTTCCAATTGATTTTTTATAAGTCTGTAATATTCGCCTTTCTTAGCCACTAATTCTGAGTGATTCCCTTCTTCCACAACTTTTCCTTTATCCAAAACAATAATTTTATCGGCGTGTTTTACCGTAGAAAGGCGGTGTGCAATTACAATTGCAGTTTTTCCTTTGAAAAATTGCTCTAGATTTTCCATAATTATTTTTTCATTATTGGCATCTAATGCAGATGTTGCTTCATCAAAAAAAATATATTCCGGAGATTTGTAAACGGCTCTCGCAATGAATAATCTTTGTTTTTGTCCTCCACTAACACCAAGTCCTTCGTTTCCAATCTTGGTATTATAACTTAATGGAAGTCCTTCAATAAAATCTTTGATATTTGCTATTTCTACTGCTTTTCTTAGCTTTTGTTTGTCAATGTAATCTTCTCCAATTGCTATATTTCCGGCAATCGTGTCATTAAAAACATAACCTTCCTGCATCACAACTCCGCAATGGTCTCTCCACGTTTTAGGAGAAATGTTCTTCAGATTGGTATTTCCTATTTTGACCATTCCGTTGTTGGGTTCATAGAATTTCATTAATAATTTGAGAAGTGTAGTTTTTCCACTTCCACTGGCTCCAACGAAAGCAGTAGTTTTTTGATAAGGAATTGAAAGATTGAGATTTTCAAAAACATATTGGTCTGAACCGATGTATCTAAAAGACATGTTACTAATCTCTATATCATTTTGTGGAATTTCTGAAACATATTGTTCATCTTTACTCTCTTCGTCTTCCTTATCGTGAATTTCTCCCAAACGTTCCAGCGATATTTTTGCATCTTGCGTTTGTCTTATAAATTCAACTAATTGCATTAAAGGGCTATTTAATTGTCCGATGATATATTGAACGGAAAGCATCATTCCCAAAGTAAGGTTTCCACTCAAAACCAACTTAGCAGAAAGAAAACTTACTAAAATATCTTTCATCTGATTGATGAAATTTCCACCAACAGATTGCCATTGCTCTAATGACAAAGATTTTATTCTCAGTTTAAACAATTTGACCTGCAAAAATTCCCAGCCCCAACGTTTTTGTTTTTCTGCGTTGTGCATTTTGATTTCCTGCATTCCGTTTACCAATTCAATGACTTTGCTTTGCTCTTGGGATATTTGGGAAAACCTTTTGTAATCTAGTTCTTTTCTTTTTTTAAGGAAAAAACTGATCCATCCGATATACAGAATAGCTCCAACCAAATACACCAAAAATAATCTGTAATCATAAAACAGAAGCACTATGCTGAAAATAATCAAATTAACCAATGAAAAAAGAGTATTGAGTGAAGAACTTGTAAGCAATTGTTCTATTCTCGTGTGGTCATTGATACGCTGCATAATGTCTCCCGTCATTCTCGTATCAAAAAAACTGATTGGGAGTTTCATTAATTTGATGAAGAAATCAGAGATAATAGAAATATTGATTCTTGTGGAAAGATGTAACAAGATCCAGCTTCGTATTACTTCAATACCCATTCTTCCAAGAAAAAGCATTATTTGTGCTATTAGAACAAGATAGATAAAGTTCAAATCCTGATTTTGGATTCCAACATCCACAATGCTTTGGGTAAGAAAGGGAAGAATAAGTGAAAGTAAACTCCCTGCTAATAATCCTACTGCAAGTTGGACAACTAACGATTTGTATTTCAACAGGTATTTTGAAAGAAAAGAAAAGGTCATTTTTTTCTCATCTTCATCAAATTCATTTTTATAAAAAGCCGGTGTAGTTTCTAATAATAAGGCAATTCCTTCTTCTGTGGTTTCATCAGCATTTTCACCAATCCAGTATTTTATGAATTCTACCTTGGTATAAGTGATTATACCATAACTAGGGTCAGAAATGTAAACCTTTCCTGATTTATCAATTTTGTAAACCACTACAAAATGTTGCTTATTCCAATGAACAACACAAGGCAATGGAACTTCCTCTTGTAAAGTATTGAAATCAACTTGTACACCAAGACTTCTGAAACCTAAATTTTCTGCGGCTTCGCTTAAACCAAGCAACGAACTTCCTTCTCTTGTCGTCTCTGAAAGATTTCGGATTTGCTGTAATGGAATTGTTTTACCATAGAATTTGGAAATTATTCTAAGGCAAGTAGGGCCACAGTCTTTGGCATCGGGTTGTTTGTAGAAGGGAAAGTTTTTTTTCAAAATAAAAATCTACTGATGGTAATTTAAAATGTCAAAATAATTTTTTATCATCCATTTCTTAATTTGATAAGGATAATCTTCATAGAATGCATTATCTTCATTTATACTATATCCTTTATCTAAATTTTCTTTTGCTTTTATAAAATATTCTAATGCTTCTTTTTTTTGGTGCATAAAATAATAAGTTTCGGCTTTGTAAAATTGTGCATCAGAAAAGTTGGGATATTGTTCTAAACTTTTGTCAAAATATTGAATAGCTTCTGTATATTGTCTTTTTTCATAAAAAATAATGCCCATATAGAATAATTCAAGATAATGAGGGGTACCTCCATTTTGAATGTTCAATTCCATAGACAAGTTCATGTATTTTTGGGCTTCATCATACCTATTTAGTTGTATCAAGCACAATGCTTTGTAGAAATAAAAATAATGATCCATAATTAGTCCTTTATTATAATGGCTAATTAAAACATCGAAATCCGTCAATGCATCATTATAGTTTTTCTGAAAAATACATTTGATGAAAGCTCGATATGATAAGTATTTATCATATTTATCGTCATACAATACTGCTTTATCAATGTACTGCATTCCTAACTCATATTTTTTTCTTTTAAAATATGGCATTGCTTTTTGTTGCCATAAGAAAGCATTCTTAGGAAGCAATACCAAAGCAGAATCTATATATGCTTGATATTCGGGTCTGTAATACGAATATTTATATGCTCCGTTTCGTAAATATTTGTTATAAATCTCTTCTTTATTTTCTTCTTGAGAAAATAGATTTATACTAATAATTAAAAAAAATAATTTAAGATATTTGGGATTCATTAAGAAAAGCATTCAAAAGTATAAATTATTGTACAGAGGATTCCGCTTATTTTGATTTTCTACTCACAAACCTATGTAACGAAATACAAAATTCATAGTATTTACTTT
>NZ_JBAVFG010000199.1:0-1521 GCF_049588135.1 Kaistella sp. | reverse complement strand
ACTTTACAGAAAAACAACTTTTAAAAAATCAAAGAGTTTTAGACTTTTCGACAGAAGAACAAACAACACCCGAGTTAACAGTCAAATTTTTAAAATGTATTAAAACCGAGAGCCACTTACAAAAATTTAAGAACCTACCTTTTTTTACTGGTAGATTACCCTTGATAGTTGACAAAAGACTTTCTAAACATAATGACGAAATGTGGGAAACAATACACCAAGAATGTAAAGACAAAACTATTTTTAACAAACTTTAATTTTAATAAAACATTATGAAAACACTTATTTTAATCCCCCTATTCGCTACATCTTTACTATTTGCTCAAAATTTTAAAACCTCTGAAATTCCTAATAGAATAAAGAATTCCGTTTTATATAAAAATTCAAATCTAAATTCAAAAAACATTAAACAAATGACAAAACAATACATATGTTTAAAAAAGAATTATAACATAAAACTTAATGAACAATCGGGACTTTTAACAGAAAATGAATTCAAAAAAAAATTCAGAGACGAAATAAAACCTGAAACACCAATCGGAATACTTGCAGAACAAAAAGACTTCATGTATTCCCTACAAATGCAAGGTTATGATTATAGAATTAGAGTTCAAAAAGCCTATTGCAAATGCATTAAAAAAAAAGAAATAGATTGGTAATAAAAAAAAGCTTAAACCGTATTTTAATACGGTTTTTTTATTTGCATTTCAGAATTTAATTTACTCCAGTTTAAACCTAATATATACATTTTAGCCCCATACGCCCTTCTACTCCAGCCTAAACCATTAATAGTATAATTAGCATATATTTTTAAATAACTTATCCAAGTTCCACTTATCAAATCACCCAACATATTCAAATCATTCGACATATTAGCTTTTTTTAACATATTAACATAAATATTCACAAAACCAGCCTTTTTATGAAATGAACCACTTGCATAAGAACACTGCATAAGCATATCATAAAATTTTTGATTTAAAATAATTCCGTACTTCCTAATAATATTATCTATTTCATTTTTAACCGAACCACTACGATTATAATACATTTTCAGTTGAAAAACAGCATCAACCTTTGTTATAGTTTCCCCATACTTTACCACCCTACTACTAGAACCATCACTATTATAAATCCTAGTACTACCATAACCGATAGTATATAATTTCTCTTTAGGTAAAAGGTACGCCTTAGGGCTAAAATCCTCATACTCACCTATAAAATTAAAACCATCGTTACCAATCAAAAAACTATTCTTCATAACACTACTATTTTCATTGTCCCATTGCTTTAAAAAGTTTTCAAACCAAGAACCTATACCCAACCCCAAAAACATAAATGGAAACATATTTTTATTTATTTAATTTTATCCTGTTTTCTTCTACACTCGTAGAACAACACTGGATAACTTTTATTAGAAAAAAAAACCGCTTAACCATAATGGCAAACAGCTTTCTACTATTAACACTTTCTTAAAATTTACTACTTTTTTGCCTTAGTATTCTTTTCTACTGGTTTGTT
>NZ_JBAVFG010000198.1:0-15112 GCF_049588135.1 Kaistella sp. | reverse complement strand
CAATTATTTTGCCTCTTTTGCGGTTAAAAATATGTTTTTAAAATAATTTACTTAGTAATTTAGGAATTAAAACGAACAATAGAATTATTACAAAAAATTAAGAATAGTAGCATCAATCATTCTGTTTTATTTTGATTAGTTAAGGAAAAATAGTAATATTGTTAAGTGGCATTATTTAGTAATCTATTAAACAACATCTATATGAAACCCAGTGTCATTTCTATTGTTCTTGGTGGAGGGAGAGGAACCAGACTGTCACCTTTAACCAATACACGCTCAAAACCGGCAGTCCCTATTGCCGGGAAGTACAGATTAGTAGATATCCCTATTTCCAATTGTCTCAACTCTGGATTCAACCGAATTTTAGTGTTGACCCAATTTAATTCTGCTTCCCTGAATTCGCATATCAAGAACTCATTCCATTTCGATACTTTCAGTAAAGGTTTTGTAGATATTTTAGCAGCAGAACAAAACATAGAAAGTGATGCTTGGTACCAGGGTACAGCAGATGCAGTGCGCCAATCGATGAAACATTTGGATAAATATGATTATGAGTATATTCTCATTCTTTCCGGAGACCAGCTTTATCAAATGGATTTTCGCGAAATGATCGATTTTCATTGTCGAAATAAGGGAGATATTACCATTGCAACGATTCCCGTAAATGCGAAGGATGCTCCAGGATTTGGTATTTTGAAATCTGATGAAGAAGGAAATATTACTTCATTTGTAGAAAAACCGTCTGGTGAGGTATTAAATGATTGGAAATCTGAAGTGTCAGAAAAAAATAAAGCAGAAGGTAAAGAATATCTTGCCTCAATGGGAATCTACGTCTTTAATAAAAATGGATTGAAGAGAATGTTTGATGAAGATACTGGTGATGATTTCGGTGGTGAATTAATTCCTAATGGGATTGGAAAATATAAAACTTTGAGTTTTCAATATGATGGTTATTGGACAGATATTGGAACGATACAGTCGTTTTTCGATGCGAATTTAGATTTAACCAAGGACTTTCCGAAATTTAACTTATTCAGCAAATCTCCAATTTATACAAGAGCTAGAATGTTGCCGCCCTCAAAAATTTTGGGTTCTTATGTGAGCAAAGCCATCTTTGGCGATGGTTGCATCATAATGGCAGATAAAATAGAAAATTCAATTGTTGGGAACCGAAGCCGTATTGATAGGGGAAGTACCATCATGAATTCCTATGTGATGGGTGCGGATTTTTATCAAGACACTAAAGAAATTGTTTCAAATGATAATGATGGTATTCCTAATTTGGGAGTCGGGAAATATTGTTATATCGAACAAGCAATTCTCGATAAAAATTGTAGAATTGGCGATAATGTAAGAATAATTGGTGGTCAACATTTGGCTGATGGTGATTTCGAGACCCATTCGATTAAGGACGGAATTGTTGTGATAAAAAAGAATGCAGTAATTGTACCTGGAACTCAGATTTCTTAGAAGTGTTCGGTTTCAGATAAAAGTCACGGTATTATTTTTATTACCGTGTTTTTTTTGCGCGTCTTTTTGCCTATTTTTGCCGCATGCGTTGGTTAAAATTTGGAATTATTATCGTTTTGTTTTTCGGAGCAGTATATACCGTTTCGATGATTTTCGTGGAGGAAAAAAAAAATTTTACCATTGAAAAAGAAATTAATTATCCTATAGAAAAAGTATTTCCACAATTTAATAATCTGCAGAATTTTACCAGATGGAATTCCTTTTTTACTGATAATAAAAACCTGTCATTGCAATATTTTACACCCTATGAAGGAGAAGGAAGTGCAATGAGTTTTCGCGATAGAAAGGATGAAGACATTTATGGCGATATTTTTATTCGCTATGAAAATCCTGAACACACTCTTAAATACCAATTATTCGAAGGTAGAAAAAATACACCCTACCAAATCGATCTTAAGTTTATTTCTGAAAATGATAAAACCAAAATTATTTGGTACTTCCATACTCCAAAACAATCTTTTATAAAGAGATCCTTGAATTTGATTTCAGAAAATTTCTGGGTCAATAATATTGATAAAAGTATGAAAAATCTTTATCACGTTTTAGAAAATAAAGTAGATAAAGAAACCCAGCTTGAAAGTTTAAAATTCGACAGTCTCATCGTTGAGCAACAAGATAGTCAACTGCTTATGGGTATTAATGTGACCACGAAAAATATAAAAGACGCTCTTTTCAAAAACATTGTCATCAATCATAACAAAGTGATGAACTACGTAAAAATGGATTTGGGTAAAAAAGACGATGAATATGGCGAGCCAATTTTAATTACCGATGCTGATAATTATAAAGACAAAGAAGTCTCTTATTTCTATGGAGTCCCAGTTTCGAAAAAAGAAACAATTACCGATAATAATTTCAGTTTTAGAACTTTAAATAGTTCCAGATATTATGTGATTTTCTATAAAGGGAATTACGACGGTCGGGTGAAAGCAATTCAGCAGCTTTTAACAAAAGCAAAACACGATACCCTGAGAATTGGTGATTTGCAGCAGACTTTTTTAGAAGAGCCAACGACTGATAATAAAACGGTTATGAAATTATCATTACCAGTTTACAAATAATTTGTCGTTATCAGCTTTTTAACCATTTTAAGGCTTTAGTACTTCACTTATTTTTGTTAAATTTGTTCTTTAAATAAAAATAAACAGATAATTTGTAAATAATGGACAAATTTTCATTCCTAAATGCCGCGCATTCGCAGTTAATAGAAGACTTATACCAACAATATTTAAAGTTCCCCGATTCGTTAGAGCCTTCCTGGAAAGCATTTTTCCAGGGATTCGATTTCGCTTTAGAGGCATATGGTGATGATTTTGGGAGAAATTCTGAACCGTCAAAAGTTCCGACACCGGTGCAGTTGGCTAACCAAGCTTCTGCTAATGGTCAGATTCCTGAAGATATTCAGAAAGAATTTCAGGTTCTCAATCTGATCGAAGCTTACAGACATCGTGGTCATCTCTTTACAAAAACAAATCCGGTAAGAGAAAGAAGGCATTACGAACCAACTTTAGCTATTGAAAATTTTGGTCTAACCGCAGTTGACTTATCCCGAAAGTTTAATTCTGCCATAACGACAGGTCTTCCAAATGCAACAACTCTTCAGGAGCTTATTAATCACCTCAATAAGATTTATTGTGAATCTATTGGCGTGGAATATATGCACATTAATAATATTACGGAGCGTAAATTTATTAGAGAATGGTTGCAGGTGAATGAAAACCATCCACAATTAAATGCTGCTGAGAAAATAGAAATTTTAGAAAAACTCAATCAGGCTGTTGCTTTTGAGAATTATCTTCATACCAAATTCGTAGGACAAAAAAGATTCTCTCTGGAAGGAGGCGAATCGTTGATTCCTGCTTTGGATCAGTTAATTACTCGTTCTTCACAATTAGGGGTTGATGAAGTTGTTTTAGGAATGGCGCACAGAGGTAGATTAAATGTTCTAACCAATATTTTCGGTAAATCTTACAAGCAAATTTTCTCCGAATTTGAAGGGAAAGAATTTGAAGAAGATGTGTTTTCAGGTGACGTAAAATACCACTTAGGTTCTTCTAAAGTTATAAAAACTGAAAATGGGGAAGAGGTATCCATTAATTTGACGCCAAACCCATCTCACTTAGAAACGGTTGCTGCTTTGGTAGAAGGAATTTGCCGTGCGAAAGTGGATAACAAATACAAAGATTTCAAAAAGGTTTTACCAATCATCATTCATGGTGATGGCGCAATTGCTGGACAAGGTATCGTGTACGAAGTTGCGCAGATGATGACTTTGGAAGGATACAGAACGGGTGGAACAGTGCATATTGTTGTCAATAATCAAGTTTCATTTACTACCAATTATTTAGATGCTCGTTCTTCTAATTACTGTACAGATGTTGCTAAAGTAACAGAATCGCCAGTAATGCACGTGAATGCAGATGATGTAGAAGCGGTTGTACACGCGATCCGTTTCGCAGCTGATTTCCGTGCGCAGTTTGGTAAAGATGTGTATATCGATCTTTTGGGTTATAGAAAATACGGACATAACGAAGGTGATGAACCGAGATTTACACAACCTAATTTGTATAAATCAATTTCAAAACATGCCAACCCAAGAGAAATTTATAAAGAACAACTCATCAAAGAAGGAATGCTTTCTGATGAGGTTTTGAAGAATATGGAAACTTCTTTCAAGAAACTTTTGGATGCAGATTTTGATGCATCGAAAGAAATTGAAAAAAACACCATGGATCCTTTTATGGCAGATGATTGGAAGAATTTGCCAATGTCATCAAAAGGAGCGGTTTTTAATGTTGTTGATACTAAATTCAATGCTAAAGAATTAAAGGATTTAGCCATAAGAATGTCAACTTTACCCAGCGACAAAAAATTCATTAATAAAGTAACCCGTCTTTTTGAAAATAGAATCAAATCGATTGAAGGAAATACTATTGATTGGGCGATAGGAGAATGGTTGGCTTATGCAACATTGCTTACCGAAGGAAACAATATCAGAATTTCCGGGGAAGATGTGGAAAGAGGAACTTTTTCACATCGTCATGCTTTAGTAAAAACGGAAGATACCGAAGAAGAATACATTCCATTAAGACATATTTCAGAAAATCGTTTCGATATTTATAACTCGCATCTTTCAGAATATGGGGTGCTAGGTTTCGATTATGGATATGCAATGGCTTCACCCAATACTTTAACCATTTGGGAAGCACAGTTTGGTGATTTTGTAAATGGTGCTCAGATTATCATCGACCAATATTTGGTAGCCTCAGAAGAAAAATGGAAACTTCAAAACGGCTTGGTGATGCTACTTCCGCATGGATCTGAAGGACAGGGTGCAGAGCATTCTTCCGCAAGATTAGAAAGATTTTTAGGGCTTTGTGCCAACGAAAATATCGTAGTGGCTAATGCAACAACTCCTGCGAATTACTTCCATTTGTTAAGAAGACAAATGAAATGGAATTTCAGAAAACCTTTAGTAGTAATGACGCCAAAATCATTATTGCGTCATCCAAAAGTAATTTCTACCATTGAAGATTTAGCAAACGGACAATTCCAGCCAATCATCGATGATGAAACTGCAAATGCTGCAAAAGTTGAAAAATTAGTCCTTTGTTCTGGTAAAATCTATTATGAACTTTTAGCTAAAAAAGAAGAATTAAATTGCGAAAATATTGCTTTGGTAAGAATGGAGCAGTTGTATCCGATTCAGCAAGATAAAATCGATGAGGTTTTTGCGAAATACAGCAACAGAAAACACTTGCTTTGGGTTCAAGAGGAACCAGAGAATATGGGTGCATGGGGTTACATTTTAAGAAATTTCCGAGATACAGGAATTCAGGTTATTGCTCCAGTACCAAGTGGTTCACCAGCACCAGGAAGTCATAAAATGTTTGAAAAAAATCAAAATAGTTTAATCAATAGAGTATTTGATAGAAATGATGAGCCTGCAAAAAGGCCAGTAACTGCTTAGTTTCAAAGATGAAAAAAGTGTTTCTATTTTTATGTATTTCATTTTCTATCTTGGCTTTTTCGCAGAATATCCAATCTGATATCGAAAGTCAGTTTAGAGATTATTGTACTTTAATAGAAAATAAAAACTTTGATAAAGCACTTGATATCTATGGAAATGAAGATTTTTTGAAAATTTTCCCCAAAGAACAAATCATTGATTTGATGAATCAGATGTTCAACTCGAAAGATTTTGATTTTAAAATTCATCAACCAAAAGAGATTATGGTAAGTAACGAAATAATAAAAGATAAGAATAACTCTTTCGTTAAATTAAGTTACAAACAAAATCTAGAAATGAAGTTCAATATGCCTGGTCTAAAGTCAGGACAATTGCTTTCAGCACTACAGGCAGAATTTGGTTACGGGCAGGTAGATTATAATGAAAGTACAGATGTTTTTGAAGTGAGAACTATAAAAGAAGCAATTGCAAATTCTTCAGATTTGAAAAATTGGAAGTTTACCGTAATAGAAAAAAAACAAATTCCGATTCTTAAACAGTTTATTCCAGAATCGTTTTTAAGATCATTAAATTAATAAACAAAAAATAAAAAATATATCCGATGTCAATATTAGAAATGAAAGTCCCTTCACCGGGAGAATCGATCACCGAAGTTGAAATCGCGACGTGGTTAGTAAAAGACGGCGATTATGTAGAGAAGGATCAACCCATCGCAGAAGTAGATTCTGATAAAGCAACCCTTGAATTACCAGCTGAAGAAAGCGGAACCATCACGCTGAAAGCAGAAGAAGGTGAAGTAGTAGAAGTAGGACAAGTCGTATGTTTGATCGATACCTCTGCTTCAAAACCGGAAGGCTCAGCTCCTGTACAAGCAGAAGTTAAAGCAGAACCAGTAAAAGTGGAAGCTTCAAAAGTGGAAGTAAAACCAGTGGTAACAAGTTACGCAACAGGAACTCCCTCTCCAGCAGCAAAGAAAATTTTAGACGAAAAAGGAATCGACGCTGCTCAGGTTTCAGGTTCTGGCAAAGACGGCAGAATTACTAAGGAAGATGCTGAAACGGCTTCTGTCCCTGCAATGGGATCTTTGTCATCAACCAATGGTTCTAGAAGCTCTAGCACTACAAAACTTTCAGTTTTAAGAAGAAAAATAGCTGCAAGATTAGTTTCCGTGAAAAACGAAACGGCGATGTTGACGACTTTCAACGAGGTTGATATGTCAGAAATTTTCAGAATCAGAAAACAATATAAAGAAGAATTCTCCCAAAAACACGGCGTTGGTTTAGGATTTATGTCTTTCTTTACCAAAGCGGTAACCAGAGCATTGCAAATGTATCCTGATGTAAATGCTTCTATCGACGGAGATTACAAAATAAATTACAATTTCTGCGACATTTCCATTGCGGTTTCTGGACCAAAAGGTTTGATGGTTCCGGTTTTAAGAAATGCAGAAGACATGACTTTCAGAGCGGTTGAAGCCAACATTAAATCTTTGGCAGAAAAAGTAAGAGATGGTAAAATTACCGTTGATGAAATGACGGGCGGAACATTTACCGTAACCAATGGTGGTACTTTCGGATCCATGATGTCAACTCCAATTATCAACCCACCACAATCTGCAATTTTGGGAATGCATAATATTCTTCAAAGACCGATGGCGATTGACGGGCAAGTGGTAATTCGTCCGATGATGTACGTTGCGATGTCTTATGACCACCGAATTATTGATGGTAAAGAATCAGTAGGATTTTTGGTAGCGGTGAAAGAAGCGATCGATAATCCTGTAGAGTTTTTAATGAACGGCGACGAAAGAAAAGCATTAGAACTTTAAAAATTATTCAATTTTTTTTAGAATATATGAATCCCGTTGTAAAAAGGCGGGATTTTTGTATTAATTCATTCAAAATTTAGTAAATGTTTTCTACCACTACCTTCGATATTAAAGTTTCCGTCGTTCCCCAATACGATATCAAAAATAGTTTTCCTGTTGAGAATCGTTTTGTGTTCCGTTATAATATCACCATTGAAAACCTAGGTCGAGATGCAATAAGATTAATGAGTAGAAAATGGCTCATTTTTGATTTGGGATTCGGTTTTACCGAAATAGCTGGGGAAGGCGTGATAGGTTTAACACCGATTATTGAACCCGGCGACAGTTTTACTTATTTTTCAAATGTACTATTGCGTTCAGGAGTTGGGAATATGTCAGGTGTTTTTATTTGTAAAAATTTACTTACTAATGAAACGTTAGAAATAGAAGTTCCTAAATTCAATTTAGTTTCAGAAGTTTTGAGCAATTAAATTTCAATGCAATATTGAAACGTTCGTGTATTTTTTCTTTTGCTAATTTTGCTAAACCGTTTTTGTTAAAATATCGGAATTCAAGCTTTCTAAAATAGTGATTTTTCTCTATAGCTTTATCAGATTTTATGCGAGTATACACCTCGAAAGTGAAACTTTCAGACAAAGCTTTGAAAGTTTGTCCTGCAAAAACTCTCTACTTTGCCCTATTAATTCAATGTTTTTCAACAAAAAAATCGGATCTTACTTTAAAATATCGCTGTAATTCTCAGGTATAAGCAGGATCAACTATTTTAAAAATGCAAGTTTATTTTTGAATGGATTATAATTTAAAGAGACACCACCCAAATAAAAAAAACTCCAGTTCAACACTGGAGTTTTGTATGTAAATATTTCGTTGAGTTTAGATGTGAATCACCTCGCCATAAGCTGCAGCAACCGCTTCCATCACGGCTTCTGAAATCGTTGGATGTGGATGAATTGCTTTTAAAACTTCATGACCTGTGGTTTCTAATTTACGTGCCACAACTGCTTCTGCAATCATATCGGTAACGCCGTCTCCGACCATGTGACAACCGAGCCATTCGCCGTATTTCGCATCGAAGATCACTTTGATGAAACCATCGGTGTCTCCGTTTGCAGTCGCTTTTCCGGAAGCTGAGAAAGGGAATTTACCCACTTTCAGTTCGTAGCCTTTTTCCTTCGCTTGTTTTTCAGTTAAACCAACAGATGCGATCTCTGGATGACAATAAGTACATCCCGGAACATTGCCATAATCAATCTTTTCTACATGAAGTCCTTTGATCTTCTCAACACAGGTAATTCCTTCTGCGGAAGCAACGTGTGCCAAAGCCTGAGTTGCCAAAATATCACCAATCGCATAATATCCTGGAACAGATGTTTCGTACCATTCGTTCACCAAAACTTTTCCTTTATCGGTTTGAATCCCAACTTCTTCGAAACCTTGACCTTCAATATTCGAAGCGATTCCAACAGCAGACAATAAAATATCTGCTTCTAAAGTAATGTTTCCTGTAGCCGTTTTCACGGTTGCTTTCACGCCGTTTCCTGAAGTATCAACAGATTCTACGGAAGCATTGGTCATAATATCAATCCCTGATTTTTTCAGAGATTTTTCTACGTGTTTTGAAGTATCTTCATCTTCAACAGGAAGAATGTTTGGCATGAATTCTACTACGGTCACCTTTGTTCCCATCGTGTTATAGAAATCAGCGAACTCAATTCCAATGGCACCTGAACCTACTACAATCATCGATTTTGGTTGTTCCGGAAGATTAAGCGCTTGTCGGTAACCGATTACTTTCACTCCATCTTGTGGAAGATTTGGCAATTCTCTGGAACGTGCACCAGTTGCGATGATGATATGTTGAGCGCTATATTCTGTCGCTTTTCCATCTTTATCGGTAACGGCAACTTTTTTTCCTTTTTGAACTTTGGCAGTTCCCATGATGACATCAATCTTATTTTTCTTCATCAGGAAAGCGATTCCACCACTCATTTTAGTGGCAACTCCTCTACTTCTCTGGATTACTTTAGAAAAATCAAAACCTGGATTTTCTACTTTATTTAAACCATATTGCTCAGCTTGCTGCAAATATTTAAAAACGTGTGCAGATTTTAATAATGCTTTGGTTGGGATACAACCCCAGTTCAAGCAAATTCCGCCTAAATTTTCTTTTTCGATAATGGCAGTTTTGAAACCCAATTGTGCCGCTCTGATTGCGGTAACGTATCCACCAGGTCCACTCCCAATGACAATAATATCGTAGTTCATTATTTAAAAATTTGATGCGAATTTACGGAAAATTTTGCGATTTATATTTAAAGCATATCGAGGAATTAAATACCTTTAGTTTTTCACCAGAATAAACAACATTGAAGAAAAAATTACGGGATAAATTTTAAATTATTCACCATCAACTCCAGATTCAGCCTGCTTATAATAAAATTGTGTTTTTGTACAGAAATTTGCGTTCTCTGGAGTTTCGGTGTCTTGAAAATTTTATTGCTTTTTTATTTTCCTCAAAAGTAAAACAACACAACAAAACTTCCTTACGGGAAACCGTAAAACAGGAAAATTTTTCATTAAAAATCGAATTTATTTTTGAAAACAGGAAGAAATAAGAGAAATGGATGTGAAAAAAGATCTTTACAGCACTCCCAAATCTTTGCAGATTGCAATTAAATGTTCGTTGCTTTTGGCCTTAAACTTTTCTTTGAGGTAATTTAAAGTTTTTTCAACAGAACTTAAACTATTGGGTTTTAGCGATTTTTTCTTTAAAATTTCGGTCATGTCTTTTTGCAGAACGCCTTCCGAAAGCAATTTTAGAATGGAATATTCAACCGAAGTCAGTTCGATGGTATCTGTAGTTCTAAGCTGAATACGGTTTTCCGGGGAAAGGTATTTTTGACCTTCAGAAATTACAGCAATTGCTGTTTTCAGATTTTTAACATCCATTCTGCCTTTGCTTACAAATCCGTCAATTTGTAAATCATTGAAAAGTTCTTTTATAATTTGAGGTCGTTTTTCACTGGAAAATACTAAGATTTTTAATCCAGGAATTAATTTTCGTGACTCGGTGATGAGTTCCTGACCAGAATTAATTTTTTGTTTTCTAAAGTCTTCTTCGAAAGAGAGATCCGTAATCAGCAAATCAAATGGTTCATTTTCTTCGACACTTTTTTTAAGCAGCTGAAAAGCTTCATCACAATAATGAACAAAATTTTTGTTTGGGATTTTTAAATTATCTAAGGATTTCTGTACAGAAATGCTCGCACTTTCAAAATCTTCCGCAGCTAGTATTTTTTGAAACATTTATCCGTTTTTTAAGGGAAAGGAAATCGTAATCTTTGTTCCTTTCTCAATTATTTCGTCAAAAATAAGATTTCCTTTTTGAGAAAAAATACGGGTTTCCACATTTTGCAAGCCATTTTTTTTTTGAATGGTTTTTCCAAGACCAATTCCGTCATCAGAATAATCGATCTGGAGATGGTTTGCGATGATTTCAAATTTTAAAAATATTTTTTTCGCTTTGCTGTGTTTTTTGGTATTGACCAAGAGTTCCTGAAGAATAACTGAAATTTCATTTTTTAAATTCTGCGGAATATCCGCCCATAATTCTTCCTCATTTCCGATCATAATAGGTTTTACAGATTTTGAGGAAAAAGATTTCACCAAATTAGAGATCTGTAATTTAAAGTCAATAGCGGGATTTCCTGTCAAATTTTCGTAAGAAATATCACGTGATTTTTCGTAAACCACTTCCAGTTTATTGAGCAATCCATTTTTATCGAGCTCTGAACTGTTTTCGATTTCTGACATGACTTGATAAATACCGTTGGATACAACATCATGTACTTTTTTTGAATATTTTAAAACAGTACTTTTCACTTCAAAATCTTTTTCCTGTTGCAATCTTTTTTTTCTTTTTTGATACCAAAACACAGCTAAAATCAGAACCAACAAACTAATTCCCAAGGCAATATTTCTTTTGAAAACCTGATAACTCTTTTCTATATTTTGTGCTTTCGCATCTAAAAAATCCACCCGGTTTTTTTCCGATTCATATTGGATCAAGGCGAATTGATTTTTCGCTTTATTTCGAACCGTTGTTAAGCTGTCATTGAGACTGACGTACAAGGAATAATATTTTTTAGAATTTTCAAGATTTTCTAATTTGACCAATTTTTGTAAAGCCTCGATTTCGTCATCCGGACTGTCAATCTTTTTAGCGATTTCGTACATTTGCTGTGCATGAAAGAGAGATTTTGCAGCATTTTTTTCTGAAAAATAATCAGATAAGTGCGCCTGACTCGCATTCTGTCCCCACAAATCATTTTCCTTTTCCCGAATTTGTAAAGCTAAATTCATTTCCGTTTCTGCTTGGTAAGCCGGATTCTGAAGAAATTTTACGTAAGCCAGATTATCGACCACTCTGGCATAGCCTTTTTTATCATTTTGAGGATCAATATTTTTAAAAACAGCTTTGTAAATAGTAATTGCTTTGTCGTATTTTTTTAAATGCCTAAAGCAATTGGCTTTGTTGTTTAAACAAGTGGTAATTTCTATGGGAGAAGTTGAATATTTAATGGCATCATCAAAAAAGCCAATGGCTCTTTTATATTCTTTCAGATTTTTCGTGACGATTCCTAAATTATTATAATTCGAATAAATGACGGGATGCAATTTTTCTTCATGAACGTTTAAATATTGTATCGCATCCAAAGAAGTTTCCTGACTCCCAAAATAGTCTCCGTTTTCGGCCTGAATAACAGCCATATTCACAATACAGTTTCCGGTTCTTGCAGAATCATTATCTTTTAGAAATGCATTTTTTGCGAGATTAAAATAAATAAAAGCGCTGTCTTTTTCCTTTTTTTCTAAAAATTCATAGGCTTTATCGTAAAATTTATTATCACTTTTTTTCAGTACAGCTTCTTTTTTAGTACAGGAAATGGAGATGAATAACAGGGCGAACAGGTAGTAATTTAGTTTCAATTTTTAAAATATAATTCAAAGTTAAATAAAAAAACAGCGAAAAATTAATTTTCGCTGTTTCCTGTGAATAAGTTTATATTTTTGGAGGCGGCACTTGTCCGTCTTCACCACCTGTATCAAACTGTGAATGATTGGTTGACTGGATAATCACTGGCACATCTTGCTTGAAATTTTGCATATTTGCACTGTTATTAGGAAATGTAAATCCTAAAAACATTAAAATAATCTGTAACATTTTAAAAAAAATTTAAGTTTAAATATTTCTGTAGTTGCCCATAAACACAAGTCTTGGGTAGAGCCACATGTAATGAAATAAGAAGCGCTTCTTAAATTTTTGGGAAGTAATGATCTTCTAAAACGGAAGAGAAAAATCTGCTTCCCAAACCAGAGATTGGTCTTCCGTTCTATCAGAACATTTCGAAATCATTCTTTTTAACTTTTCTTTAAAAAGTCTTTTTTATCACTGATTTCTGAAACAAATGTATTGCAGTAAATAGTCCTTCTATTAGAAAGTATTTGGAAAGTATTTGGAAAGTTTTAAATCATTAAATTTAAACCCACTGAAAAAGTACTTTTAAAGTATATATCTAAATAAAATCTAACGTATGTCTATATTTTTATCTGCGAAAAAAAGATTGGTTTTTGAAGTCTTTGAAAAAGCCAAAAAAGAAACCACTGAAACTGCATTTAGTGCAATTTTAAAAGATTTGGAAAACACGTTGAGAGATGATTTTAGAATTCAATTAAGTTATAAGACTTTTGAAACTTATTATAAATTTTTGGTAGAAAAAAATGAAGATTATAATATAAAACCCGTCATTCTAGATGATTTGAGTCATTATTTGGGAGAAAAAGATTTTAAAGACTTCTGTGCGAAAAGGTCTTTAGCAGATATTCCTTCAAATATTAAAGTGAATATCAATGGAAATGAGGAAATACTTCAAACTAATAAAATTTCGGAAATCATTATTAATATAACAAACAGTCCAATTTTCACCTTGCCGGAATTTGTTTCAAAACACAGCCAAAGTTTTGGAATCATTGGAGTTCTACTTGGTACAGGGTTTTTTCTTCAAAAGAATAATTATTTTAACAATAAAATAGAGGAATCAAAACCCAAAATTGATTCACAGATTATTCCAATTCCTACAGAAAAAGTCGCTCAATATCCTATCGAATCTATTCAAAAAATAGTTCATATTCCTCAACAACCGAAAGAAGTGGCCACCGCAAAAAACGTTCTTCAAAAAAAAGAAAAAGAATGCATGTATTGGAATAATGAAGAATATATTCCCATTTATTGTGATGAAATAATTTCAGATCATCATGTGGAACAACGAAAAGACGACCTCATGAAATTGCGGAAGATTACACGTCCCGACACTTTAACAGAACAAAATGCTCTAGGAAAAGTGTGGTACGCTAAAACCAATAAAAAAGTAGAATTTTTCACCCATTATGGTATCAATCCTACAACAGGAAAAACTTTGAAAGAGGTTTCGAAATATATTTTAGATAAATATAAAAACGAATAATTAATTATTTAATAATCAACTACCTACTAAATCTTCGGAAATTTCGCTGGATTTGTTTCTGTAAATAATCCATAAATTTTCTCTACCATATCATCAACACTTGGTTTGCTGAAATAATCGCCGTCGCTTCCATAGGGTGGACGGTGATTTTCTGCCGAAATCGTTAACGGATCGGAATCTAAATATCTAAATGCTTTTTGTTTTTCTAAAATTTGCTGAAGAATAAACGCAGAAGCGCCACCTTCAACATCTTCATCGATGATTACAAGTCGATTGGTTTTCTTCACACTTTCCGAAATTTCATGACTTAAATCGAAAGGAATTAATGATTGAATATCAATCACTTCCGCTGAAATACCGATTTTTTCTAATTCTGCAGCAGCTTCCATTACCAATCTCCAAGTCGAACCGTACGTTACCAAAGTCACCTCTTTTCCTTCTTTGGTCACTTCAATTTTCCCGACAGGAACGGTGAATTCTCCTAAATTATCGGGTTGCTTTTCTTTCAAACGATAACCGTTCAAACATTCAATAATTAAAGCGGGATCATCACTTTGAAGCATGGTATTATAAAATCCTGCAGCTTTCGTTAAGTTACGAGGAACAAGAACCAAAATTCCTTTGGAAAGATTCAAAATTCCCGCCATTGGAGAACCTGAATGCCAAATTCCTTCTAAACGGTGACCACGAGTTCTGATAATTAATGGTGCTTTTTGTCCGCCTCTTGTCCGGTATTGAACGGTTGCTAAATCATCGCTCATTCCCTGTAAACAATATAATATATAATCGAGATATTGGATTTCTGCAATTGGTCGCAAACCACGCATTGCCATTCCGATTCCTTGTCCAAGAATGGTCGCTTCCCGAATTCCGGTATCTGCAATTCTTAGTTCACCATATTTCTCCTGAAGTCCTTCTAACCCTTGGTTTACATCACCAATGTTCCCGGTATCTTCACCAAAAATTAAAGTTTCTGGATATTTACTGAAAATTTGATCAAAATTATTTCTTACCACAACTCTGCCGTCAACGGTTTCTGAAGCATCAGAAAAAATTGGTGCAATTTCTTTTACATTCGTAGCTTTCCATTGAGATTGAGAATATAAATGTGAAGAATAATTATCTTTTTCAAAAGTGAAAACTTCATCAAATTTCTTTTGAAGATTTTGTCTTTCTGCGGTTTGATTTGCTCTTGTTAGCAATAAAGATTTTCTTACCAAATGGAAAATATCTTTCTTCGCAACAGAAATCACTTTATTG
>NZ_JBAVFG010000197.1:0-15104 GCF_049588135.1 Kaistella sp. | reverse complement strand
GTATTTGGTTTAAAAATAAAAGACCGTTTGAATTTTTCAAACGGTCTATATTAAAATATATTTTGAAAAATTTTATGCTTCTTTAAATTGAAGTTGCTTTTCCTCCAATAATTTTTGCTCTTGCTCTTTATAAAATCCAGAAACTAATTTTTCGTGGATTGCTTCGAATGCAGCAAGGGTTTCGTTGATTTCAGAATCGGTATGTGAAGCGGTAGGAATTAATCTCAACAAGATCATTCCTTTTGGAATTACTGGGTAGATAACTACAGAAGTAAAGATTCCAAAATTCTCTCTTAAATCTCTGGAAAGTAAAGTAGCTTCTACGGTAGAACCTTCCATCATTACTGGAGTTACACACGTATTAGATCCTCCTAAATTGAATCCTCTTTCCGATAAACCATTTTGTAATTTACGAACGTTTTCCCAAAGTTTTGCTTTTATTTCTGGTCTGGAACGTAATAGCTCTAATCTTTTCAAACCTCCAATAACCATTGGCATTGTTAAAGATTTTGCAAAAACCTGTGAACGTAAATTATATTTTAAGATTCCAATAATATCTTTGTCTGCTGCGATAAATGCTCCAAAGCCTGCCATTGATTTAGCAAAAGTAGAGAAGTACACATCGATTTGATCTTGGCAACCTTGCTCTTCACCAGCACCAGCACCAGTTTCTCCTAAAGTTCCAAATCCGTGTGCATCATCAACTAATAATCTGAAATTGAATTTCGATTTTAAATCGCAGATTTCCTTGATTTTTCCCTGAATTCCGCGCATTCCGAAAACTCCTTCGGTAATCACTAAAATACCACCTCCTTGTTCTTCTGCAACTTTGGTCGCTCTCACAAGATTTTTCTCTAAACTCGCAATATCATTATGCTTATAAGTAAAACTTTTGCCCATGTGAAGACGTACTCCATCAACAATACAAGCATGTGAATCTGAATCATAAACGATAACGTCATGTCTGCCAACTAAAGCATCAATGGTAGAAACCATCCCCTGATAACCGAAATTTAAAAGATAAGCGGCATCTTTTTTTACGAATTCTGCTAATTCTCTTTCTAATTGCTGATGTTGTTCAGTTTCACCAGACATCGCTCTAGCACCCATTGGATAAAACATACCGTATTCAGCGGCAGCTTTTGCATCTGCTTCTAAAACTTCTGGATGGTTACAAAGCCCTAAGTAATCATTAGCACTCCAAAAAATCACCTCTCTCCCTTGGAATTTCATTCTCGGACCAATTGGACCTTCAAGTTTTGGGAAAACAAAATAACCTTCTGCATAATCTGCAAATTGTCCTAATGGACCTGGGTTTTCTCTAAGGCGATCAAAAATATCTTTCATTATTATTTTATTGTTTAATACTCAAAGTTAATTTAATTAAATTAAAAAAAAACCTTTCGATTGTTACAAAAAGGTTTATTCTAATTTTTTTGATTTTTATTATTTTATCAGTTCGGTTTTGAAAACGTCATCATAATTATGGACACAATTATTGGTGAATCCTTGTTCAGCCATCCATTTGTCACTGTACACTTTAGTGATATATCTTGAACCGTGATCGGGGAATAAAGCAACAACTAAATCCTCCTCAGTAAATTCATGAGAATTTGCATATTGCAAAAGACCCTGCGTAACTGCACCTGTGGTGTAACCACCCATAATTGCTTCTTTCAGTGCAATTTCACGGGTTCTGTAGGCTGCCATTTCATCATTTACACGAATGAACTCATCAATCTTATCAAACAATAAAGCAGATGGAATTAGGTTTTTCCCCATTCCTTCTATTTGATAAGGATGAATGTCTTCTTTATGAATTTCACCGGTTTCATGATAACTTTTAAGAATGGATCCCGAAGCGTCAACACCGATGATTTTTATATTAGGATTTTTTTCCTTTAAAAATTTTGCAGAACCTGATAAAGTTCCTCCTGTTCCCGTACAAGCAATCAGGTGTGTGATTTTACCGCCTGTTTGCTCCCAGATTTCGGGTCCAGTTGTTCGGTAATGTGCATCAATATTCAATTCATTAAAGTACTGATTGATGTATATTGAATTTGGTGTTTCAGAAGCCACTCTCTTGGCAACTTCGTAATAAGATCTCGGATCGTCCGCCGCTACATTTGCAGGGCAAATATAAACCGTCGCACCCAAAGCTTTTAGATAGGCGATTTTTTCTTTCTTTGTTTTATCACTTACGGCAAGAATACATTGATAGCCTTTGATAATACAAACCATCGCAATTGAAAAACCGGTATTTCCGGAAGTTGTTTCCACCACGGTTGAACCAGGTTTCAACAAGCCTTTTTTTTCAGCTGCTTCAATGATATGAATTGCAATTCTGTCTTTTGTAGAATGGCCGGGATTAAAAGATTCTAATTTAGCATATACTGTGGCCGGAATCTCCTTAGTAACTTTATTTAGTTTTACTAAAGGGGTATTTCCAATTAAGCCAAGAATGTTATCGTGAACATTAGTCATTATTTAGTCATTTTAGTCTATTAAAACCGTATGCAAAAATACTAAAAAATTAATAAGTCAACAATTATTACTGATGTTTGTATTTCAATGCAT
Organism: Kaistella sp.; assembly: GCF_049588135.1. Classification (GTDB taxonomy): domain Bacteria; phylum Bacteroidota; class Bacteroidia; order Flavobacteriales; family Weeksellaceae; genus Kaistella. The sequence continues at coordinate 12,527 of NZ_JBAVFG010000197.1, read as the reverse complement.
GAGAAATGTCATCTTATTATTCTCTATTTCTGCGATCTGCAATTTCTCAAAAACCAAGCCAATTGCTTAAAATTTGTTAAAATCAATAGATAATAAGTTAAAAACCTTATTTTCGCAACATTGAAAATTTACTATGAAAAATTGGTCTTTTAAAAAATGGAATACCTTACTAGGATGGGTGGTATTCGCAATTGCATTTTTCACTTATTTATCAACCATTGAACCGAATTTTAGTTTTTGGGATTGTGGGGAATATATTTCTTCAGCCGTAAAACTGGAAGTGACACATGCTCCGGGAGCGGCACTTTTCCAGTTGGTGGGTGCGGTTTTCGCTGTGTTTGCTTTTGGTAATGGGGAGCATTACTCGATTGTTATTAATGCAATGTCTGCTTTGTTCAGTGCATTTACAATACTTTTCCTCTTTTGGACCATTACGCATCTTGTACGAAGATTACTTCACAAAGATTTTAATGATATTACAAAACATCAGGAAATTTCCATTCTGTTTGCTGGAGTAATCGGTGCTTTATGTTTTACCTTTTCAGATACTTTCTGGTTTTCAGCTGTGGAAGGAGAAGTTTATTCGATGGCTTCAATGTTTATTGCACTTTTATTATGGCTAGTAACGAAATGGGAAAATGAATATTTAGAGACCGATAATGAACGTTGGATTATTTTAATATTCTTTGTAACAGGTCTGTCAGTCGGAGTTCACATGATGGCAATGCTGGTGATTCCTGCACTTTGTTTTATTTATTATGCTCGGAATTATGAATTTTCATGGAAAAGTTTCCTTTGGGCAAATGGGATTACATTAGGGATTTTAGCCATCGTATTTAAAGGTATTTTCCCTTTAATAATGACTTTGTTTGGAAAGATGGAAATATTTGCTGTTAACGGAATAGGGCTGCCTTTCCATTCCGGGACGATTATCGCATTTATTATTTTAATTGCAATCTGTTATTTCGCTCTTAAATACGCTCGGAAAACTAAAAAAGGGATTTATCAAACCGTAGTTCTTTCTGTGATTTATATGATGATTGGTTTTTCATGTTGGATGGTGATTCCGATCAGAGCCAATGCAAATCCTCCAATGAACTTGAATGACCCAGATACCGCCATCGGTATGCTCGATTATTATAACCGAGAGCAATATGGTGATTGGCCAACTTCTTATGGTCAAAATTACACCGCAGCTTTAGACGCTAATGGAATTCAGAAAAATGAAGATGGGAGCTATAAAACCCAAAAAACAGGCGATGTTTATGAAAAGGATGAAAAAACTGCATCGTACCGAAAAGTAGGAGAACGATTCAATTATATGTACAGCAAAGATCAAGTGAGTATTTTACCGAGAATGTTTAATGATGATAAATCGGTAATGGAAAATTATATTTCCATGTATGGCGCACCAGATTTCTCCTTTAATTACGCTAATGAAGATGTTGCCGATAATCCTGAAGCTCATAAAATATTCGATGATTTAAGAAAAAAATATGAAGAAGGAAGCATTAAGGCAGCAGATTATTTACAAGTAAAACCTTATAATTTAATCAATGTTCAGAGACCTTCTTTAGCACAAAATTTAAATTATTTTTTCACCTTTCAAAACGGATATTACTTTGTACGATACTTAATGTGGAACTTTGTTGGAAGACAAAACGACCTCGAAGGAAACATGGAAAATAACCGAGGAAATTGGATTTCTGGTATTTCTTTCATCGATAATGCACTATATGGTGACCAAAGTAAAATGCCAGCGAAATTTAAAAATGAAAGTACTGTTAGATTCTTTTTCTTACCACTTATTTTAGGATTAATTGGTTTCTTTTTCCAGCTCAATAGGGATTTTGGACGATTCTATGCAATCTTGTCCTTATTTATTATCACCAGTGTCGGCATTATTTTCTATACTGGAGTAAAACCTTTCGAGGTTCGAGAAAGGGATTACGCAATGGTAGGTTCATTCTATGCTTTTGCAATCTGGATCGGATTGGGAGCAGGAGCTTTATTATGGTATTTGCAGGAAAAAGTAAAATCAAATGCTTTAAATATTGGTGCGGGAGTAATTTTAATGGGAATTCCTTTGATGATGGGTTTCCAGAATTATAATGTTCATGATAGAAGTAATAGATATACCGCTTATGATTACGCATATTCCACTTTGAAATCTTTACCAAAAAACGATATTCTTTTTGTTTATGGCGATAATGACACTTATCCGATTTGGGGAATGCAAGAAACTTCAGGACTTCGAGATGATGTGAAAGTGGTGAATTTTACCTTACTTTCAACTCCTTGGAATATCGATCAAGTGAAGAGAAGAACTTATAATTCAATGCCAGTTCCTTCTGTATTTACGCACGAAGATTACCGTGACGGAACGAACGATCAAATCTTTTTGATGAGCAAAAAAGATTGGGGAAATATCTTTGCGAACATGAAAGAGCAAGGTGCGCCAGATAATGTTTTCCCTGAGTTCAGAAAATATCTCACCCAAGATTCTATGACTTTGAAGGAAGCTGTCAACTTTATTAAAATGAAATCTGATGACAAAGACCAAATTTTAAAAATGATTTTCGGTGAAGCAAAATATGAGAAGTTTAATTTCTTGCCAGTTTCTAAATTTATTTTACCTGTCAACAAACAAAATGCTGTAAAATCAGGAACTATCGAACAAAAAGATTTAGCGCAGACTGTTGGTCAAATCACCATTGATTATAAAAAAAACAGCATGTTCAAAAATAATTTGCTATTAATGGATATCCTTGCAAACTTCGATTGGAAACGAACGATTAATTTCTCTTCAGGCGGAATTTATGATCCGGAAAATCTTTTCTTTTTAGGAGATTATTTACAGTATGACGGTTTCAGTTACCGATTGGTTCCAATTAAAACAACAGAACGTGAAGACGGAGAAATGGGTAGAGTAGATGCCAACTCGCTTTATAATATTGTGAAAAATTACAAATGGGGAAATTTCAAAGATTTGAAAGTTCATTTTGATGAAACCTGTACCCAGAATATTGTGAGTTATAGAAGTTCCGCAAGTCGTGCTGCAGAAGCATTATCACTTTCTGGACAAAAAGCAAAAGCAATAGAAATATTGGATTTAGCCTCCAGAGAAATTCCGGTTGCCAAATATAATGACCCACGTTCTTTAAGTTCAATAGTTTACGGTTATATCGTTTCCGGGCAGGAACAAAAAGGACTAAAATTAGCTGAAGAACTGAAAAAAGGAATCTTTACAGAATACGATTATTATACGAGTTTATCAGACAAAGAACAACGTTTTGTAAGCAGACAGATGAGAACCAAACCAATGGAATATTCTCTAGTTGTAGGTGCTGTTTCAGACGCTTACATGAAAATAGGACAGAAATCGAAAGGCTATGATTATCTTGTGAAATCACTAGAGCCAATCGATAAAAAATTCAATAATTTTGTTAAAGATTTGCAGACAATGGGTAAAGAAAAAGCATATAATGAATCAGAAAAAGTTCAGAAAATAACGCCTTTTTACACCTATCTTTTCGACATTATGAATCCTTATGATTCCACTTATGCCAAAGAAAAAGAGGCGCAAATCACCGCCGCTATTATGAAAGCAACACAATAATAGCCATAAGCAATGGGTAATGAGTGATAAGCAATTTTCAAATATTACTCATTACCAATTACTCATAATAAAAATGAAATACTGTGCATTTCTTCGCGGCGTGAATGTCAAAGGAACTTCCATGAAAATGGCAGAAGTTTGCAAAGTGTTTGCTGATACGGGAATGCACAAAATTTCTTCAGTTTTAGCGACGGGAAATATTTTATTTTCTTCGGATTTAAATGTTTCTGAATTAAAAGAAATTTTAGAAAAATCATTGTCGGAATATTTCAATTATAAAGCGTTTCTTTTTATTAAAAATGAAAAAGAAATTATTCAGATTTTTGAAAATAATCCTTTTGCCAAATCCGAGGACTTACATATTTATGTTTTTATAGGAATTGAAAATATAGAGAAAACACTTTTCCAAGAATTTGAAAATTCCGATAAAACCGAAAACGAAAAAGCCGAAATCGTAGGAAACACTTTCTATTGGCAAGTTCCGAAAGGAAAAACTTTAGATTCTTCTTTCGGAAAAATTTTAGGCAAAAAATCGCTGAAAGAAAAAATGACTTCCCGAAATTTGAATACGATTGAAAAAATTGTGAAAAAGTTTTAGTTCTAAAACAATAAATCATCAATAGAAGCGATTCCGCTAGCTATCGGAATTAGCTCGATTTGTTATTAAACACAGCCAAAACTTAAAAATAAATACATCAAAAAAATCCGTATTTTTGTCATTCAATTGGTTTTAAATTTTAAAAAACTCATTCATGATTCAATACTTAGACAACATTCACCACAAAAATTCTAAAAATTTCTTTCTTATCGCCGGTCCGTGCATTATTGAAGGCGAAGAAATGGCTTTAAGAATCGCCGAAAAAATTGTGGAAATGACCAATAAATACGAAATCCCTTATATTTTTAAAGGAAGTTTCAAAAAAGCAAATCGCTCTCGTGTAGATTCTTTCACCACGATTGGCGAAGAAAAATCTTTAGAAATTCTAAAAAAAGTTGGCGAAACTTTCAACATTCCTACGACCACCGATATTCACGAAAACGACCACGCAGCTTTGGCAGCGCAGTATGTTGATGTTTTACAAATTCCAGCATTTTTGGTTAGACAAACCGATTTATTAATCGCTGCTGCAAAAACCGGAAAATGTGTGAGTTTGAAAAAAGGTCAATTCCTTTCGCCAGAATCTATGCAGTTTGCGGTGCAAAAAGTAACCGATTCTGGGAATCCAAAAACAGCGATTATCGAAAGGGGAAATTCTTTTGGATATACCGATTTAGTTGTTGATTTCAGAGGAATCCCAACAATGAGAAATTATGCGCCTGTGATTTTAGATGTAACACATTCTTTGCAACAACCGAATCAAAGTTCCGGCGTAACCGGCGGAAGACCAGAATTGATTGAAACCATTGCTAAAGCAGGAATTGCAGTTGGCGCGGACGGACTTTTCATCGAAACGCATCCAGATCCAAGTGTCGCACTTTCTGACGGCGCCAATATGCTTCAACTCGATAAACTAGAAGATTTGCTTCAGAAATTAACTCGGGTAAGAGAAGCGATTCTTTAATTTTTTGTTATCTTTAAAATCTAAATTTTTAGCATTGAAAAAAACACTTTTACTCTTGGCGTTAATGCCAATTTTCGCATTTTCGCAAATTAATCTGAAGGTTTTAGATAATGATGGAAATCCTGTTTCACAGGCTAATGTTTCTTATAATAATCAAAATTTCACCACTGATGCTAAGGGTTTTGTAAAGATTCCAATTGCTGATTCTGAGCAATTATTATCGGTACAGAAATCGAGTTTCAGAGGTTTTAATAAAAATATTAAAATCAATCCGAAAGTTCAAAACGTAAATGTTTTGTTTGTGAAAACGGAGCGGGAAACCGAAATTCAGGAAGTGGTATTTCAGAAAAAAGGAAAACCCAAAATCACCGATTTAACTTCGATTGAAATTTCTTCCAAAGAAGCACAGCAAGTCGCCTCCCTTTCTGGTGGTGTAGAAGGGCTTTTGAAAACTTTACCTTCTGTAAATTCCAATGCCGAACTTTCTTCGCAATATATGGTAAGAGGTGGAAACTACGATGAAAACCTTATTTATATTAATGATATTGAAATTTACCGTCCGTTTTTAATTCGAAATTCTTTGCAGGAAGGATTGAGTATTATTAATCCTGATATGGTTCAGGCGATTAATTTTTCTGCCGGTGGTTTCGAAGCGAAATACGGCGATAAAATGTCTTCAGCTTTAAACATTTATTACCGTCAACCCACGAAATTTGAACTTTCCGGTGAAGCGAGTTTAATTGGTGGAAGGCTTACGACCGGTTTTGTCTCAAAGGATAAAAAATTGTCCGCGATGATTTCTGGTCGTTACCGAAACACTAATTTAGTTTTAAATACTTTGAATGAAGATACCGATTTCAATCCACAATACATGGATTTCCAGACTTACATTAATTATAAACTGAATGATAAATGGGGTTTTTCTTTCATCGGTTATTGGAGTAAAAACGATTATGAAATGATTCCAAAAGTAAAAGAAGTGGAATTCGGGACTTTGCAATCGCCTTTAAAATTGAGCGTTTTCTACAATGGAAAAGAAGATGACAAATATAAAAACATGATGGGAACGGCTTCCATTAATTTTAAACCCAATAAAAAATGGGCTTTTACTTTAGATAATTTCGCTTACCAAAACCGTGAAAGAGAATATTATTCGGTTGCATCTGCTTATATGCTGCAAACCTTCGATCCGATTACTGGTGCGCCAATTACTTCATACGATGTGGGCGGGCAAATCGATCATGCGAGAAATGATTTATTGGTGAAAACTTATGGCGCACAATTAAAGACAAAATTTTCACCGGACGTAAATACTGATTTTGAAGTAGGTTTGAAATTCGAAAAAGAAAATCTACAAGATCTTACCAACGAATGGCAATTGGTAGATTCTTTGGGTTATAGCACGCCAAGAAGCTATGTGGATCCTGGGACTTTGGATCCTTCTCAACTTCGTTTGCGTTACAGTATTTCTGGAACCAATCATATTGAACCAACCAGACTTTCTGGTTACGCACAATATTCTAAGAAATTCTATTGGGGTGAAAACCGTATTTTCGTAAATGCTGGAGTTCGCGCTTCTCATTGGGATTTCAATGATGAAACGATTATTTCTCCACGTGGACAAATCGCACTAAAACCAAACTGGGAGATGGATATGTTGTTTACCGTTTCCGGAGGTATTTATTATCAAGCTCCTTTCTACAAAGAGATTAAAGATGTTGATGGTAACTTTAATCCAAGTATAAAGTCACAACGTTCGATGCAGGTTATCTTAAAAAACGATTATGAGTTCAAAATGGTTGAACGTCCGTTTAAATTAACAACTGAATTGTATTACAAGAAAATGGATCATTTGATTCCATATTATTTGGATAATGTGAGAATTCGATATTCTGGTTTAAATAATTCTGAAGGGTACGCCTATGGTGTTGATGCAAGACTGTTCGGTGAATTTGTTCCGGGTGTAGATTCTTGGATTTCTGCGAGTTATGCCAGAGTTTACGAAAATATCGACGGGCGAGGTTATATCCCAAGACCAACTGATCCACGTTTCAGATTCTCAATGTTTTACCAAGATTATATGCCGAAATTTCCTTCAATGAGAGTGAATTTAACTTTAAATTATTCTAACGGATTGCCTTCCGGAACGCCAATTTCTTTAGACGCAAACGGCAAACCAGATTTCGAGGCACCTTACAAATACCAGCGGACTTTGCCTTCTTACAAAAGAGTTGACATTGGTTTATCCAAAGTTTTCATCGATCAAAAAGACAATAAAGTAAACGGTGGTTTCTGGGGCAATTTCAAAGAACTGACTTTAGGTATTCAGATTTTCAATGCTTTCAATATTAGCAATACTGTTGCAAATCAATGGGTGAATGATGTTTCTACGGGATATAATTATCCGGTTCCGGTCCGTTTGACAGGAAGATTTTTTAATGCGAAATTGGAATTCAAATTGTAATTAAGGAGATAAAATAAAATAGATAAAAGACTTACAATCAATCGTCTAAATCCTTTAAAAATCCCGAAAATTTAATTTCGGGATTTTTTTATTCCGTTTCCAAATCGGTCGTATATGAAATCGTGTCGTATAAATCTTTTCGGCGATCGGTCATTGTGCGTACTGCACCGTAATGATGAACTTCTTTCAGCAAATTCAAATCCACATCCACAATCAAGGTAGTTTCGGTATTGGGCGTTGCTTCGCCTTTAATTGCATTCGAAGGAAACGCAAAATCAGAAGGCGTGAAAACCGCCGCTTGCCCATACTGAATATCCATATTATTCACCCCCGGAAGATTTCCTACACAACCTGCAATCGCAACATAACATTCGTTTTCAATGGCTCTTGCGGCCGCACAATGACGAACTCGGATGTAAGCATTTTGCGTATCGGTAAGAAAAGGAACAAATAGAATTTTCATTCCTTGATCCGCCAAAATCCTTGGTAATTCTGGGAATTCCACATCATAGCAAATCACCAATCCTACTTTTCCGCAATCGGTATCAATCACTTTTATTTCGTTGCCACCTTTCATTCCGTAGCATTTTTTCTCATTCGGCGTGATGTGAACTTTGCGGTGTTCATCAATCTTTCCGTCGCGATGAAGCAAATAACTGATGTTATACAATTCGTCGTTTTCTGCCAAAGGCATACTTCCGCCAATAATATTAATGTTGTAACCGATGGCATATTGCGATAGTTTATTTTTAATTTCTTCGGTGAATTCAGCCAATTTAAACATACTTTCTCTTTCGCTTAAATGATTGAAAGGAGCGAGTAGAGGCGTATTGAAGAATTCTGGGAACATAATGAAGTCCGATTTATAATCCGCCATTACATTGATGAAAAATTCTACTTGTTCGAAAAACGCATCAAGATCTTTGAAATGCCGCATTTGCCACTGAACCAATCCCAAACGAATCACGGAATCCTGCATGGTATTTGGCTTTTTGCTGTAATAAATATTATTCCATTGCAACAAAACCGCATTTTCTTTGGAATGAGAATCTTCAGGAAGATAATTTTTCAGCACCCGAACTGGCAAGAAATTATTCGCCAACTGAAAACTCAAAACTGGATCATACACTTCTTTTTTTCGAACTTGTTGAATGTATTGCCGAGGCGTAAGTTCGTGGCTGTGCAAATGATAATTCGGAATTCTGCCACCTACAATGATCGATTTCAAATTCAATTTTTCGCACAAATCTTTTCGGGCATCGTATAATCTTCTAGCCAATCGCAATTCCCGAAACTCAGGATCTACGAAAACTTCAATTCCGTATAAAACATTTCCGGTGTCGGAATGCGTGTTGAAAGTATAATTTCCCGTGATTTCTTTGTAAGTATGTTCGTCGCCAAAAAGTTCATATTGAATGATGAGCGACAAACAAACCGCTGCAATTTTATCGTCAACGGTGATGCAAATTTGTCCTTCTGGGAAAATTTTAATGAGCTTTTGAATACTTTTTTTCGACCAAATACTTTCCGACATTGCAGGATATGCTTTCTGCATCGTTTCTTTCAATTCGTCGTAATCGCTAATTTGCAAAGGTCTAATATCGATATGCATAATTTTATTTTTTTTAATTCATTTTGATTAAACAATAAGTCCTGAACTGTGATTTTGGAAACTCCCGGTCGCAGAAGCTAAAATATTATTTTCGGTATTTATTCTTAAGACTCCCATGAATGCGAAGAGTAAAGCTTCTTTGAAATCAATAAGTTCAGATTTGGGAAGGATGATTTCAGTTTCAGAATAATGTTTGATTCTTCCTAACAAATAATTATTGTACGTTCCGCCGCCCGTGAATAAAACTCGTTTTAGTTTATTTTCATTAAAAATTTTAGCAATTTGAAATGCAGCGTGTTCTGTGAAAGTGGCTAAAATATTTTCCGCAGATTCCTCTTTTAATATAGGGGAAATATTTTCATTCACCCATTCGATTCCTAAAGATTTCGGCGGGCTTTCTTGGTAGAATTTTATTGAATTTAATGATGATAAAAGCGGTTGATTCGCGATTCCGTTTCTTGCAAAATCACCGTTTTCGTCGTAATTTTTATTGAAAGTTTTTGCGAATTTATTCAAAACAATATTTACTGGACAAATATCAAAAGCGATTCTTTTTCCTTCTTTATTAAATGAAATATTCGAAAATCCACCGAGATTTAGACACGCATCAAACTCAGAAAAAAGGAGTTCATCGCCGATGGGAACGAGTGGAGCACCGTTTCCGTTCATCAAAACATCTTGGCTCCGGAAATCGTAAACCACAGGAATTTGATTGATGATTTTTATCGCGCGCCCATCACCAATTTGCAAAGTGAATTTTCTATGAGGTTGATGAAAAACGGTATGTCCGTGAGAAGCGATTAAATCGATGTTTTTTAAAGAATATTTCTCGATAAATTCTTTGGTTTTTTCGCCCAAATAAAATCCATATTCCGAATTTAAAGCTAAAAGATCTTCTGAATTAAAGTGAATCGAATTCTTGAGTTTTTCTTCCCAAATTTGAGAATAAGAAAGAGTTTCCGCTTTCAGAATTTCGAAACTCCAACGGCTATTTTCTTTGGTGAATTTTGCGAAACAAATATCCAAACCATCAAGGCTGGTGCCCGACATTAAACCAATTGCATGAAAAGTCATAGAGAAATATTTCTCCGAATTTACGAAAAATTATTTGCTCTTTTCGGGGATTTTCTTGGCATTGATGTCGCCAGAATTGTTATAGAAAGTATATTCCGAGAAATCGTCTTTGGCTCTCATTCCGTTTGCTCCAATCAAAGTTGAGCCATCTTTATCGGTAACGTAAACCGTATCTGTGGTGTAAATAATTTTTTTTACCTGATCCCAATACACCGATTGCATCGCAAACATTTGATTTTCATTGCTAATGATTTTTACATTTCCCTTAGCCTCGTAAAATTTCTTTTTTTCGTTAAATTTCGCATATTTCGCAGAGATTTTCCCAGGGGTATCAGGTTTCTTTTTATCATAGAAAAGAATGTTAATTCCTTTTCTGGCAACGATATATGGTGAATCTATATATTCATATTTCTCGATGAGTGGGGCAGTCGCTCGCAATTTAATGATCCCAGAATCCCGCTGTACAATATTAGCATTATTGATGATTTGAGACGGGAAATTGGTGTTTTTATTTTTATTGATTTTTGCGAGATCTTCGTCACAGGATATTAAAGCAAAAAATATAGCACAACTTAAAAAGCCGGCTATATTTTTATATATTATTTCTTTATTGAAATTCATTTTTTAATCATAAAGTCGTTTATTAAACCACTTGTCTGCAAAATTAATTCCTATTTTTAAGTTAACAAAATTCTGACGGATCAAATTATTATCCAATGTTCCTCTTTTTCCTATTTCAAGTCCCAAATCGATACCGCTCATTCTGCTTGCACTTCTATTTTCGAAAGGCAAGGACATTCCGCCAGTAATCGCAAATTGATTGATATTGGTTCCGTTAAATACTAAATTTCCTTTTTCGTAATACGCTCCATATCTATAAGTAACTCGTGAAAAATAATTTCTGAAGTTATTATAATTTGGTAAATACCAACCTCCGGCAGAAATTTTATAAGAGTTTTCGTTCGCAAATGGTTTCCCTAAAAACTGAATAGTTTCTCCTTTCTTATAATCCAACTGAGTTCCTAAAAACCATTTGGCATCTTTACCATAACCTGCTCCAAAAGAGAGTTCCATAGGAATCAAGTTTTTATCTTCACTGAATTTTTCCTCAATAATACTTTCGTTATTTTTGGCGAATCCTGTACTATAAAAATAAGTACTATTGATATATCGGGTTTCCATTTGACCGGTATTTCCGAAAGTATAAGTTGCTCCTAAAGTTAGTTTTTTATCTCTCTGAAGTTTTTTTTGATATGCTGTACCCAACGTGAAATTAAAGGTTTTAACTTTATTTTTTGTTTCATATCCGTTGATTAATTCTGCATCAGAAAAAATCAATTCATTAATATCATATAAATTCCCAAAAATGAAATTAGATCGAAGACCCATCGCAAACTCTGGTGTAATCTGATAAGATACTGCAGCTTGAACCGTATTCAATGTCCCTTCGCCATGATTAAGATTCCTTTTTATATTTCCACCTGACAAAACTTCCGACGTTAAATTGGTATATTGTTTTGAACTATAAGGTTGGTAACCCATCCCGAATTTTACTTTATTCGAAATTGGGAAAGCAATCGTTAAATTAGACAAATATGATGAATGCTTGGTAACACTTATATTATTGTAGTTCGATTTGAAAAAATTATTTTCATTACTTCCTTCAATCTTCAAAGTGGTTAATTCTAAATTTTTATTGGCTGCAGGATTGCTGAAATTAAAATTGTTGTTGAAATCCCAAATATATGCAGTAGAAATGCCACCCATTGAACTGATATCAGTTGTATTATCGTATTTTACATCACCGATTCCAAAGGCAGCATATGGAGAATTACCAATCGTTTGTGCATGAAGTAAAAAACCCGCAGCAATCAATGGTAATACAAAAAATCTTTTCATTCTCTATTTTTAAAAATAATGCGCAAATATCCTAAATAATACTGAACTGTGAAAGTATCTTTGGTTAAAGTTTGTTAAGCTTAGTCGATCTAGTTTTTACAACAATATTTTTCAATATTGCTTTCTGGCATTGTTATGCCTAATATAAAATACTATAATTTTTCTTTAATCATACCAAAAGCAAATTTGCAAAATTTAACATTTCTAATTTAATTTGTGCTAAAGTGTTTATCGATAAAGATCGCTATTTCATTTATCACCATCCAACAAAAATATTTATCTTTGAAGCATGAATTG
>NZ_JBAVFG010000196.1:0-5387 GCF_049588135.1 Kaistella sp. | reverse complement strand
CTATGATTAGGTTAAATCCTAGTAGAGAAAATATAGCCTTCCAAATGTTCAAATTTCACTTTGAATATTTAAAAGGCTTAAGTAATTATAATGTTAATAAAATGGGCTGGATTAAGAGACTTTTAAAAAGATATTCTTTAGTTGCTTATAGTGATTTTAATAGTTCTTATGTAGAATCAAAATTAAGTACTGTAACTGCTATAAAAGATTATTGTATTAAAGAGATGAGTTATTTAATTAATATTTAATCAAAAATTACATTTTTTGTTTTCGGGTGCTATTGTTACGTCATCAAGGTTGTAAATTACTTGCATATGATACGGCATATAGGTTGAACTGTCTTTTGCTTTTTTTATAAAAATGGGCATTTCTTTAAGGTTTACATTATAGTATTTTTTAACACATAAAGCGTTTTTATAAATTCTTTCGAAATCTTTAATTTCTATTTGTGCTAGTTTTCTATTTTCTGATTTGGTAAAGTTTTGTTTTGCTTGGGCTTTTGTAAGGTCTTGAGCAAATAGTAGTGATGTAGCGAATAGGGGGATTAAAATAAGTGTTTTCATAATGTTGTTTTAATGCATTTAGGGAAATTATTTAAAGAAAATTCTTTGTTTTTAAGAAAAAATATTACACCGTCTAGGTCTGTGTTGAATTCGTAGATATTAGAAAGTCTTGCAAACTGATCTGGGTTAAAATTGTAATTATTAATTAAGCAAATTGAAGTTTGAATATAAATGTCTTCACGGATTTTACAGATTTTTTTATTTGATTTAGGGCATATCCATTTATTGTATTCGGATTTGTTAAATAGATTTTGGATTTGATAAATTTTGTAGTCATTAATTATTTTGATGTGATGGATGTTAGGGGTTTCTTCAAGTACTATTTTTTTAGTTTGTGAAGTGTAGAGTGTTATAAAGAATATAAAAATTATTTTCATAGTGTTAAAAATTGTTAATATTAATTGTCAAATATATAAAATACGTGCCAAATGAGCATATTAAATGATAAAAATAGAAAATCCGCATTGATACAGGTTGTAATCGGTGTTTTCATGTGGTTGGTTTTGTATCCAAAAAAAGCTAAAAAGATGGTTTTGTTTGTCGATTATCCTGAACCTGTTGGCGTTGATTATGTTTCAACGTATTTTAAAGATTCGGAATATTTCGGTAAAAATGTGATTCCGCTGGATTATTATAATAATTGGTTATTGCTCGCTATGCAGCTTGATAGAATTCGTACCGCTTTCGGTGTGGCAATAGTAATAAAAAAAGGTTTTACTGTTAGAGAAGAAAAATACAATACTTGCCAAGCAGTAGAGTTTTACCCTCAAAATAATAATGTAGATTTTCTTTCAGATGTTATAAATGTCATTGATTCTACTTTGAAATATAAATATCTAAAGCGTTTGGATAATAAGAATTTTTATCTAGAAATCTAAAAAGTAAAAAATGAAAAATAAAAATTTAAGTCAGCGAATAACTGAAAATGGTGATTTAATTATTGGTACTGTTGTGGGGGTGTTTGTCTTAGCTATAATGGGTTTTCCGTTAATAAATACGCAAACTGAAATATCTACTACAATAAGTAATTTTTTTAATTTAAAAACAAAAAAGTAATATGAAAACATTGATTAATATAGGCGGTGCTGTTGCATTTTTATGGTGGTTGCTTGCACAAAAAAAAGATAGTGAAATTGTCCCAGACGTTCCTGTAAAGCCTGAAATTTTGATATCAGATCAAATGGATGAGGAGCCTGTTGTGGTTTCTAGACCGCCACAAAATAGTGATTTTTCACCGACGTTAACAACTTATGTTGCTACGGATGAGGAAAAATATTTATATGCTTTAAGTAACCGTTAATATATTTTGTATGGATTTAGAATTTTTAAAAATTAGTTCAGTTGTTGATGGAGTTGAGAAATTTAATCTTAGTTGGCTAACTTCGATAGGGCTTACTATAGCATCTCCAAGTTTAGAAATATATTTTCCTTTTGTCATTCAGTTTTTGTTAATTGTTTTGTCTCAAATTGTTGCTTTTGGGGTGGATTTTATAAGATTGAAAATTCTTTCTCAAAAATCGTTAACAAAAGTGAAAATAACTGATAAATCAGTAGATTTGGAAACTGATTTTGACAAACAAGATGATACCTTGTAAAAAAAATTCTTATCGTTAATGAACCTAAAAAAAATCCCCTTATTGTGATTGAGTTTCAAAATAAAAATGATTATTCCATCAGTGCATTTAGTGCTGATGGTTTTTTGTGTAAATATGTTTATTTTCATAGTGTTACCGATTTTGTTAAATTTTTAGATTCACATGAAAGGTTTCATACTTGGATAACTATCAATGTATATTCTCGGAGGTCGGGACGTTTCATTGGTCAATTTAGAAAGGGTCAAATGATTCCACCTAAGCCACGTTGAGTAATTAAAATCTGTTAGATAAAAAATATTAATGGGTATTGTTCAGGTTGAAAATAAAATGTATTATTGCTTCATTATTAACCCATGTTTAAAATCGTTCATTGAAATTGCGTTTAAGAGAATTTTTACAAAAGTAAATAAGGAAAATTTAAATAGAAAAAACAGTCTGTAATTGTCCTATAATTTATATTATGTTAAATTGGATTTGTTTCGCCCAAAAGTAAGTCTCTTTATTTATCTACTTTTAGTAACTGCTTATATAATATCATTAACCTTAAATCGGTCTCAAAAAAAGAACCTCCCAATATCTGGAAGGTTCTTTTGAAATTATTTGTTTTTCAAACATTTTTCTAAGAACTGATCCTGTTCCCATAATGTATGTAAAACGTTTTCTTTGGCAGCATATCCGTGAGACTCTCTAGGTAAAAGAACCATTCTAACTGGCGCTCCTAAGTTTTTCAAAGCCTGGAAATATCTTTCCGTTTGCAAAGTGAATGTTCCCGGATTATTGTCTGCTTCACCATGAATTAACAACAACGGCGTTTTCATTTTATCAGCCTGCATAAATGGCGACATCGTATTATAAATTTCTGGAACATCCCAATAATTTCTCTGTTCGCTCTGGAAACCAAACGGCGTCAAAGTTCTGTTATAAGCACCGCTTCTGGCAATTCCACAAGCATAATCTTTGGAATGAGTCAAGAGATTTGCCGTCATAAATGCTCCGTAAGAATGCCCACCAACTGCAACTTTCGTTCTGTCGATATATCCTAATTTGTCAACTGCGTCAATTGCAGCTCTACCATCAGCAACCAATTGCGTGATAAAAGTGTCGTTCGGTTCTGCTTTTCCTTCCCCAATAATCGGGAAAGATGCATCATCTAAAACGGCATAACCTTTGGTCACCCAATAAATAAATGAACCATAACTTGGGAAAGTAAAGTCATTTGGATTCTGGGTACTTTGTCCAGCGGTATCTTTACTCACAAATTCTCTAGGGTAAGCCCAGATTAAAAGTGGTAATTTTTCTGTATGATTTTTACGGTCATAGTTTGCTGGTAAATAAAGAGTTCCTGTCAACTCTACTCCATCATTTCTTTTGTACGTAATCACCTCTTTATATACATTTTTAATGCTTTCAAAAGGATTTTCAAAATGAGTTACTGCGGTAGCTTTTCCATTTTTAATATTTCTTACAAAATAGTTTGGATACTGACTTGGCGACTGTTCTACAACTAAAACCTGTCCGTTTTTAGCATCTAAAATATCGATGATGCTTTCTTTCGATTTGGTTAATTTAGAAGTATAAACTCTATTCTTTTTCATCGTTCCTAAATCCAACTCATCGATAAAAGGAAATTGACCTTCTTTTGTAAATCCTGCTCCGATAAGATTGGTTTTATTATTCTTAACGTCGATTACATTTCTACCATATTGATTTTTGGTTTCGGCAAAACTTCCCGGATTGCTGTAAACATCCTGATAATTTCGGTCATCAATAATTTTTGATGAATTATCTTTTAGATTAATTAAGTAGGTTTTAGAATTTCTTGTATCATACCAATTATCAGAAACTACGGCTACATTTCCGTTTGACCAATCGATACCGCTGAATCTCTGCTGGGTTTTAAAGAACGATTTCGGTGCCGTATTAAATGGTGCTTCCCAAACAAAAAGCTCATCACGGTAATCTACTTTTTTTGCTTGATCTCCGCCGTCTAAAGCTTCTGCAAAAACCAATGTTGACGGCTGGTCATCTCTCCAACTGATATTTCTTTTCCCAGCTCTCACCGATGAAAAACCTTTCGGCATAATTTCATTCAAAGGAGTTTCATTAACTACTTTTACCAAATTTCCGTTTTTATCATAAACGGTGGAAGTCATCGGGAATCTGTTCAAAGGAACAATATAAGAATACGGTTTTTGAATCGTTGTCAACATTAAATAATTCCCATCTGGTGAGAAATTTACAGAAGTATAAATATCTGCATTTTTAAATATCTGCTGATCACCATTAATAGAAATCTTCACCAAATCAGATTTTGCCAAAGTTTCGAAATTAGCCTCATCTTGTGGATTTTTCAATAAATCTTGATATGTTCTGTTTTGAGAAACCTTTCCGTCTGAATTAGAAACAGTTGGGCCAGTTGGCAGATTCTGTTTCTCGTCAATTAAAGGCTTTCTATTAGAAGGAATTTGTTTAACTAACAAATTTTGAGAATCCGACATCCAAACATAAGGATTTCCTAAGTTTGCATTCAGTGGTTGGTTTGAAATCTTTTTTGCAGTATTTGTTGCAAGATCTAAAATCCACAATTCAACCGCATTTTTAGTCGTGTTGGTAAAGGCTAATTTTTTCTCATCAGGAGAAAAAGAAAGGTATGCGATTCTCGCGTTCGCTGGTAAACCTTTCACTTGTGATTCCGTTTTATCTTTCAACTTACGTGTTTTTAGATTGTTCACATAAGTCATTGTACTAGAAATATTGGTAATTGGATTCACTCTTAATCCCGCCAACTTCATTTCATCTTGACTCAGATCATCTAAGGATTTGTAGGTGTCTCTATAAGAGAAAATCATCTGTTCTCTTTTGCTGTCCATAAACACAGATGGTGCTCGCTCGAAATCTGCAAGTTGCATAATTTCTGGAGAAGGTTTTTGATACGTAATGTTTTCTTGGGCACTTGCAAAAACTACAAAAAGTAACGCAATTGCCGTCAGTCGTTTTTTCATAAATACTCTTTTTTCAAAAGTATTGAAAATTAATGTTTATACCAAGTAATCCTTTAGTAAAAACATAAAAAAACCACCAATATATGGTGGTTTATGTTATTTTCAGTAAGTGAATTTTACCACTTAGATTCTCGTCTTCGTGTTATCATACTATCGATCGAAAATTTCTTTGGTCCAATTGCTAAAATCAACGCAAAAACAGTAAGATAAAGCAAGCTACTCTCCAT
>NZ_JBAVFG010000195.1:0-4333 GCF_049588135.1 Kaistella sp. | reverse complement strand
TTTACGATTTCAAAAATAAAAGATATATTTACCAGTACAAAGACCACTTGGGAAATGTAAGGGTCAATTATACCAAAACGCCCGATGGCAGCGCAGCAGCATTAAATTACAATACCTATTATGCTTTTGGAATGAATCATCTGAATCCATCAAATGATTCAATGTACAATCCTTTGGGAGCACCATATAATTACAAGTACAACGGCAAAGAACTCCAGGAAACGGGAATGTACGATTATGGTTGGCGAATGTATATGCCCGATATCGCAAGATGGAACGGGATGGATCAGCTTTCTGAAAAATTTATTTCTTCTTCGCCGTATGCTTATGTGATGAATAATCCAATCTCGTTTATGGATCCTGATGGAAGAGATATTAGAGAAACATCAACAGGATGGACCTTTACTGGAAATGACATTAGTTTGCTTAGTGGTTATATGGGTTCAGGTGGTAGTTATAGCAATCTCACAAGCCAGTTGGGTGGTTTTGGTGGAAATTTTGGAAGCGGAGGAATCAGTAATTTCTGGAGTAGCTTTAATGGAGGAAGCACTTTTGGTGGAGTTAGAACAAATACTAATAATACTTTCAGTTGGTGGACAAATTCTGCAATGCCCGCAAATCAGTTTTCTTATCAAGCAGGACAAAAACAAGAAAATTTACAAGGAATAGAATGGCATAGCAAGAAAATTAATGAAAGTGGAAATGATAATAGTAATTGGGCAAAAGCCGCATTAGGTTTTATGGCAATGGACATTGCTGTTCCTGACCCAACAGACGCTGCTTGGCCGAAGTGGGCAGGCTATGCTGTAGTAGGCGCAGTGGCAGGAGGTTATCTTTATTATGAAAAAATGGAGAGAGAAATAGAAGGAATTAGAAAACGAAATCTTCTGCCTCAAGGTTTTTTATATCAACTAGAAGCTACACGATCAGGTTTATACCCTAATGTAAGAGGAGGTACAACATATTTAAATGCTGGTGATGTATGGAAATATGGTGAAACGACAACAAATAATCGTTATACAGATAGTAAGCTTAGAGCACAAGGATTGATAATGAACCCTATATTTCACGGTAATCAAATGGAAATTAAGATTCAGGAAAAAATAATGATTTATGGACATTTTTTCATAAACGGATCTCTTCCAGCAGGAAATAAAATTTTTAGATAAAAATAAACAGTATGAATTTTGGACTAGCAATAACTTTTTCTATTGAAGTTAAAAACAAATATATCATTACACAGTTTTCAGATGATATAGAGAAATATTTTAAAGTTAAAAGTTATGGGAATGATTTAAAAAGTATTGTTGTAGGAATAGTTTGTGTCAGTCCCAATTTTGAAAAATTCTTTAAAATAAAGAAGCCCATATATACAAAAGGGAAAAAAGAATTTAGTGATGAAGATTTAACCTATACTATCGAAGACAATTTAGAGTATAATTTAAAATTAAATTTTTCAGAATTTCAAAGTTCATCAGAAGAAGAAGCTCGAAAAATTGTAGCAAAAGAACTTCTTTTATCATTAGATACTTTAGATTCTGTAAAGAAAAAAATCAAGGATTTTAATTGGGAACAATTTAGATGGGATTTGGAAGACTATTTTAAAGAAAGAAATCTGATATGATAAATAAGACTGAACAACTCGAAAATTTAAAAAAGGAAATAACATTCGAATCTGAAGGTTTTTATCCTGGTTTAGCAGATGAGCAGAACAAAACAATATTAATAATTTTATTTGGTAATATCATTGATGAATTTATATCAGGAACTCAACAGGATTTTAAAGAAAACGATTATATAAATTTGATAGCAAGCAATATAATTAAGTTTGACATTTATAATTTAGATACTGAAGACAGAGAATATGTATGTCAATCTTTTGAAAAAATTATGGATGCAATAGAATTAGAAAGTTCTGGAGGTGTATTAAATCAATGGATGTATGGTTTCAATCCATAAGAAAAGATAACAGTGATGTATTGGGATGAATCATCTGAACCCCTCAAATAATTCTGTTTACAATCCTTTGGGAGCACCGTATAACTACAAGTACAACGGGAAAGAATTACAAGAAACCGGAATGTACGATTACGGGTGGCGAATGTATATGCCTGATATTGCAAGATGGAACGGAATGGATCAGTTGTCGGAGAAATTTATTTCTTCTTCGCCGTATGCTTATGTGATGAATAATCCTGCGATGTTTTTTGATCCCGATGGTAGAGATATAGATTGGAATCTAATTTGGAAAAATGCAACACCAAATGCAACAACTACCTATTCTAACTTTGATTCAAGTGGCAACTGGGGTAACAGAAGTTTCGTGCCTTTTGCTGAAGCAGGTACTGCAACAGCATTTTATAATTTCCTTGCAGGAGGGGGAACAGGGAGTTACACCTACTGGACAGGAGGTGCAATGTCAGGCGGTGGATATTCTTTGGGAAGTGACGGATTGCGACAGAGAGACATACAAGGATCGGTGGGACACAATATTAATATTAAAGGATCAAATGATTCATTTAAAAACTGGGCAGATTTAGGTGCGACAACAATGCAGGGAATGTTTAAATATGCTGCTGACAGTAGAACAAACTTCTACAATAGCGGTAATTGGATTGACAATTTAGGAAACGTAAGAAGCACAAAATATGCTGGTAGGGCAAAAGGTTCTTTGATTGGATTGAGAAGTGATTATATTAAAGGTACGGCAATGTACGGGAAATATGCAGAGAGAGCAGGTTGGATTGGTTATGGTATTTCTGCAATAGAAATAGGGGAAGGTATATCTAAAGACAATGGAACATATGGAAACAACGCACAGATTGCAACAGCAAAAGCTGTAGGAGGAATAATAGGTGCTGCAGAGGGTGCATTAATTGGTGCATATATTGGGACAGTGATTATTCCAATACCTGGGGTAGGAACAGCTGCGGGTATTGTTATCGGGCTTGGAGTAGGATATATTTACAGTGAAATTGCAGGACAAATGGTAGAACATATTCAAAATAATTAAATTATGAAAAGAATAAAAAAAAATAATATTAAATTTTCTCTTTTTATTGTATTTATGAGTTTGTTGTTATTAATAGGAATAGTAGCCATTATAAATCCAACTAAATATACCAGCTTTTTTTATCGTAATGGTATAATTGTATTCATGGTAGGAGTAATGGGTATAATCATATCATCATTTTTTATTTATGAATTAGGAATAAAGTTATTTAATCGAAATGCTATATTTTTAATTAATAGTAAGGGGATTATCGATAAAGTAAACATATTAGATTATCCTTTTATATGTTGGACAGATGTAATAACAATAGAAGAATGTAAGGTGAATAATACTTCTTATCTAAAAGTTATTATTAATAACCCTGAGAGATATATCAATCAAAAAAAAGGTTTAAAGAAATGGCTTCTAAACTTAAATTATAAAAAATATCACACTCCAATATTGTTAAATAATACTTTTTTAAAGTGTTCTTTTATTGAGCTTAAACAATCCATTACAGAGGCTTATGAGGAATATAAAAAAAACAAATAGAGCAATAGGAGGAATTGTTGGAGGATTTTGGGGTGGAGAAATTGCTGAAGATTGGATAAAATAAAATTTAAAATTAGAATAAATGGAAACGATAGAAATAAAGAGTAGTAAATTAAAATTAATCTTAATATTATCAGGATTAATAATATTTATAATTTTCGGAATATTATTCGCAATTGATCCTTATAAATTTGTTTCTAGAATATTTAGAAATATTTTTTTCATCCGTATTATAGGAATTATTACTTTCTTTTTTTCTTTTTTTCTTTTTATTGTATTACTAAATTATATTTTCACAAAAAAATTTAGTCTTATAATTAATGAACATGGATTAATTGATAATTCTAGTTTCGTCAGTGTCGGAATGATAGAATGGAAAAATATTATTTCTATAACTAGTACTGATATTATGTCTACAAAATTCTTAATCATTGAAGTTAAAAATTATAATAAGTATTTACTAAGCAAAAACACAATTAAAAGCGGAATATTAAAAAGTAATTTAAAAACTTATGGCACTCCTATCGCAATTTCTTCGAATACGCTTGCATATAATTTTAAAGAACTTGAAGAAATCATTTTAAAATCCTTTGCTGAATACAAAAAACTACAAATACAACGGCAAAGAACTTCAGGAGACGGGGATGTATGATTACGGCCCCGATGGAAGACTAAGCCAGTCTTTTATCAATAATCTTTGGAATTCGGCGTCCGGCACAACGTGGAATAATAACAATGACGGAAGCTTTACCAATAACTGGGGCGATACAATGAGCAATGATGGAATTG
>NZ_JBAVFG010000194.1:0-15340 GCF_049588135.1 Kaistella sp. | reverse complement strand
CCTAAATAACCTTGTTTGGTTTGTATAATACCTGGTAACAATTCAAAATATTCTCTCACTACATCTAAATTTAACTCTCCTAAAAAGAAAGTAAAAATAAATAAAACTAAAAGAGCCGTTTTATTTTTCGAAGGAATAACCCGATATAATAAATATAAAATTAAAGATATAATTAATGAAAAGTGAATAAACATTGGTAGAATTAAAAAAAACCAGCCTCTTTTACTATTTTGTAAGTACAATAGAATAATCCCGTAGAAAAAAATCCCTACCGCGGTCCACATGCGTACCCCATTAATATTCCAAATTGGATTGATTAACGCAAGTAATAGAAATGCGAGTCCTGCGAGACCTTTTAGAGGAATATCGATATTTGAGCGAATAATCAATAAACTTTTAAACCAGAAATAGCCAAAAACCAAAGCAAAAATAGCAAATAGTACCTTTGTATTAGCGGTAAATATACTTACCGCCCAAGTTACCAAAGGTTGGTATACATCTAATGTCGAATTTCCGTCTTCATAAAATTGATTTAAGACTTGTGATAAAGAGATATTTTGTTGATGATATGTTACCAGTTCGGCTGTGTAGCGTACCGAGTCTCCTCCTGTAGTAGAAACCACAAAAGATAATCCAAAAAAGAAGGACAATAATAAATAGGGTAATATACTTGTGTTTTGCTTTAAGTTTCGAAACAAGTAAATCCCACTCAAAAACGGATTAAACAACCACAAGGCTATAAAAGTTTTATTGTTGATCTTTCCCACTAATACTTAAATTTAAAAATTGTTTTACCACTTCCTCAATACGGTAACGTTCGGGATTCATCGTTATGAATTGTTTTTCATAATTGCCGTTCATGAACTGCAATACCACTTCTCTATCCAAATTCCCCGATATAATTTGTAAAATGGGTTTTTCTATAATTGCATAATCAATAAGTTTGCTTGGAGTTTGCGCCAGACCTATATTTGCAATATTTACTACGAAATTAAAAGTAGATAATATTTCTAATAATTCAGTTCTGGGTATTGGGGGATGAAGTTTAATTCTGCTGTCTTTGATATACGGCTCAATAAATTGACTTTGAGCAGTAAATAGGTGAAATTCAAAACGAACAGACTGATCCAAATTGGTTAAAAAATCAAGTAACTCACGGGGATCTCTTCTACCAAGAGTAAAGCCACCTCCATATCCCAAACGAACGATGCCATCGTTCAAAACAGCTTTCTTATCAATATCTTCGAAACGAAATCCTTGTGGTATCACTTTCAGTTTTGGGTGAAATTCAGAAAGATAACCCCTGTATGAGGTTTCCGTAGGTACCGTAATAAAGTCGGTTTTACGCATAAACCATTCTTCTACCCATTTGAAATAAAAAGGAGGCCGAAATGTGTCATTCTCTTGAATGTAGTACGGGTCTCCACAATCTGAAATCCACAAGGGTGCAATATTCTCCTCTTTCTTTTTTGACCAAACAGAAGCTATACCCCAATGTATTGGATGGGGTACTGCAATGGAAATCAAAAGATCATAGTTCTTTGGTTCTGATTTTAATTTTCGTTTTACCATGAAGAAAATTTCCATTTGGGGAAATGCAAACAATAGTGGTAATAACCGATTTATTGCTTTATTACAAAAAGCGCCTAATTTCCCACAGCCTTTTACATTCGGTATATGCCACATTAATTGTCCTAAATCAACAAATTGGATTGGGAACTCTTCTAATAACGGTTGTACATTTTCCTTATGTGGCGCCATAACAACAACTTCATGTCCTTGTCTGCAAAATTCTTTAGCCAATTCGGTCGCTCTGAAAGCCCTGGGGCTTTGCTCGGGATAAAAACCACTCGTAACAATTAATATTCTTTTCTTATCCATACAACTTTACTAAAACATCAACAATTCTTTCTGCTGCTTTGCCATCCCATAATTCGGGAATTCCTCCTTTCTTCCATTCACCATTAAACAATTTTTCCAGAGCTGGTTTAATATTTTTAGGATTTGTTCCAATCAACTCATTGGTTCCAATAGTAATTGTTTCTGGCCGTTCGGTATTTTCTCTAAGTGTGATACATGGAATACCCATTACCGTGGTTTCTTCCGTAATTCCACCAGAGTCTGTTATCACTGCTTTTGCGTTTTCTACTAAATAGTTGAATTGTAAATATCCTAACGGATCTACAATTTTCAAATTGTCTGCTTTTATTCCTAACTCATCAAAAATTTTGGCAGTGCGAGGATGTATTGGAAATACGATTGGTAATCCTCCGCTATGTGCAACGATTTCTTGCATCAATTGCTTTAATTTTTCAGCTTCATCCACATTACCTGGTCGGTGCATGGTCAAAACAAAATAATTACCTTTCTCTAATCCTAATTTATTAAAGAACTCCGGTTGATGAAAACGGTGGCGATTGGCAAGCAAGGTATCAATCATGACATTTCCAACGAAAAAGATTCTATCATCCGTTACCCCTGCTTTACGTAGGTTTTCATCGGCCAACGCTGTAGTCGTAAAAAAATAATCTGTAATGGAGTCTGTCACCATTCTGTTAATTTCCTCTGGCATACTTAAATCCCAGCTGCGAATTCCTGCCTCGACATGAGCTACTTTGGTGTCTAGTTTTTTTGCTACAATACTGCACGCCATTGTTGAAGTAACGTCGCCTACTACCATGACCAGATCAACAGGATTTGCGATGAGTTCTCTTTCAAAAGCAATCATAATAGCAGCGGTTTGTTCTGCTTGGGTACCACCACCACATTCTAAATTAGCATCTGGCTTTGGGATATTAAGTTCTTCGAAAAAACTACCGCTCATATTCTTATCATAGTGCTGTCCTGTGTGCACTAATCGATAATTTATATTTTGTCCTTTATCCTTCGCCTTTTTAATAGCTTGAATAATTGGAGCGATTTTCATAAAATTTGGCCGCGCCCCGGCAATCAGTGTAATTTTCATACTATTTTAATATTTTTTTCATCAATGGCCGAATAATACTATAATAATCTATACGGAAAAACTTAGCCGTTATTAATAGAATTAGCATATAAAGAACAGCACATATCGCTAGTTGAATAATAATTAATAAATTATTAAGAAAGTAAATTTGGATTAATTTTATTAAAACAATTGTCATTGTGGCTTGCAATAAAATCATCAATATTTGCCTCATCGGTATGAATTCGCTAAATTTTAGATGTAGTATTTTTAGTGACAAATAAACAAAAACCATAATTTTCACAATAGATAGAAATGTACTGTTTACAGCAATTGCAATTGGTGAATTAAATATTTTTATCATAAGATATCCCAAGACCCACACTGCTATTGCCAAAAACATATGCACTCTGGAATATAATTTTGTATTTCCTAGTGCAAAAAATAAAGGGGCGAATATAATTATATTAAAAAAATTCAAGACCATATTAATCCTAAAATATATTGCTGAATCACTATATTGTTCGGAATACATAAGCACAACTATTTCTGTTGCAAAAGCAATAAAAAAAACAACTAATGGAAAAATAATTTTAGAAGATTTGTTTAAAGTGCTTCGCCAAACTGTTAACAGATTGTCCATACCACTATTATCACTTAATATTTTTGAAAACAATGGCATTAGTACGACTGAAGCACTCGCAGTTACCATTGAGACAAATGGCAATTCGATAAAACCGTTAGAATATTCTGCAAATACCTCTTTCCCAAAAAATTTACTAATATAAAACTGATCCGCAGATTTTATTGCAATACCCCATAAACTTGCTGTTACCAAAGGAAGACTGTATCCAAAAATTTCTTTATATTTAAGTGAAGTTTCAATCGATTTCACATTTTTAAAAGGAATTTCTTTGAAATAATATGCCATTGCAAAAGTTAGTACTGAAACCGCAAGCCAGCCGTACACTGCTGATATATAATCACCTTTGAAAACAATAACAGGTACCACAATAAAGACCAACATCAACAATCTGGAAAGGGTATTATAAATTGCTATATATATTGTTTTCTTATACGTTGAAAATATTCCCTCTATACCTAAGGTCGGCAACAAGAACATAGGAATCGGAGAAAATATTTTTAATCCATAAGATAAACCAGGATTGTTTAATATATTAGCAATTACTCCTGAAAAAACAAACAAAAAAACTGCGAAAAAGAAACCTGCAAAAAAAAGTACTTTATTGACCTTTTTTACAATATTCTTTCCCTCTTCAAGTGAATAACGTGGAAGGAAATAAGCAAATACCCGAGGTAATCCCGCCGAGAAGACCACTAACAAAGTTGAATAAACGTATACAATCTGCTTGTATGTTCCATAGTCAGCTTTATTAAAGTATCGAGAGAGTATAGCTGCACTAATAATGGCCAAACCGATCGAGCTTAAACTTCCCATTGCGACCCAAAAAGCCTGAATTGTATTGTTTGTTTGGTTTTCTTTCATCATTTTATTTATAGTACAGATTTTGGTTGTTTTTTTATATTGATTGCTTAATTTTTCACAATCTACCTATTATAAATTGTTTTAGGTCTCATCACCAAATTCTATCTTCTAATAGCACCATATAATAATAAATAGCAACTTCTTAATTCCTTAAATTTTCTTCAACCATCTCATAACCCTTCCGATAAAAATTCTCCTAATAAAATATTACATTAGCCATTATCTATAAAAATATGAAACTAATCTATTTACATTTCCGATATTTCGTAATTAAATCCCTATTCTGTAACGTTTTTTCGATGTAGCATTTTCTGTCTATTAGAAACATCATTAATTTTATTAATAAAAATTAATCATTCCCAAATAAATCTCGGGTATATACTTTATCTTTTACATCATCCAATTCCATCGTCGATCGATTCGTGATAATGACATCGCATTCTTTTTTAAAAGCATCTAAATCCTTTAAAACCTTTGATCCAAAGAAAAACTCTTCTTCTAAAACTGGTTCATAAACAACGACTTCTACTCCTTTTGCTTTTATCCGCTTCATTACTCCTTGCATTGCTGAAGCTCTGAAATTATCGGAACCCGATTTCATAATCAATCGATAAATACCTACCTTTTGGGGATTCTTCGCTAAAACAGAGTCTGCAATAAAATCTTTACGTGTTCTATTCGCATCTACAATGGCCTGTATAATATTATTGGGAACTGCTTCGTAATTCGCCAACAACTGCTTCGTGTCTTTTGGCAAACAATACCCGCCATATCCGAAGGAGGGGTTGTTATAATGCGACCCGATACGCGGATCTAAACTGACTCCTTCAATAATCTGCCGGCTATCCAAATCGTGGATTTGAGCATAACTGTCCAATTCATTGAAATAGGCTACGCGCATTGCCAAATAGGTGTTGGAGAACAATTTGATTGCTTCTGCTTCTGTAGGATTGGTAAATAAGGTTAAAATTTCCTTTTTTACTGCTCCTTCTTTTAAGAGGTTCGCAAAAATTTCTGCACGCTTGCTTTGTTCACCGATGATAATTCTCGACGGATACAAATTGTCGTATAATGCTTTTCCTTCTCTTAAAAATTCGGGTGAAAAAATAATATTCTGAAAATCAAATTTCACTTTTAATGATTCAGTAAATCCTACAGGAACTGTAGATTTTATGATGACCACCGCATTGGGGTTATATTTTTTAACTTCCGTAACAACAGATTCTACGCTACTGGTATTAAAATAATTAGTTTTAGCATCGTAATCGGTAGGAGTGGCGACAATAACATAATCTGCATTTTTGTATGCTTCATTCTTATCTAAAGTTGCCTTAAAGTTTAATTCTCGGTTATTTAAAAAATCAATGATTTCAGCATCATCAATCGGAGATTTTTTATCATTAAGCAACGCAATTTTTTCCGGTACAATGTCCAATGCTACCACTTCATGATGCTGAGCCAAAAGGATCGCATTCGAAAGTCCTACATATCCTGTTCCCACTACGGTAATCTTCATCCCTTACTTATTTTTTATCCATCTTACGATGAGCGCTTTATTGTTATTATAAAAATCAATTTTCTGTTACAAACTTTATATCTTAATAAAAGTTCAGTATTCACTACGAATTACATTGCGTTTTTATAATTTTGAATCTGAATGTTTTAATATGCCTTTCACATCATAAACAATGGCGTTCTCATTTTTAAGCTGCTCTAGATTAAGCTTTAAAAACTCTTTATGAGCAACACCCAAAATAATGGCGTCAAATCGCTCTGTAGGAATTTCCGAAGTACTTTCAATCCCATATTCATGTTTTACTTCTGCCGAATTTGCCCAAGGGTCATAAGTGGTGACGGTTGTGCCATAATCTTCTAAGGCTGAGATCACATCTACAATTTTCGTGTTACGTACATCAGGACAGTTTTCTTTAAAAGTAATCCCCAACATTAATATTTTTGCTTTATTAACAGCGATATTTTTCTTAATCATGGTTTTAATAACCTGAGCAGCTACATATTGACCCATTGAATCATTCAACCTTCTTCCCGCTAGAATAATCTCTGGGTGATAGCCATATTCTTGGGCCTTTTGTGCTAAATAATAGGGATCAACACCGATGCAGTGTCCACCAACCAGTCCCGGTTTAAAAGGAAGAAAATTCCATTTGGTTCCTGCTGCCTCTAAAACATCATGCGTATTGATATCCATTAAATTAAAAATCTTCGCCAATTCATTCACAAAAGCAATATTGATATCTCTCTGGGAGTTTTCAATGACTTTCGCTGCTTCTGCTACTTTAATGGTCGGTGCTAAATGCGTTCCTGCCGTAATAACCGACTTATAAATATCATTTACAACAATTCCTATTTCAGGAGTAGAACCGGACGTTACTTTTAGGATTTTTTCTACGGTATGTTCTTTATCTCCCGGATTAATTCTTTCTGGTGAATAGCCTGCAAAGAAATCAATATTAAATTTTAAACCGGAAATTTTTTCAACTACAGGAATACAATCCTCTTCAGTTGCTCCTGGATATACGGTTGATTCGTAAATAACAATATCTCCTTTTTTTAAAACTTTACCTACCGTCTCACTCGCTTTAATGAGTGGCGTCAAAACAGGACGGTTATTTTTATCAACAGGCGTCGGTACTGTAATGATGTAAATATTAGAATCCTCAATATCTTTTAGATCATAAGAACAATAAAGCCCTTTCTGATCTTTCGAAGGATTGTCTTGCACTAACGCAGATTTAAGTAGTTCATCAGAAACTTCTAAAGTATCATCATGCCCCTTATTCAAATCTTGAATTCGAGCTTGATTGATATCAAAGCCCACTGTGGGAAATTTTGTGGCGAAAAGTCTTGCCAAT
Source organism: Kaistella sp. (assembly GCF_049588135.1). Classification (GTDB taxonomy): domain Bacteria; phylum Bacteroidota; class Bacteroidia; order Flavobacteriales; family Weeksellaceae; genus Kaistella. The sequence continues at coordinate 8,016 of NZ_JBAVFG010000194.1, read as the reverse complement.
GGCAATCCTACATAACCTAAGCCTAAGACGGTAATTTTGTGCTGCATAATTTTATTTTAAATTGTTCCAATACCAAGTCACGGCTTCTTTCAAACCGTCCTTCATTGAAAAGTGGGGATTATAATTCAATAATTGTTTCGCTTTGTCGATGCTGGCTAAAGAATGGGGGACATCGCCTTTCCGGTAGTCGCCATATTGAACTTCGACATCTGCGATCTTTGGATCAAATTCTACAAGGTATTCTTTCAAATATTTAACCAGATCATTCAAAGTGGTTCTTTCCCCAAATGCCGTATTATAAACCTGGTTTAATGCTTCACTGTTTTCAGAAGTCAAAGCCAAAAGATTCATTAAGACCACATTGTCGATATAGGTAAAATCACGGGAATACTCACCGCCACCGTTAATGGTCGGGGATTCATAGGCCATGAATTGCATTACAAATTTCGGAATAACTGCGGCATAGGCTCCATTTGGATCCTGACGGCGCCCAAAAACATTAAAATACCTTAATCCAATCGTATTAAAATCATAGGTTCTTTTGAACACGTCGGCATAGAGTTCATCGACGTATTTGGTGATGGCATAAGGAGACAAAGGTCTACCGATGACCTCTTCCACTTTCGGCAACGATTCAGAATCACCATAGGTAGAGGAACTGGCGGCATAGACAAATCTTTTGACTCCAGCATCTTTGGCCGCAACCAACATCTTCAAAAAACCACCTACATTGACTTCATTACTCGTAATCGGATCATTGATCGATCTTGGTACTGATCCTAAAGCAGCCTGGTGAAGGACGAAGTCCTGATTTGAACAGGTTTTGTGACAGGTATCTAGGTTCCGGATATCCCCTTCGATTAAAGTAAATTTTTCATTAGATAGAAAGGCGTGTATATTCTCTCTTTTACCTGTTGCAAAATTATCCAAACAAGTGACTTGAGCTCCGTGCTGCAGCAGGGCATCACACAAATTGGAGCCTATAAAACCGGCACCGCCAGTGACAAGTACTTTTTTATCTTTCAAATTTTTAAAATCTACCATTCGTCTTATTATCTTTTATTTAAATAGCTGTTTATTTCTAGGACTTGTTTCTATTAATTAGTGGAAAGGGAAATTAAAATTTTCCTTTTAAACGTTCCCGAAAGCTTTTATTTTCATCAGAATAATAACCATAGCCGTATTTCCCTCCATAGCCGTAGCGCAATTCGCTTTTTTTGATGTCGTTTAAGACCACTCCAATTTTCGCCACATTTTCGTCCGCTGCTACCACTTTAATATAGTTGAGTAACTGTTTCTCGGTATATTGGGCACGGGTCACATAGACGAGTACGTCCGCCAGAGCCAAGAGGTGGAAAGAGTCACTCACCATCATCATTGGGGCAGAGTCAATCAAGATATAATCGTATTTGGAGGTCAGATCAGTAATTAATGTTCTTAATCGTTTTTCTTCCAGTAAGTCGGTCGGGTTCGGTGGGATGGTCCCTGAATCGATGATGTCTAAATTCATATTCAAATTAGAAGATCCCAGGATATCCGCCAGTTCCACAGTTGGATCTGCTAAATAATCAGCCAACCCTATTTGTTTGGTCGTAACATATCTTTTTAACTGTGGATTACGCAGATCTGCTCCAATCAGAACCACCTTTTTATTCGAGCTTAACGTCAAGGCAGAATTCATTGAAATGGTCGTTTTTCCTTCGCCTTTCACCGAAGAAGTAAATAAAATCACCGGTGCCCGATCCTGTATTTTATTGATCATAAATTTTAGATTGGTAAGCAGAATCCGGAAAGATTCAGCATAAATCGAAAGATCATTTTTTACCACAAGATCTCCGGCAGCTTTATCTGCGGTAGGAACTTCAGCCAGTAAAGGGATGTTGGGTAAAGCTCTGGAAATATCAGCTTTATTGGCTATTTTATTATCAAAAAAGAAATAGAGGTAAAATAATAAAAAAGGAATGGCTAGTCCTAAGGTAAAGGCTATTAAATATATTTTTGAATTTTGCGGTGATACAGGATTTAAAAAGGTATAAGCTGGATTCACCACCCTTGCTTTTGGGGTGGTCACCGCCAATGAGATGGACGTTTCTTCTCTTTTTTGAAGCAGGAATAAGTAGAGTGCTTCTTTAATATTCTGTTGACGGTCGATATTTCGGAAAATCTTTTCCTGATCGGGGAATTTTCCAACAGCGGCTTTGTTGTCATTTAACCTTTGTTGTAATGCCGCCATATTCGACTGCAAAGAAATCCGTGACTTTTGCAGATTTTCTTTAATAACCGAGCGCATAGAGGAGATGTCCCGGTTGAACTGGATCACCGCGGGATTTGAATTAGTCGCCTGTCTTAAGGTTTTATTGCGCGTTAAAACCAACTGGTTGTATTCGTTGATCACATTGTCCAAGCCTGAAGGCATTCCTAAATTGCTTGGAAGCAACTGTTCATTATTTGCTGAATTGGCGTAACTCAAGACTGAATTCACCATTTCTAACTGGGTGCCGACGTCCATAATTTTTTTAGTGGCATCGTTGGCATTTTGCACAGAGAGTTGAGCCTGACTCACTAAATCGGTAATCTGGTTGTTTCGTTTGAAGCTTGCTTTTTGATTTTCAATATTCCCCAGTTCTTTGGTAATCAAATCCAATCGTCCATCAATAAAAGATGCGGTATTCTGCGATTCTAAATTTTTATTATCAGTAGCATCTTTATTATACTGTTTGATTAATTCATTGAGAATGTTTTCAGATTTTTGAGGGATTTTGCCTACATAAGTTAAGGAGATGATACTGGATTTGTTTTTCATATCCTGCATGGCGACAATCCTCTGTTCGAGATTACTAACCATGATATCTGGGTGGGACAACTGTATTGTTAAAGGAGATTTAAACGAAATCTCAGGTTGCTTATAAAGGGTGAGAGTAGCATTTTGTATGACGACTTGTTCACCATAATGGTGCGTTTTTGCCAAACCGTCTTCCTGTTTTAAAGTGAATTCTTTAGAATTAACTGGTGTAAAAGAGAAAGTTTGCGATACGAATTTTCTTGGATTTGAAATTTCCAAATGACCAAAAATAGGAACTTCATCATAAATGTTTTTAGAAATAACCCGTCCCTCATTCAATATCTGCACATCTAAATTAAGTTTTTTCACCAAATCAAAGAGAAGAGGTTTCGATTTCATGATGGCAATCTCATCCTGTAGATTGGCTGCACCTAAATTTCCACCAAGGGCCAAGTTCGAAAAATCCTCCATGCTGACGGAATTGTTTTTTTTATCGCTGGTTGAAATTAAAACAGAAGCATTGGTCGCATATTGTTTTGGCGTATAACGAAGGTAGAGCCATGCAAGGACCAGTGCTATGAAAAGCGAAAGCAGAAACCAAGGCCATTTTTTTAAATATTTGTTCAGTTCAGCTTGCAGATCTAAGGAATTACTTTCCTCTTGTTCATTGAATTCGTTCATAACTTATTTAAATCGGATAATGATGGACAGTAAGGCAATTGCACTTCCAATAATAGAAAAAGTGAGTGCACGGTTGGGGTTGATGTTCGCAATTATTTTCTTATTTTCATCTGGCTGTACATACAGAACATCGTTTTGCTGCATATAATAGTAAGGAGAAGAAGTGATGTTTTTATCGGTGAAATCAATCACATGGGTTTGGTCGATGCCATTTTCATATCTTACGAGCTTAACTTGTGTCCGGTCACCATTGTCGGTCATGTCTCCTGCCATTCCTAAAGCTTGCAAAATGGTGATTTTGTCTGAAGGGCTGGTGTATTGTCCGGGTTTTTTCACTTCGCCCAATATTGTAATGTTGAAGTTTAACTGTCGAATCGTAACCAGAGGATCGGTAAGGTATTCCAAAAGTCTTGTTTCAAGATTTTCCCGAAGTTGAGACAAGGTCATATTCTTTACCAATATTTTCCCCAAAACAGGAAAGACGATATAACCATCATTGCTTACCAAATATCCAACAGGAGCAGACACAAGCTGACCTGGGATAACCTCAGTTGCATTCCCAGCTTGGTTCATCGAATGAAGATTAAAAGGACGCACCGCATTGTCATCAAAAGCGGTTACTTTAATATCCAAAAGATCTCCAGCTTGTAAATGGCTTCCTTCAAATACCGCCTGCTTCACTTCTTGATTCAGTTCCGTGGTTTGCCTCTCCATATAAACCATGTTTTGTTTCGGTTTACAGGAATAAGCGAGACCAATGAGTGTAGCCACCAGAAAAGTATTTTTGATTTTTCTCATATTATTCTTAAAGTTTTGCAAAAATAGTAAAATTAAACCACCGCACGTCAGATGTGAATAACTAATATTCTAAAAAACAGCCCATACACTTGAAGAAAATCGCTTTTTAAGGCAACTGTATTGTGAAATTTCAATTTTAAAAGTCCAATGAAAAAAAAATAATCATTTTTACGAAAAAAATAAAAAATAAGAGTCTTTGATGAGTTTTATTCAATAATAGTTTTATAGAAGATGATTTGACTATATTTTCAGCGTTTTCCATGAGGAGTTCAAAATTTCTACATCGCCTTCTATCGTTATCAACTAGGAAAAGGTGCATTCTACAATCATGGGCTAAAGCTGTTTTCTTGTCATCACTCCTGAGTACGACTTTGATTAAATGACCAAAACGATTTTTCACATCATTTATTATACCCCTCCATCTGCAAGAGTAACTTTAATAGGGTTTAATAGAATTTTTCCACCCTTTAGTCCCGAAAGTTTTCAGGATGGGAAAAGAAAAATTCTTTGAAAATTTGATTTTTGAATAATTTTTAAACATTCTAAAAATGGACATCCAACAATATTTTTGTTGTGAAAATATGACTTTTATCCGATAATTTGTTTTTCATTTTTAAAAAATATATTTATCTTTAAAAATTTCATGCTTCAATCTTTTAAAAATATCTTTGCAACTTATTTATAATTCAAAAAAATGCTTTCAAAACTCATCATTCATAAAGTCGGAAACAAAATCAATCAGGAATCACTTATTCTTTCACAAGAAGAATATCAACCTGATGAAGGCATGACGGAATTGCTCGAAGACTTTTTCCTGAAAGCCTTTAAATCAGAAGAGCAGTTTCAGTTTTACAGCGACACCTATTTAGTCAACAATCCCGTGTTCAGTTCTGTTTCTGAAATTTTCGAAGATTTAACTCAATTCAAATACGAGTCTGAAAATATAGCGGAACATCTATATGATATTTCTGAAAACCCTCGTGTACAAGCAGGTGAATTGTTTATTTGTTACTTCGAAGGTGAGGAAACCGACGGAGTTAAAATCGATTCTATCGGAATTTTTAAAATGGAAAGTAAAATTCCATTCCTCAAAATTTCCCCACAAGGCGAAACTTTTGAAATCGAAAAAGATTACGGAATTGGACTTTCAAAGTTGGATAAAGGTTGTATCATTTACAATAATTTCAAAGAGTCCGGTTACGCCCTTTCGGTTGTTGACAACAATAAAAATGGCGATATGTATTATTGGTTCGAGGATTTCTTGAAAGTAAAACAACGCGACGACGAATATTTCCATACCCAGGAAACTTTGTCCGTTTACAAAGAATTCATCACCAAACAATTGCCGCAGGAATTTGAAACAACAAAAGCAGATCAAGCGGAATTCCTGAATAAATCAATTGAGTTCTTCAAAGAAAAAGAGCAGTTTGATTATGATGAATTTACCAAAGAAGTTTTGCAAGATGAGAATGTAATCGAAAGTTTTGGGAACTTTAAATCCGATTACGAACAAGAAATGCAGGTTTCGATTTCCGAAGATTTTGCCATCAATGAATCTGCGGTGAAAAAGCAAAGTCGGGGTTTCAAAAGCATTATCAAGCTCGACAAAAACTTCAGCATTTATGTACACGGCGACCGGAAAATGATTGAGCAAGGACAAGATGAAAACGGAAAATATTACCGACTTTATTTTGAAAAAGAGCAATAAAAGCTCTTGGAGGATTTTTCTTTCCCCATCCCGAAAACTTTCTGGACTAGAAATTGGAAAAACTCCTTGAAAATTTCATCAAAATTACTCCCTTTAGGGTTGGGGAAAATAATTTTGATGAAATTTAAATAAGTATTTGCAAATTTTAATAATATATTTTAAAGATTTAGAGGATGGATTGTAAGTCTTTTATCTTTCATCTATTTTCTTTTATCTACTTAGGCTCTGAAAATCATTAAAAAATCTGAAAATTTTGGAAGGTCCACACGTATTATTTCTTAAAAATAAATTGCAACGATTCAAAGGTAAAATTGTTTCGGGAATTTCTGGCGATGCCGAAATCGAGCAATCTGCCATTCAATATTTGAAGATTTCGGATATTGAAACGTTTGGCGAAAATCTGTTTTTTGTTTTCAAAGATTTTTTTGTGAGCGTTGATTTTGGGAATTCAGGAACGATGTTGGTGAATAAAAGTAAGAAAACAAATGCCAATTTTTCTTTGCATTTTCCGCATTCTGAAATTAATTTCTACGGCACAAAAACTCAATTACACAAAGGAAAGCCAACGGATTATTTCAATTTTAAAAATGATATTTTAAAGCCTCAATTCGATGCCGATTTTATTTTAAATGAATTAAAAACGAATCATGCGGACAAAATGATCGGTGATGTTTTAATCAATCAAAATCTTTTTGCCGGCGTTGGAAACATTATCAGAACCGAAACTTTGTATCATGCGAAAATTTATCCTGATAGTTTAATAAAAGCGATTCCCGAGAAAAAATTAATATTTCTGCTGAAAATGGTGGTGGATTATGCTGAAGAATTTTTAATTTTATTAAAAACGGACAGCGTAGAAAAGAACACTTTAATTTTTGAAAAGAAAATTTGTCCGAAAGATAAAACGCCAATTTTAAGTAAAATCGAAGGCGAAAATAAATTATTTGTCTGCGAGAAATGTCAGAAAAAATTTGAATAATTGATAAAATCATATTTCTAAAATTGGTCATCATTTCAATATTTCTTAAATTTGAAATTCAAAAATTAAATCAATAAATAAAATTTAAAATATGAAAGTTACCGTAGTTGGAGCAGGAGCAGTTGGCGCAAGTTGCGCGGAATATATTGCGATGAAAGATTTCGCAGCAGAAGTTGTTTTGGTGGATATTAAAGAAGGCTTTGCCGAAGGTAAAGCGATGGATTTGATGCAAACCGCTTCTTTGAACGGATTCGATACTAAAATTACCGGAACAACTGGGGATTACAGCAAAACTGCTGGATCAAAAGTTGCCGTTATCACTTCAGGAATCCCAAGAAAACCGGGAATGACGAGAGAAGAATTGATCGGAATCAACGCAGGAATCGTGAAAGAAGTGACTGCAAACTTGGTAAAACATTCTCCAGATGTTATCATCATCGTGGTTTCAAACCCGATGGATACGATGGCATATTTGGTTCACAAAACTTCAGGATTACCCAAAAATAAAATTATCGGAATGGGTGGAGCATTGGATTCTGCACGTTTCAAATACCGTTTGGCAGAAGCTTTGGAATGTCCAATTTCTGACGTTGACGGAATGGTAATCGCAGCTCACAGCGATACCGGAATGCTTCCTTTGATGAGTAAAGCAACCAGAAACGGAGTTCAAGTAACTGAATTCTTAAGTGAAGAACAACAAAATTACGTTGCTGAAGAAACCAAAGTTGGTGGCGCAACATTAACCAAATTATTAGGAACTTCCGCTTGGTATGCACCTGGTGCAGCGGTTTCTGTGATGGTTCAAGCCATTCTTTGCGACCACAAAAAAATGATTCCTTGTTCATTAATGTTGGACGGTGAATATGGTGAAAGCGATATTTGTTTGGGAGTTCCGGCAATTATTGGTGCAAATGGAGTTGAGAAAATCGTAACGATTTCTTTAACCGACGCCGAAAAAGAAAAATTCGCAACCGCTGCAAAAGCTGTGAGAGAAGTGAATGGCGATTTGGGATTTTAGAATATTATTAAATATTTTGCCTTAAAAAAAACCTCTCGTCAACATTGACG
>NZ_JBAVFG010000193.1:0-12369 GCF_049588135.1 Kaistella sp. | reverse complement strand
GCTTCTTGCTGTTTGTCTTTCAGTTCTTTATTTCGAGCTTCTACTTTTTTCTCAAGTTCAGCAAAAGTTTCTTTCTCTTTCGATAACTTATTTCGAAGATCTACGGCAGTCTTTGCATTGTCGGTTCCAGGAGCATCTCTTTCGATTTGTTTTGTAAATGACAAAGCACTTTCAATACGGTCTTTCTTTAAACTATAAATGGAGTTAACAGCTAATTCATATTTAGATTTCAACATGTAATCGTATATTTTAGAACGAAGTTTCGTACTTGGGAAATCATCTAATACATTTTCAAAAGCAGTACTCGCAGCTTTATAATCTGCCATTTTGTAATATTGCTTTGCATTTTCATAAGCCTTAAATTCTAATTTATAAGTCAATTCATCAATTAATTGATCGATGTTTTTTGCACGATTAGATTCAGGGTAATTATTAAGAAAATTTTGCAGTTCATTAATGGCTAAATCTGTACTCGTTTGGTCTAAGTTATAATCCATGCTTCCTTCATAATAACAAAGCGCCGACATGTACGCAGCATCTTCTGCACGTTTGTCTTGTGGGAATGTAACCGAAAAATTTTTGAATTGGTGACCAGCTAATTTGTAATTCTTGTCATAATAATTAGCGTATGCAGAGTTATACACGACATTTGGTGCGTCATCGGTTCCTGCTACTAGGTTTGAAAGCCTTTCGTATAAAGCCAAAGCGTCTTTCCACTTTTTCTTTTCAAATTTTTCGTTGGCTACCTTTAAGATATAATCTTTATCTGCACTTTTCAATGCTAAATCCTGTTGCCTGTTGCAGGCAGATAATGCAAAGAATGCAAGTGTAATAATTAAATACTTTTTCATAAATATAATATAGCAGAACTTATTTTTAAATGTAATTTCTGCGGTTCAGGGTGCAAAAATATAACTTTTTTATCAATAGATTTTTTTTTATGATAATTTAACTAATAATTTAATCAGGATGATACCCTAAAAGTGAAAAAACAGTCACTAAAAGACTTGCCATCACTTTTTTCTCCGATTCATCGAAGTAATTTTCTTCTTTGCCTGAAACGTATAATTGGTAAAACTTTTTATTTCTAATAACAAATAGAGAAGAACCTACGATTAGTGTTAAAATATCTTCCGGTTTTGGAGCATTGGCAAATACGCCAGATGCGACACCTTTTTTTATAACATCATCAATTTTGGAAGTGAAAGTCGTATAGAATTCTAATAAATCTTCTTTTAAATGTTCGGTGTGACGAAGTTCCTGGGTAACAAAACCATGAAAATAATTGAATTTAAATAATTGATTCACCACATATTTTATCAATTCTTTCATTTGCATCTCGGGTTTTCCCTCTCTGATTATTTCTGCGAATTCTGCAAAACTTTCTCTGGTTTTTTGCACTCGGTAGCGATAGAGATACGACATCATTTTTTCTTTGGAACCAAAATAGTAAGAAATCATCGCAACATTTATTTTAGCTTCACTGGAAATATCTCGGACTGATGTTCCTTCAAATCCTTTTTTTGCGATTAGTTTTTCGGCAACATTTAAAATATGAATTTGTTTTTCAGTAAATTTTTTTTTCATTGATGTTTTAGTTTTTAGTAAAGTTAAAGAAAATTAAATATATTTTAAAAGAATTTTTAACCTTAGGATCTCACTTTTTAGTTATTTTTGAGGATGACTTATTTTGATTTCCATCATCATTGTTTAAAAAAGAACGCAGGGATTTATAATTTGCGTGTTGGTCAATCTCCACCAAATGGCTTTTTCTCTGCAGGCATTCATCCTAATTTAAGTTTGGAATTTACTGAAGAACAGTTTGTTTGGTTAAAAGAAATCTCGAAACATAAGAATTGTTTGGCAATTGGTGAATGTGGTTTAGATGGATTGATTAACATTGATGATACCCTACAAGAAGCGTTATTTGAGAGACAAATTGAATTAGCCAACAAACGACAAAAACCTTTAATTATTCATTGTGTCAGAAGGTTTTCTCAACTGATTTATTTTAAAAAGAAAGCGAAGGTTCCGATGATTGTTCACGGGTTTAACAAAAAAAACACCATTGGTTTGGATTTACAAAAGCACGATTTTTATTTAAGTTTTGGAAAATCTGTTTTGCAAAATGTAAATTTGCAGGAATTTGTAAAAGGTTTCCCATTGACAAAACTTTTTCTCGAAACCGATGATTCTGATATTGACATTCAATTAATTTATCAAAAGGTTGCAAACCTGAAAAATATTGAAATGGAAAATCTCATTTTACAAATCAACGAAAATCTAAAAAAATTAATATTTCCTTTTTAAAATGAAAAAAGACTGGCTCGAAAGAACAGAATTGCTAATTAAAGAAAACGGTTTAGATAAACTGCAAAAAGCCAATCTGTTAGTGATTGGTTTGGGAGGAGTGGGTTCATTTGCAGCGGAGTTTTTGGCGAGAGCCGGCGTAGGAAAAATGACCATCGTAGATGGTGATACTGTAGATCTTACCAATATTAATCGCCAGCTTCCAGCCTTAACTTCAACTCTCGGAAAACCAAAAGTTGAGGTAGTTGGCGAGCGACTTCTAGATATTAATCCCAATTTAAAACTCACACAACTCAATCAGTTTTTGAATCCTGAGGATATGGAAGTTATCTTTGATAATCAACGCTATGACTATGTTTTAGATTGTATCGATAGTGTGTCACCGAAAGTTACTTTAATTCTAAATGCTCGCAAAAGGAAAGTGAAAATCGTAAGTTGTATGGGTGCTGGCGGGAAAATGGATCCTTCGAAAGTTTTGGTTCGCGACATTCACAAAACCCAAAGTTGCCATCTCGCCAAGCAAGTTCGAAAACGATTAAAAAAAGAAAATATTGATAAAGGAATCAGGTGTGTTTTTTCCACTGAAATTCAAGATGAGAAAAGTTTAAAGATGACAGATGGAACGAATTTTAAAAGATCTTTCTATGGAACCATCAGTTATATTCCTGCTATTTTCGGGCTTTATGCGGCTTCGGAAGTGATTAATTATTTAATAAAAAAAAATGACTGATTTCAAACTTCCGAGAGAGGAAAAGCTGAAACATAAAAAAGAAATCGGTTTGCTTTTCGAAAAAGGCAAATGGAAAACCTGTGAAAACTTAAGAATCATCACGCTTGATTTAGAGAAAAAGCCGCAGGAAGATTTCTCTTTTAACAATCAGAAAGTTGGTGTTTCTGTTTCCAAAAGGCACTTTAAAAAAGCCCACGACCGAAACAGAATCAAAAGATTATTGCGGGAATGTTACCGATTGAATAAGGAGTTATTCGTTGAAAAATTTGGAACAAACTCATTGTCAATGGTTTTCTGGATTTCTACGGAAAAACCATCTCATTTTAAGATTGTCGAAGAAAATTTTTTAAAGCTTTGTGAATCAGTGAGGTAAACGGGAGGATGCACAAATGTTTGTAAATTTAGAAAACAAGAATAAAAGCGAATCCACGACAATCGAGTGGGCTTGCTTTTATTTATTCTGCCGTAATTCTTTGATTTGCTTTATCTTATCATCAAAATAAGTTTTTTTATCAGGATATTTTTCAGATAGAATTCCAAATGCTTTAATTGCTTTTGCGTACAATTTTTGTTCAGTATAAATGTTGGCCAAAGTTTCAGTCATCAAATGCGAAATATCATCATTCCTTTCTTTTATTACGAAATCCGATTCTTCTTTTAATTTCGAGATTTTCGGTTCTTTTTCAATAAAGTCTTCGATGACTTTATTTTTGATTTCGGTAATTGAAATTTCGATTTTTTCTTTCGATTCTTCTTTGGTTCGGTCTATTTTAAGCCAGCTTTGCCAAGTATTAATAAACTGAGGGACATTACTGTCCTCAATGGTTTCAGTTGATTTTTCCTCTTTTAAAACTTCTTTGTTTTTTAAAGCAGAAAGATTTTCGCTGAAAAAAGAAACATTGAAAATTGGTCTTTCCTCCGAAAGATTATCTTGTTTTAGTTGGTCTTTTTCTTGATGAGTTTCATTAATGATTTTTGGAATGTTAACTTCTTCGGTTTTTGTAGAAATTAAAGCATCTGGAGTATTCGCTGAAAAAGACATCGGCTTCCAAGAACTATTTGTTTCAACAATTGTTTCTTTTTCTTCAGTTTGAATTTTAGAGATTTCCGGAGTTTCAATTTCAACTTGCTCATTAATAGCAACTTCCTTTTCTTTTGGTTTTGAAAGTTCAAACTCTTGAGTTTCAGAAAAATTAACATCAGAATTGATGATGGTTTCTTCTACTTCAACTGTTTTTAGCTTTTTTGAAGCTTTCATTTTTGCTTCAACTTCTGCAATCAATTTTTGCATTTCCGTTTCATGTTTATTCAAAACGGGTTTTTCAATTTCTTTAATTTCCTCTTTTATTAAGGGTGATGTTATTTTTACTTCTGGTAAAAATTCTGCTAAAGCGTGAAAACTCAATTCGCTTTCGTCTTCAATCGTCGTTTTTTCGGTGCTAATAATTTCTTCTTCAACAAGCTTTTCTTTACTAAAAGTTTCAGCATCTTCCACTTTAGAAATAACAGGAACTTCAGTTTGAAGATTTTCTGAACTTAATTTCTGAGTAACAATTTTTCCTGATTCAATGGTAGATTCTAAATCAATAGTTTCAATTTCTTTTTCCAGAAAATCTTCTTCACCTTCGAATAAAATTCTATTTAATTCACCGTTTACAAAAACTGGTTTTGGTAATTCAATATTTTTAGATAGAGTTTGGGTGAACTTACAATGCGTTTCTTCTTGGGCAACTTCACTTTCTACAACAGTTTCAGGAACAATTTCAATTGAAGATTTTGCCTCATCAACAGAATTAATCAACTGATAAAGAATTTTTTTATCCGTGGTATAGGCCGCAGTTATTGAAAGTTCATTTGAATAATTTTCTGGCATTAATCGATGCGTCCCTAAAAGATGCAATGCTCGCAAACTCTGAATATAAGGATGTTTGTTAATCTCACTGTTCAGCAATTCCAAATCTTTGATCTGAAATTGGTCTGGATTTTTGGCTAATTCTAAAATTCTTCCGTTCATTTTACCAGTTGGCTACAATATCATTAAAAATTTTATTGATGATTCTCTCGTTCACCACTTTCACTTGTGACGTTTCAATGGCGTTGATATCTAAATCGCTGCTGAAAGCTGCTTCGTCAGAATAGGTTTTATCGAAACTTTTTTCAGGTTCTACGCTGTTCTCATAATGCACTTTTACAGTGATGGTTAGCTTGTTTTGTGCTGCTTGAATATTTCCTCCAGGAGCGTTCACTGAGGAAGAAATCGTTGTTGGCGTAATCGAATAATTGGTGATCTCACCTTCAATTAAAATATCGGGTTTTTCTGTTGTTCCTTTTAAGCCTGATCTTTGCAAAAATCTGTTTTGAATATCCGTAGAAAATTGTTGCGATAAATTCGGATTCATCAAAGCAGAATTATTCGGAAATTCTCTAATCTGAATCGTTTTTGTTTCCGGACTTAAGGAAGAACCGGTGAAACTGTAACAACTTTCGAGAATAAAAAGAATAGAAACAAGAAAAAAGACAACTAATCTCTTCTGATTTCCAACTTCCGACTTCCTACTTTTTTTTATCATTCTTCTAAATTATATTGTTTAATTTTTCTGTACAATGTTCGCTGCGAAATTCCCAATTCATCGGCGGCTTTATTTCTTCTGCCTTTATGTTTTTCTAAAGCTTTCACAATCAGTTCTCTTTCATTGTTTTGAAGCGAAAGAGAATCAGGTTTGGCTTCTTCCATTTCAATATCTTCAACATCACCGTAATCTTCGTTTCCTTCAGAAATTATCGTAGGATTTTTAAATTGATTGGCATTATTATTTTCAAAATACAAGAGTGAATTTGAATTCTGAACTTGTGTTTCTGGAGTAAAAACCCTGTTGATGAGGTTTTTTTCCTGATGGCTAAAATCACTGTTTTCACGATTTTTTATCAATTCCGAAGTTAAGGATTTTAAATCGTTCAAGTCGTTTCTCATGTCGAAAAGGATCTTGTACATAATTTCTCTTTCTGAATTAAAATCATTCGAAGAAATCCCACCACCTTTCTGTATCACTGCCGGAAGTTGCGACTGCATCGGAATGTACTCTCCTAATTTTGTCGAATTTACTGTTCGTTCTTGCTCAACTACAGTCATTTGTTCTACCAAATTTCTTAATTGGCGCACATTTCCAGGGAAAGGAAAGTTTTCTAAATAACTGATTGCATCATTCGTAAGAACCAATTCGGGCATTCTGTATTTTTCCGCAAAATCTATCGCAAATTTACGGAATAGCAAATGAATATCTCCTTTTCTTTCTCGCAAAGTAGGCATGTCAATTTGTACGGTGTTCAAACGATAATATAGATCTTCTCGAAATCTTCCGTCATTAATTGCATTCAACATATTCACGTTGGTAGCGGCAACAATTCTCACATTGGTTTTCTGAATTTGCGAAGAACCTACTTTCATAAATTCACCACTTTCCAGAACTCTCAACAATCGAACTTGCGTTTGTAAGGGCAATTCGCCCACTTCATCTAGAAAAATTGTTCCGCCATCTGCGACTTCAAAATAGCCTTTTCTGGTGGAAGTTGCGCCCGTAAAAGCGCCTTTTTCATGACCAAAAAGTTCGGAATCAATTGTTCCTTCAGGAATTGCGCCGCAGTTTACAACGATATAAGGTTGATGTTTTCTGCGAGATTCCGCATGAATAATTTTCGGAATAAACTCTTTTCCAACACCAGATTCTCCCATTACCAATGCCGAAATATCGGTTGGTGCAACTTGAATAGATTTTTCCAATGCACGATTAAGCACTGGATAATTTCCGATGATTCCGAAGCGGGTTTTTATGGATTGTAAGTCTGTCATTTTTTAGTTGTTGTCGTTATTGAATTCCAATAGATTTTTCAGTTCTTCTTTTGATGGAAGAATGGTCATGTATTTACTTGCGAAAATTTGGTCGTTATTTTCGGGCAAAGTGTATTCTACCAAAGCTTTACTTTTGTCCTGACAAAGAATAATTCCGATGGTTTTGTTCTCATCTTCGAAGCGTTTTTCTCGGTCAAAATAGTTGACATACATTTGCATTTGTCCAATGTCTTTATGCCTCAATTCGCCAATTTTCAAATCAATTAAAACGAAACATTTCAGAATTCTGTTATAAAAAACCAAATCTATTTTGAAATGTTTTTCATCAAAAGTAATGCGCTCTTGTCGAGAAACAAAAGTGAAACCTTTCCCCAATTCCAAAAGGAAATGTTCTAATTTATCGATGAGTTTTTGCTCCAAATCACTTTCGGAATATTGATTTTTTTCGGGAAGTCCCAGAAATTCTAAAATATAAGGATCTTTTATTAAATCTTTTGGCTGTTCTATAATTTGTCCTTTTTCGGAAAGCTGCAAAATTTCTTCTTTATTTTTGCTTAAAGACAATCTTGTATATAATGCAGAATCGTATTGACGTTGCAATTCTCGTAAACTCCAATTGTTTTTAAAAGATTCAATTTCGTAGAATTTTCTTTCGTTCAAGTCTTTGATTCTCATTAATTTAAGATAATGCGACCACGAAAGATTGAAGTTTTGTAAAATTTTATTCTGTTCACTATCCACTTTTTGAAGCAATAATGAAAGTGGATTTAAGTTGGTTTCAGATTTCGTAGACACTGTCTGCGAAATTTCATTTTGTTGATTATCAGTGTTTTGTAATTTCACAGACACTGTCTGTGAAATTGAGTATGATGAATAAAATTGCTTCATCTGTTGTAAATTTGAAGCAGAAAAACCTTTTCCAAATTTTTCGGTTAAACCAATCGACAAATCTTTCAGTAAAGTTTTGCCATATTCTGCTCTTTCTTGTCCGTTTTGCTCTTCTTCCACAATCATTCTACCAATTTCAAAATAGGTAAGAACCATCGCTTGATTTACCGCAACCGCAACACTTTTTCGGGCACTTTCTAAAAGTGCCGAAATATTATTGATGAGTTGTATGTTTTGAAGGTTGTGCATTTTTTTAAGTTTATTGGAACTTACTTCCTTTAAAATGATTTTTTATTCAAATAACGAATTTACTAATACTATAAAACTTGCTATAAAAGGGAAATTGAAAAGCAATAGAAGACTTGATGTAACAAATTCTCTTCGATTTTCTATAAAAACTAAAGTTAAAATCAATAAAAAAATTAAAGCTACCAGATTGATTACAGCATTAAATGCAATAGCAAAAAACCAGAATATCATAAAACGATCTTCATTGTAAAAGCTAAAAAAATAAGTAAAGATTCCTAAAAGCCAGCTTATAGAAAAGTAAATTAATACCGCTTTATTGATTTTAATTTTTTTCATCATTAAAAAAACTTGAAACGAATAAATCTAAACCGTTTCCCCCAAAAGCGTTCCCTGCGTATTTCCGTGAACAAAAACAGTCACAATGTCGCCTAATTTCTGACCTTCTAATTTATCGAAAACACAAACTGCATTTTGAGAATTTCTTCCTTTCCATTGGTTTTCGTTTTTTCGGGAAGTTCCTTCAATTAAAACTTCGTGGGTTCTTCCGACGTAACCTTGCATTCTTTTTCGGGAAAGTTCGCCTTGCAAAGCAATAACTTCCGCCAATCTTCGCTGTTTTACATCAGCAGGAATATCGTCTTCCATCTTTTTGTGAGCCGGCGTTCCCGGTCTTTCGGAATAGGAAAACATATAGCCGTAATCGTACTCAACTTCCTTCATTAAAGATAAAGTAAGTTGATGATCTTCTTCGGTTTCGCTACAAAAACCAATAATCATATCTTGTGAAAATGAAATGTCGGGAACAATTTCTTTTCCTTTTTTTATTAAATCTAAATATTCTTGTCGCGTGTGTTGACGGTTCATTAATTGCAAAATTCTGTCGCTTCCACTTTGAACAGGAAGGTGAACGTAATTGCAAATATTGTCGTGTTTTGCAATCATTTTGAAAACCTCTTCCGTCATTTCGTGCGGATTGGAAGTAGAAAATCTGATTCGCATTTTCGGAACTGCAATCGCAACCATATCTAAAAGTTGAGAAAAATTAATTGCCGTGAGTTTCTGCATTTCTGTGGCGTTTTTGAAATCTTTTTTCGGTCCGCCGCCGTACCAAAGGTAAGAATCTACGTTTTGACCGAGCAAAGTAATTTCTTTGTAACCGTTTTCCCACAAACCTTTGCATTCTTCGATAATCGAATGCGGATCGCGACTTCTTTCTCTTCCGCGCGTAAATGGCACGACGCAAAAAGTACACATATTATCACAACCACGGGTAATCGTAACGAAAGCTGTAACGCCGTTTCCACCCAAACGAACCGGATTGATGTCGGCATACGTTTCTTCTTTGGAAAGAATAACGTTGATGGCATCTCTTCCGTCTTCGGTTTCTTTTAATAAATTCGGTAAATCTCTGTAAGCATCGGGACCAACAACCAAATCGACCAACTGTTCTTCTTCCAGAAATTTGGCTTTCAAACGTTCTGCCATACAACCGAGAACGCCAACGGTAAGATTTGGTTTTTCCTTTTTTAAATTTTTGAATTGAGCCAAACGCATTCTCACGGTTTGCTCCGCTTTTTCACGAATGGAACAGGTATTTAACAAAATTAAATCAGCTTCTTCCACTTTCAAAGTGGTATTATAACCTTGCTCATTAAGAATAGAAGCCACAATTTCAGAATCGGAAAAGTTCATTTGGCAACCATAACTTTCTAAGAATAATTTTTTAGAATTATCTGGTTTTTCGGCAATGGCAAAAGCTTCGCCTTGTTTGGTCTCGTCTATATATTTTTCTTGCACAACATTTGATTTAAGAATCAAGGCTTAAAATTCAAGGTTTTTACTATTGAATTTTAAACTTTAAATTTTGAATTATTTAGAGTGCAAAGATAAGAATTTTTGTGACAGAATGGCAGGGGATTATCATGAAGAAGCTATCTAATAATCATCGAAAGAAATAGATATTTTGAATCTGTAATTCACAGACATTCCATGATGTTTTGCAGGTTTACATTTCTTTTTTACGGAGTTTACAGCATGAATAAGCATTTCATCGTATTGCTTTAAACCTGAGCTTTTGTCAAGTGATACCCCTTCAATATTTCCTTCTTTATTTATAACAAATGACACAGTAATTGTAATTTTTTTATTTTTTTAATAAATATAGGAAACAGCTACTGTTTCTTTATTTTCACCGTTTATTTTTGCAGATAACCATTTTCCATGTTTGAAACTACTAAAGAAGTAATTTTTTTTGCACATTTGTTTTCTGAAGAATTAGGGTTTTCAGGTTCAATTAACTTCGCCGAATAATCAACATTTATAAGAATTAGGACTCTATAAAAATTTTTGTCGACACAAGCTTTTATTGATTAGAATTTCATGAAAATCTTTACAAAAATTTTCTTCTCCGCCCATATAATTTATTGATCAGAAGGGAAGTTGTTATATTGGATTGTGCATCCTGCCGATAAAAATATTCAAGTTTTCGTTTTACAAAACGGAATTTATATTGGACTAAAACCCGCAACAGAATGCGAAATTATTCCTTCGAGAACCTTTCCTGAATTGAGTTTTTCTACAGATGAGATATTTGGAAATCTTTAGTTGAGATTTTTTAATATAAAATCACAGCAGCTTCCGAGCGGTTTTTTGTAGGTAATCATATTGTAAGTAAATACTTAACTTTGATTTTCGATTGTTTCTTTTGTAAGTTTTGTAATGAAATCTTCGTATTTTTGCAAAAGTTTTAAATGTCATTTTCCCGACATCGGGAAAATGATTAAATGAACAACCATTTCGTTGACGTCAACAAAATGGTTTTATAAGAATTAAATAATTTTAATTTATGCCTTTAATAAAAAGTATCTCAGGAATCCGAGGAACCATCGGTGGTAAAGTTGATGAAAATTTGACGCCGCTTGATGTGGTGAAATTCACTTCCGCTTTCGGAACCTGGCTTCAGAAAAATAAAAATAAAAAAGATTTAACTTTAGTGATCGGTCGTGATGCGAGAATTTCTGGTGCGATGGTGAATTCTTTGGTCACCGCAACTTTGCAAGGTTTGGGGATTCATGTTGTTGATTTGGGACTTTCTACAACTCCGACCGTTGAAATAATGGTTCCGAAACTCAATGCGGATGGCGGAATTATTCTTACCGCTTCTCACAACCCGAAACAATGGAACGCTTTGAAATTATTGAACGAAAAAGGCGAATTCATTACCGGAGAAAATGGCGCAGAAGTTTTAGCTTTAGCAGAAAGTCAAGATTTCGACTATGCCGAAGTTGATGATTTAGGAAAATACGAAACGCGGGACGACGCTTTTGATATTCATATTCAACAGATTCTCGATTTGCCAATGGTCGATGCAGAAGCCATTAAGTCAAAGAAATTCAAAATCGTTGTAGATGCCGTGAATTCTACGGGTGGAATCGCAATTCCTCAGCTTTTAGAAGATTTAGGTTGCGAAGTCGTGAAATTATATTGCGAACCAAACGGACAGTTTCCGCACAATCCCGAACCATTGAAAGAACATTTGGGCGAGATTTGCGAACTCGTGAAAAAAGAAAAAGCAGATTTGGGAATTGTTGTTGATCCCGACGTTGATCGTTTGGCTTTGGTTGATGAAAACGGTGAGCTTTTCGGCGAAGAATATACTTTGGTTGCCGTAGCCGATTATTTGTTGAAAAATAAAAAAGGAGCAGCGGTTTCTAATTTAAGTTCAAGCCGTGCGTTGAGAGATGTTGCTTTAAATCACAATTCAGAATATTTTGCAAGTGCCGTCGGCGAAGTGAATGTAGTCACTTTAATGAAAGAAAAAAATGCAGTAATCGGTGGTGAAGGAAACGGAGGAATTATTTATCCGGATTTGCATTTTGGGAGAGATTCTTTGGTAGGTGTGGCGTTATTTTTGACGCATTTGGCGAAAGAAAACAAGACGGTTTCTGAACTTAGAGCAACTTATCCAAGTTATTTTATGGGTAAAAAGAAAATTGAATTAACACCTGAAATTGATGTTGATGCACTTTTAACTAAAATGGAAAAAGAGTATCAAACAGAAGATATTTCCACCATTGATGGAGTAAAAATAGATTTTGAAAATAATTGGGTACATTTGAGAAAATCGAATACAGAACCGATTATTAGGATTTATACCGAAGCTTTTTCACAAGAAGAAGCGGATGAATTAGGAGATCAAATGATTGTAAAAATAAAAAGTTTGATTTAATTTAAATTTTATTTTTTTAATAAAATTTTAGAAATGACAATCACCATTAATCCAAAAAATAAAAAAAACGGTCTAAAATAAAGACCATTCTCAGAGCAATTGAAGTGGGTTTTGTTG
>NZ_JBAVFG010000192.1:0-12918 GCF_049588135.1 Kaistella sp. | reverse complement strand
GTTTTATATTAAAGTTAATTTCAAGTATTAAAATTCCATTTTGTTTTCTGGATGAATATGCTCGAAGTCTTCTGTCATCAAAAGATCATAATCTTCTTTTTCCTTAGTTGAAAACCGTTCTTCTAATTTTGCAACAATATAATAAACAACAAAAACGATAATTAAAGTCAGGAATAGTAAACCAATATGATTCATTGAATTATTGTTATAAAAAAAATCCCTGAAGAAAAGTAATCTTCAGGGATTTATATTTAAAGTCGGTATTTATTCTGATTTTAAATTTTGCAAATGACTGTCATCCGGATAAAGTTTTCTTAATCTTTCGATTTCTTCTGCTTCATCTTCCGCGTCGTGTGCGTGCTTTTTCAAATACTTTATTCTGTTATTGATTTTTCGTTTTGAGATAATGTAGAACATTACCGGTACGATAATCAAGGTTAGGAAGGTTGCAAATGAAAGTCCGAAAATAATCGTCCAGGCTAATGGACCCCAGAATGACACGTTGTCTCCACCTAAAGAGAAATGCGGATTCAAGGTTGTTAGGAACGAAGCAACGTCAAAGTTTAATCCGATTGCTAAGGGAATTAATCCTAAAATCGCCGTCGTCGCTGTTAATAATACTGGACGTAAACGTTCTTTCCCAGATTGTACGATGATTTCTTTTACTTCTTCTAATTCTAAATCGTCGTGAGTTTCTACTCCTTTTTCGAGCACTTTCTCATCGAGCTTGAGGACGAAGAAATCCATTAGTACAATTCCGTTTTTCACTACAACTCCGGCGAGGGAAATAATTCCCATCATCGTCATTAAGATTACGAAGTCCATTCCAAAGATTGCTAATCCTAAGAACACTCCAGAAAAACTCAACAGAATTGTCATCATAATAATCATCGTTTTCGACAGTGAATTAAACTGGAAAACAATAATTGAAGTCACTAATGACATCGCCAAGAATAGCGCAAACAATAGAAAATTCATATTCTTACCTTGCTCCTCCTGCTCACCACCAAAGGTATAAGTAATGCCGTCAGATGTTTTATAATTCTTCAATGAAGTACGAATCTTTTGCACGATTTCATTAGAGTTAGCGCCTTTCAACACTCCAGAATAAACCATGATTGTACGGCTGTTGTCTTTTCTTTTAATTTTATTAAAAGTGGTATCCTCTTTCATCGTTGCAAAAGTGGACATCGGAACTTGAATGGTTCCGTTAGGACCTTGCAGTGTAATTGGCTGATTGAATAAAATACTTGTATTTCTACGTTGATCTTGTTGTAATCTTACTGCAATGTCATAATCATCTTTTACATCTTTAAAGGTAGAAACATCTTGTCCGAACAGAGCTCTACGCAAAGTAATTCCAGTGTATGCAGTTGATACTCCTAAGTTACCTGCAGTTTCACGATTAATATCGATAATTAATTCTGGGCTGTCTTTATTAATATCTGACTGAAGTTTCTCGATTCCTGTAATGTTTTGACCATTGATAAACGTAATCATTTTATGCGCTTCATCAAGTAAGTCATCGTAATTGTCTCCTTTCAATTCAATTGAAATAGGGTAACCAACTGGTGGACCGTTTGCATCTTTTTCTACGGTATAAGTAAAGCCCGGAATATCTGGAATCGCTTTACGAATATCCTCCATAACATCGGCTGTGTTGATTCCTTTTCTTTTAGCATACTCAACATAGGTTACCGTAATTTTTGATTTAAACGGAGTATCTGCTTGTGAGCCAGCATCAACTTGTGGATTGGTTGCGCCTTTCCCCACAGAAGTTACCATGGATTCTACCATATAATTGGATCCATCTTTATTCTTATATTTATTAAGAACCTGAAGAATTTTTCCTTCAACTTGTTTGGTCGCAATATTTGTTTTGTTAATATCCGTTCCTTGCGGATATTCCATGTAAACGATGGTTTGTTTTGGAATATTTTCCGGGAAGAACAATACTTT
This sequence comes from Kaistella sp., assembly GCF_049588135.1. Taxonomy (GTDB): domain Bacteria; phylum Bacteroidota; class Bacteroidia; order Flavobacteriales; family Weeksellaceae; genus Kaistella. The sequence continues at coordinate 10,959 of NZ_JBAVFG010000192.1, read as the reverse complement.
TGAACGTCCTATTCCCATCATTGCTCCGTAAAGGATGAACGAGAAAACCAAAACTCCAATCACTCCTAAAAAGGCATTTCTAGGTTTTTTACCATTCAATAAATTGCTGATAAAATCCTGATATTTCTCTGCGAGACTTGGGAAAAATGTATGTTGAAAATGTTCAATTCTATCATGGAAAAATCCTTTGTAAAGCCAGATTGCAATAATTGCCAATGCTGAGAAAGTCACTATTCCGAAGAAATATGTAATTCCTGTCACCAATCTTAAAATTCCAAAAACAACCATCAGAATTGCAAAAATTAGGGTATATTTTTTTGCCTGGTTTTTTGAAATATTTTTATTTTCTAAAGTCATTGCACCACCCGTCATTGAAGCATTAATTATTAATGCCACAAAAAGCGAAGCCATCAAAGTAACCGAAATAGTGATCGGGAAATACTTCATAAATTCACCCATAATTCCTGGCCAAAGCAACATTGGAAGAAAGGCAAAAACGGTAGTTAAAGTTGATGTAATTACAGGGAAAGCAATTTCACCAATCCCATATTTAGAAGCCAATCTTCTGGGTAAACCTTTTTCCATATTGGCATAAACATTGTCTACAACCACGATTCCATCATCCACCAACATCCCGAGACCCATTACCATTGCAAAAAGAACCATCGTATTCAATGTGATTCCCGCCATTTGAAGAACCGCAAAAGCGATTAACATTGATAACGGAATTGCAGTTCCTACGAATAATGCGTTTTTCATTCCCATAGAGAAACTTAAAACTGCCATTACTAAAAGGATTCCTATTAAGATATGGTTTGCTAATTCATTTACCTGATGTTCTACTGCTGAAGATTGATCAGAAGTTAAAGTCACCTCCAAATCTCTTGGCAAATAGGTTTCCTGTGCAGCTTCGATTTTTTCTTTTGCTTGATCAATTGCAGTAATCATATTGGTTCCTGCTCTTTTCTTCAAGTTAATCATCACCACATCTCTCCCCGATTCTCTCGCAAAAGTGGTTTTTTCTTTTTCTTGAAAATTGACGCTACCAATATCCTGGATTCTTATTCCTGGTTTTACCATGAAGTTCTTCAAATCTGATGGCGAAGAAATCTGTCCTTTAATACGAACGTTTTCACGATTACCGTCTGTAACTAAATTACCCCCAGAAATAGTAATATTTTCATTTTTAATGGCGTTGATTACTTGGTCGAAACTTACGCCTGCAGCATTCATTTTAAATAAATCCAAAGCGACCTCAACTTCATTATCATCAACACCTAAAATTACCGCTTCTTTCACTTCCGAAATATCTTCTAAGTCATCTTTTAAATCTTCAGCATATTGTTTTAAAGTGAATTTCGGATAATTCCCTTTCAAGTTGATATTAAGAATAGGAAGTTCTTCCGAAATATTCAAATCGAAAACGCTGGGCTCTACTTTGGAACCGGAATCTAAACTTGGCCAATCCTGACCTCCTTTTGCTTCATCTACTTTATCTTTAATGCGCTGTTTCGCTTCTGCGACTTTTACTTTCGCATCAAACTCAACTACGATTAAACCGTAATCTTGAAAAGAGTTGGAAGTTACTTTGGTTACACCAGAAACATTCTTGAATTTATCTTCAAGTTCTTTTGTAATCACTTTTTCAACATCCTCGGCAGAGTTTCCGGGATAGATAGAAGAGATATAAATATTGTTTTGAACCACCTCTGGGAAACTTTCTCGCGGCATCGAAAAGAAGGAGAAAATCCCCAGAAGCACGATAATGAAAGTCAGTACATAAACCGTCGTTCGATTATCAACTGCCCAACTTGAGAAGAAAGATTCTTTTTGGTGGTGTTTATTTTCGTTCATATTTTTTAATTAAAATCTAATTAATTGAATTTTATTATTGAGCTAATTTCACTTTCTGACCGTCGCTTAGGTTTTTAGAACCATCGGTAATAATGACATCACCCGCTTTTAAGCCTGTTGTAATTTCTACTAAATTCTCAGATTTTTCACCCGGATTTACAAATACTTTTTTGGCAACCGCATCTTTTCCTTTAATATTAGATGCTACAAAAACATAAGATCTTTTTGATGCATCTTCATAAATATACTGTTGACCGACCTGGATTGCATTTGGATTTACATAGTCTTCAATTTTTACTTGAGCCAATAAATTCGGTTTAATAACGCCTCCCTTATTAGAAATCGGAATTTCAATTTTAAAGGTTCTGTTTGTTGGATTGATATAGTTTCCAACCAATCTTATATTAGAGCTAATGGTTTGATTTAAAGTCGGCAAGAATACTTTCACTGAAGTTCCCTGTCTTACTTTTGCCAAATAAGATTCTGGAACATCTGCTTGAACACGCATCATTCCTAAAGAAATTAATTTTACGATATCTGTTCCCGGTGAAACTACCTGTCCGTTTTGGGTAATCACCTCATCAACTACACCGCTGAATGGAGCAACAATTGCAGTTTTTGCTAAGTTGGCTTTTACAGCATCTGCAGCTCTTTCTAAACCAGAGACTTGGCTGCTCAATGCAGAAACTGATTTTTGAGCGGCTTCATAATTTGTTTTTGCCTGAAGGAATTGAAATTCTGATCCGATCTTTTGTTTCCAAAGTGCTTCCTGTTTTTCGTAAGCGATTTTTGCCAAATTGGTGTTGGATTGCGCAGAAGCAACTTGAGCTTTCATTGCAGCAACTCCGTTTTGTGCTTGCAGATATTGATCCCGTAAGCCACCATCAGCCACTCTACCGATGACTTGTCCGCTGGTTACATTCTGTCCTTTTTCAACAAATAAAGATAATGTTCCAGCGAATTGCGGTTGAACTTTTACATCTTGATCAGTAGTTACATTTCCTTGGATCTCTACATTATGAACGAAATTAGTGATTTCTAATTCTTTGGTAGAAACTACTCCACTCGCATCTGCAACAACTCCCATAGAAACTAAGTTCTCATCAATATTGAGCACTACATTATTAAGACTATCTATTTTGAATTTCTGACGCGCCTTATAAGCTTCGATTCCTTTAATATCTTTATTCTTGATTAGAATTTCAAGTTTTTCGTCTTTTACGTTATTATCTTTCTTGCAAGAAGAAAGTCCGGTTAAAATAACAATTGGTATTAATATCTTTTTCATTGAATGATTTTATAGTATTAGTTTTAATTAAAGAGTTCCTAAAGCTTCGTCAAGTTTTGTTTTTGCTTGAATCAACTCGATAGCTGCCTGGTAGTATTTAGCTTGTGAATCGTATAACTGAGTTTCACTTTGTTGAAGATCGAAACTTGTTCCCATACCTTCATTAAATTTAATTCTCTGCTTATTATAAATGCTGGATGAAAGTGCAATTAATTCTTCAGCGTTTTTATAAGAATTATAAGCGTTATCATAATCGATCGTGGCAGCGTAGACTTTGTTGCTCAAACTTCGTTTGGTGTCTTCTACATCGAGTTTCGCTTTTTCTAAATCTAGCTTTGCTTGCTCGGTTCGCCAGTGTTTTTGTAAACCACTGAAAATTGGAATATCTAACTGAACGGCAACAACCGAGGTATTAAACCATTGCTGGGAAGATTTCAAAAAATTAAAATCATCACTAAAAGCATTGTAATTAGAGGCGAGTGCCGCAGAAAGAGTTGGCAATGCTTTCGATTTTTCTAATTTTAATTTGAGTTGAGAAATGGTAAGCGCATTTTCTGCTAATCGGGAATCGATATGTTTGTCGGTATTTAAAGATCCGTTTAGATCAATTAAAGTTTCATTCTTAGTAATTAACTCATCTAAAGTTGAAGTCAATGCCATTTTATTATCTAAAGGATATCCCATTAAATATTTTAGTGCCATCAAAGCTTTTTCTCTGCTTCTGTTCAGATTTTGCTGACTGGCTAATAGACTTTTATAACTGTATTCCAGCTGCTCTACATTTTGATATTCAATCAACCCAATTTTAAAAGTTTCTTTGGTATCATAAAGTGATTTTTCAATAACTTTTCTGTTTTCCTCAAGGGTTTTAATGTTTTCATCAGTTACTAAAACAGCGGCATAAGCCATCATAATTCCTTCTTTTACAGAAATTCCTATTTTCTCTTCCACTAAAGCGGCAGTCTCTTTGTAGGTTTTAGAAGATTGCAATCCTACGATATAAGAACCATTAAATAAAAGTTGGCTTAATGTTAATCCGTTTGTTATACTTTGTTTTTGGCCAAACTTAATTGGAATATACAATCCGGGATCGCCGCCCGCTAATTCAGCAGGAAGTAATTGCACAGGAATATTAAGAAAATAATTGTATTTTGCTTGACCATCTATTTGTGGTAAACCAATTCCGATGGTTTCTTTTACTTTTTGATTAGCAATGGTTCGGTCGATTTTTGCTTTCCGTACATTCACATTATGATCGATTGCATATTGCAAAGACTCGTCTAGCGAGAAACTTTGCTGTGCAAAAGTCATTGATGAAAATGTTGTGATAGCGAAGAATTGAAGTACTTTCTTCATATTAATAGTTTAATTTTTTTAAAATTTGTTTTCCTTTTTCGTTGGTAATGGCGTTCATATACATACTCATAATTTGATGTTTATAATGAACTTTATTAATCGTATTGGTATCCACATAAAGAGGATTTTCCATGGACATGATCAATTGAAAGAATAGTTTTGAATATACTTCTGCATCGAAATTAGTTCTGTAATATCCCTGTTCTCTCCCTTTTTCGATGTTGTGAACCAAAACTTCTGAGAACTTATCTGAAAATTCAATCATGTGTTTATTGAATATTGCTGGGTAATACTTTACCAATTGCTTAATGAGAATGGTATTATTTGAATCGGCAACTTGATCCATTTCTTCATCTCTGCAAAGCATTCTTTCAATCGCATTTTCAATGGTTTGATCTAGGTGCTTTAACCTGGTAATAATTTCTTCTAGTTTAAAATGAAGCACTTCTTCAATAAGCTCTTCCTTATTTTTATATCTAAAATATAAAGTCTTTTTGGAGACCCCAAAAGCTTTCGCAATATCATCCATTGTCAAAGTTTTTGCGCCGTTTTCTATGAACAGCTGCGAAACTTTTGTCAAAAAAAATGTATTTTCTTCCATAATAAGTTTGCAAATATAAGAAAGAAACTTAAAAACAAAAATAGTTTCCTAGTTTTTTATTATTTATGACAATCAATTATATTAATTAAAATGTGAGAAAAGGAAGTCATTTGCACTCTTTTAACTTTTAGTTTTTTAAGTGTCAGGAAAAGCTTGTTGCGTAAATACCACATATTTTAAAAGGTGTTTTAACCAGACTTCTTATTCTTTTTATGGATTTTGGTAATCTCATAACCATCGATGATTCATGACCTATAGAATCATTATACATTTGTACAACAAAATAACCAATTAAAATTTTTTAACCATGAAAAAATTATTAGCAAGTGCAATCGCACTTATGACAGTAGGTTTTACCTACGCACAAGGGAATGTTGATTATACCACTCAAACTGGAGTTTTGAATGATGTAAGTACCCACCAAACAGGTGAATTAAACTGGAATAAACTTACTCAATCTGGAGATTCCAATGCAGCAACCATTACTCAAACCGGAAAACGGAACCGAGATGAGGCATTAAGCGATGGTAAACATAATGTTATCGACATATTACAAGTGGGCAAGGATAACAACAGCTGGACTGCGCAATATGGAGATCGTAATAAGGTTTCTTTGGATCAAGATGGAGATTTTAACTCAGCTGTTGCGTATCAACAAGGTAATGATAACAAAATAGCAAATGCTACTATGCCGTTATTGCAACGTGGTGACCATAACACTGCAGACCATAGACAATATGGAGACAATAATGAGGTTCAAAATTCGCAACGAGGTAATTGGAATACTGCTATTGGTCTCCAATTCAACGATAGCCAAACGATAGGACAATATCAAGTAGGTAATGGCAACTATTCAAATGATACCCAAAGTGGATACCATAATACCGCTTATAATGTTCAAAATGGTGATGGTAATTATCATCTAGGAGTGCAAGCTGGTATAAATAATGTTGCTTCTGTTACTCAAAATAACTAATTACATTTAAAAGTCTTTAGATATCAGGGGGAATTCATCATTTCCCCTGTTTTTTACCTGAAATCATGAAAAAATTAATAAGCATAATATTTTGTATTGTTTGTATTCATTTCGGAATTGCTCAGGAAATCTCTTTAAACAATATAAACAGTTCTAATGTTCTTGATTATTATAAGCAAACTGAAAATCTGCAACAACAAGGTCAAGCCGGAAGCGTAAATATTACAACCCAAATTGGGAATGATAATAATATTGAAGTGATCGACAGAAAACTGAAATACCTCGAAATTATACAAAGAGGAGATTACAATACGACCTATTTTACAAATCCAAATAATTACCCTACTAATGCCGAAATAAAAATCAACGGATCTAGGAATTATATTGATATTACAGGAAGTAACAGTATATCAAATGGAATGAAAATGAATATTAATGCCAATGATATGACAATGTTTATGAGAAACTACTAAAAAACCCCTTGAAAATGAAAACTCTCATCGCAATTCTAGTCATGTTCTCCTTGGTTAGCAAAATCTCTGCACAAAAAAATAGCGGAGTAGCCGGGAAAATAATAACTAATAATAATGACGGCCTATTGAAAATAAATGCAGTTGTAATAAACAATTCAAATATTTTTCATGACCTTAATTACATTCTTGTATCTGTTAAAAAAGGAAAATCCGGAAACTCATCAAATAAACAAAGTGGAAAATTTTCTATTCAACCCAACGAAACGAAAACACTTTCAGAAGTCAATATTAATTTGGCGGGAAATGATGCCTTAAAGATTTATCTATTTTTAAAAGATGAAGAAACCGATAGACTAGTCTCTAAAGACAGCCTTGAAATAAATCCTAAAAATTTTAACACCGATGTTACTTATATACCAGATGGCAATATAGAGCTAACTGGTCTTACTATTGATGATACCAAAACAAGAATAGGACAATTGTTCTATGATTCTTTTTTTAAAAAATACAACCAGATTCCTAAAAAAAATGACGGAACGGTTATCATTTCAGAACTTCCAACCTTTGGTAGAAGCAGTCGGATTTTTGTAAGCATCGATGATCAAATAATTTATAGTTTTATTTCAAAACCTGATGAAGAATCACTAGAAGCCGAAGCCAATATCGCTTTGGATAACCTTGCTGATTACATTTCCCAAAACAGCCTTAGGAATAAAGAATTCAAATACTGAAAACATCATGAAAAAAATACTTTTTTTAATAATACTTTTGGGTTTTTCTTACCTAAAAGCACAGCAATTCGTTTATAAACCCATCAATCCTGCTTTTGGAGGCGACACTTTTAATTACCAATGGCTATTGAGTTCTGCAACTGCACAAAACCAGTTCAGTGCTAAAAGTAACAGTAGTTTCAACTTTCCAAATTCTAATTCTTTAAGCAGTTTTACCGACAGCATGAACAGGCAAATATTAAGCCAGCTCTCTCAAAAACTATTTGGAGATCAATTTGGGAGTGGAGACCTAAAAGCCGGAACCTATGTTTTTGGTTCTATGTATCTAGAAGTAACGCAAACCGGTCAAGGATTACTTATTTCTATACTTAATACTGATACTGGGGAACAATCACAAATTGTAATCCCAGGAGGAAGCTAATAAAATAAAAACATGAAAACACACTCTCTTATAAAACTAGCATTTTTGACTGTAACTATATTCTCTCTTCATAATTGTACTTTATTTAATCTACCCAATGGTAGCGAAAAATCAACATTGGGAGAAAATACCTATTACAGTCCAAAAATAAGAAACTTACCCCCACCTAAAGATAAAATCATAGTAGGTGTTTATAAATTCCGTGATCAAACAGGGCAATACAAGGCAGCTGAAAATGGTGCAAGTTGGAGTACTGCAATTCCACAAGGAACAACAACTATTCTTTTAAAAGCATTAGAAGATAGTCATTGGTTTACCCCAATTGAAAGAGAAAACATTGGTAATCTTATGAATGAAAGACAAATCATTCGCAGTACAAGAAAAGAATACGCTGGAAATGATGCAAATGAAAGCTCATCTCTTCCCCCTTTACTTTTTGCCGGTTTACTGTTGGAAGGAGGCGTAATATCTTATGACACCAATGTGATGACTGGAGGTATTGGCGCTAGATATTTCGGACTTGGAGCAGGGGCACAGTATAGACAAGATAGAATAACTGTTTATTTAAGAGCGGTCTCCACTTCTACAGGAGAAATTCTTAAGACTGTTTACACCTCAAAAACAATTTTATCTACTAGCGTAAACGGAAATTTCTTCCGATTTATCGATACCGAAAGACTCTTAGAATCTGATATTGGCGTTACTCAAAACGAGCCAGTTCAACTTGCGGTTACAGAAGCGATTGAAAAAGCAGTTCTTTCCTTAATTATTGAAGGTGTTAAAGATAACATATGGGCCAATAAACAAAAAAACCCATTTGATTTTAACAAAATTATTGATGATTATTCATCTGAAGAAAAAATCAATGATTCTAGAATTATAGGAAATAAATTCCCAGACCAAGATCGAGGTAAAATGTCTGTATTTGCATACGCAGAAGGATTTAAAATCAAAGATGACTATGTTAATGCAAAGATGAATATAGGTGGAAAACTAGGATTTAAATATTTTTTTAACGATTATCTTAATGCAGAGGTCAACGTAAATGCGGTTACTTTTGAAAACGAAGGTATTTTCAAAAAAAACGTATTAATGTCTGAGCTCAATCTAGAATGTTTGCTACTCCCTAAATATAAACTATCTCCTTTTATTTATGCCGGGGCAGGAATGTTTCCATTATCCAATAAAACACTTTACAAAGCCCAGATAGGAGGTGGCTTAGAGTATTTAGTAAGTCAAAACTTAGGCCTGCGCGCAGTAAGTCAGTATGATTTGGGATTCACTGATGATTGGGACAACCTTATCAATGGGAAAAGAAAAGATATGGGGGTCAGGATTGGTTTAGGGATCAATTATTATTTCGGTTCAAAAAAAACTAAAAACTAAAATCATGAAAAAATCTATAAATATATTAGCGCTTTTTCTTTTTTTCTTTTCGATGGTTTCTTGTAATGAAGATTTGGTAAACAAGGTACAAACAGGAACACTGAAAGGAGTAGTTATTAAAAAAGGAACGAATCAGCCCATTAAAAATGTGAAAATATATACTACTCCGTCTACGGAAACTATTTTCACAAAGGAAGACGGCAGTTTTATTATCGAAAACGTTCCACTTGGGGACTATTCGATTCGTGCCGAACTTTCTGGATATGTAACTTCTTTTCAAGGAGTCAATTTTAAAAATGAAGGTCAAGTCGTAAGTGTCGTTTTCGAAATGAGCGACGATGATTCATTAAATAGTCCACCATCAGCTCCTGTGCTTTTAAGCCCTGTAGATAACGCAGTAGATCAACCGCTTTCGGTCGATTTATCTTGGAGTTGTACTGATCCGGACACATTAGATATTTTGAAATATAAGGTAATCATTAAAAATGATTTTGACTCCAACATTATTGAGGTAAAAGATCTAACCGATACGCATTATTTTTTAGAAAATCTGAAATTTGGAGTGACATATTACTGGCAAGTTATCGTTTCAGATGGAATTAATCCTGAAGTAAATAGTCCTGTATCTCGATTTAGAACGAGTACCATCCCAAACAACCGTTTTCATTATGTAAAAAAAGCAAACGGTAATTATTATATCGTCTCTAGTGATGAGTCGAACAAGAATTTTCAATTTACCCCTTCTAACACAAATAGTTGGAGACCTAGGCTTAATCAAAATACTGGATTAATTGCATTTTTAAGAACGGTTGGTGGTAATGCGCAAATTTTTACAGCGAAGCCTGATGGCTCAAATCCATTTCAGGTAACATCGGTTCCTGTTGCAGGTTTTGATAATGCATGGATTGATTTCTCCTGGAGTAAAAACGGAAAAGAACTTCTCTATGCGAATTTCACTAAACTCTATAGAATTAATAAAGATGGAAGTGGACTTCAACTCGTTTATACCACTCCAGATGGAAGTTTCATTTCGGAGTGTGAATGGAGTTATGACGGAAGTAAAGTTGCTCTAAAAACAAATGATGCCAATGGATATAATGTGAAAATTTATATTATTGACTTGTTAGGAAATACCATAAAAACAATTTTAGAAAATGTTCAAGGTGCAGCTGGCGGACTAAGCCTCTCTATTGATGGTACTCAGCTCCTCTATTGTTATGATATTTCTGGTCATCAAGAAGGGAATTACCGACAACTTAACACCCATCTGTTTATCTATAATTTACAAACAAATGAAAATATTGACCTTTCTGTACTTAGTAAAAAACCAGACGGAAGTAATGATTTAGACCCTAGGTTTTCCCCTAATAATGCTGAAGTTATTTTCATGAATACCTCTAATGATGGAATTTCTGCTAAGAAAATTATAAAATTAACATTGCAAAACAATGAAAGGACAGACTTATTCCCTGACGCAGAAATGCCGGATTGGGAGTGATGTTTTCAAGGGGGTTGAGGAGTAAATTCCTCAACTTTCTTCTTTATCAAAAAAGCAGATTGTTACAATCTGCTTTTTTTTTGATAATGTAAAGAATTTTTTCAACATCAATATTCAATTAATCGGTTTTCCATTGCAAACTTTACCAATTTAGAGGAATTATTAATATTAAGTTTTAGCATCATATTTCTCCGATGCGATTCTACGGTATGTGTACTTATAAAAAGTTTTCCTGCAATCTCTTTAGAGCGCAGTCCATCACAAATGAGCAGAAGTACATCTTTTTCTCTAGCAGTGAGCTCTTCCGATGAATTGTATTTTTTTTCGCCTTCTTCCTCAATGTTACAAATGAAATTTAACAATGCACATTTTGCA